>NZ_WNJP01000014.1 GCF_009733735.1 Sandarakinorhabdus oryzae | reverse complement strand
CCGAGAAGCTCTTGCCATTGCCGGCCAGCACCAGATCGGCGCCCACCGGATCAAGCGCCCAGCCGCGCAACGCCAACGCCTCGCGCAGGGCGGTCGCCCCGCCGGGCAGTGCGATTTCCAGCCGGCTGGTGCCACCCACCGCCACCTGGCGCACCAGCACGTCGCTGGCCACACTGCGCAGCAGGCGTTCCGCGGTGGCGAGGCTGGCATTGTCGGGCGTGATCGCGGCGACCAGCACGGTTTCCGTTACCGGTGGCAGGGTGCCGATCTGCACATCGGCGGCGGCGATGGCGGCGACGTCCACCGCCAGCTCCTTGTCAGCGCGCAGCCGGCCGTCGCGCAACGCCTGCGCATAAAATCCGTCGATGCCCTTCACGCCTTCATCGAGCAGTCGGGTCAGTCCCGCCTCGCTGTTCACCCGCAGGCCCAGCCGGCCGAGTTCCTCGCCATTGGGACCGTGGCGGGCGATGAACAGCGCCCGGATCGGCCCGCCGGGATAGAGCCGGGTCAGCCGCGCTTCGGCGACCAGCACGTCCACCGTGTCAAAGCGGGTGATGATGCTGCGCCAGCCGGCGGGATCGGTGCGCCGCACCTGCGCCGCGCTCAGCCAGAGATTGTCGGCCGGGTTGCCGGCGGGCAGCACATAATCGATCGGCGTCACATTGCCCTGCCAGCGCGCCCAGGCATCGCGCCACGGCGTCTTCGCTTGCGTCACCTGCGCGGCGCCGCCGTCGATCAGCAGCGGCAACAGCAGCAGCGGCGGCGACTGGGTGCGGGCGACACCGCCGATATATTCGGCCGCACGGCTGCGATCGAACACCACGCCCAGGCGCGCGATATAGCGTGTGGCCGAGAAACGCTCGCCCTGGCTTTCAATGCCGGCGACGATGCCATCGATCTGGCCATCGGACAGCCGCGGCGCCTGGTCCTCGCTCTGGCCGGCGAGGCGCGACCACAGGATCGGCCAGGCCTTGCGCATGGCCTCGGTCCACGCCTTGTGGCGGGCATCATCAACGCTCTTGGCCGTCACATCGACATCGATGCCGCCCACGGCATAGGCATTGCCGGCGGCCGCGGTCGCCGATGGCGGCGCCGCGACCGGCGGCTTCGCTGCCTGCGCCAGCGCCACGGCTGCGCCGAGCACAGCCAACAGGGTCAAGGCGACACGCGGTTTCACGCCTGCTGTTTAGGGCCGCACCGCCCTCATTGCCAAGCGCGGATGCTGGCGCTCCCGTTCATCTGGCGCTATGGCGGCGCGCATGACCAACAAGCGCCCCCTCACCTATGCCGATGCCGGCGTGGACATCGCTGCCGGCAACGCGCTGGTGAAGGCCATCGCCCCCCTCGCCCGCGCCACGGCACGCCCCGGCGCGGACGCCGAATTGGGCGGCTTTGGCGGCTTCTTCGATCCCAGGGCGGCGGGTTACAAGGACCCGCTGCTGGTCGCCGCCAATGATGGTGTTGGCACCAAGCTGAAGCTGGCCATCGACACCGGTCGGCACGACACGGTGGGCATCGATCTGGTGGCCATGTGCGTCAACGATCTCATCGTGCAAGGCGCCGAGCCGCTGTTTTTCCTCGACTATTTCGCCACCGACAAACTGGAGAACGGGGTTGCTGCCCGCGTGGTTGCCGGCATCGCCGACGGGTGCAGGCAAGCCGGCTGCGCGCTGATTGGCGGCGAGACGGCGGAAATGCCCGGCATGTATGCGGCCGGCGATTATGACCTCGCCGGCTTTGCCGTCGGCGCGGTCGAACGCGGCGAGCAATTGACCGGCGACGGCGTGGCACCCGGCCAGCTCATCGTCGGCGTCGCCTCGTCGGGTGCACACAGCAACGGCTATTCGTTGATCCGCCGCATCATCGCCCGGTCTGGCGCCGATCTTGCCGCCCCGGCCCCGTTCGATGCCAGCCGCACGTTGGCCGAGGCGCTGCTCTTACCCACCCGCATCTATGTGAAGCCGCTGCTGCCGCTGATCCGGGCGGGCCATATCAAGGCGCTGGCCCACATCACCGGCGGTGGTTTCCTCGAGAATATCCCGCGCGTGCTGCCCGCCGGCGCCCGCGCGCTGGTGGCCGCGCCCACGCTGCCGCCACTGTTTGACTGGCTGCGCGTTGAGGGCGGTGTCGCGGCCGCAGAGATGGCGCGCACGTTCAACTGCGGCACCGGCATGGTGCTGGTGGTGGATCGCGGCGAAGCCGAAGCGGTGATCGCCGCGCTTGAAGCCGCCGGCGAGCAGGCCAGCGTGATCGGCGAGATCATCGCCGGCCAGAAAGGCTGCGAGGTCCACGGTGCCCCCGGCCAATGGGGCGAAACCGCCGCCTGGACGGCCAGCCACGATGCCTGAGAAGGCGAGAGTCGGCGTCCTCATCTCCGGGCGCGGCGGCAACATGGCCGCCTTGCTCTATGCCAGCCGCCTCTATGATTGCCCCTACGAGATCGTGGTGGTGGGCAGCAACGATCCCGACGCGGCGGGTCTGCAACTGGCCAAGGCCGAAGCCATTCCCACCTTCGCGCACAGCCATAGGGGCATGAAGCGCGCCGAGTTCGACGCCATCATCACCCGTGAACTTGAGAAAGCCGGTGTCACCCACATCGCGCTCGCCGGTTACATGCGGCTGCTCTCGGCCGAATTCGTCAACCACTGGCAGGGCCGCTGCCTCAATATCCACCCGTCGCTGCTGCCCAAACACAAGGGCCTGCACACCCACGCAGCCGTGCTGGCCGCCGGCGAGGCCGAAACCGGCTGCACCATCCACATTGTCACGCCTGAACTGGATGACGGCCCGATCCTGGGCCAGGCGCGCGTGAAAGTGCTTCCCGGCGACACGCCCGACAGCCTCGCCGTGCGCGTCAGCTATGCCGAGCATCAGCTCTACCCGCGCGTGCTCGCCGATTTCGTCTCCGCCGCTGACCGCCCTGACGCCCTGCTGGAACGCGTGCGCGGCCTGGCGCTCAATCTGCCGGCGGCGGCCGAGAAACTCTCCCACGGCTCCCCCGGCTTTTACGTCGAGGGCGGCAAGTTCTTCGCCTATTTCTCCGACAATCACCACGGCGACGGCATCACCGCGCTGCTACTGAAGGTCTCCGGCCTCGACGAAGCCGCCATGCTGATCGAACAGGACCCGGATCGCTTCTTCCGCCCCAAATATTTCGGCCCCGCCGGCTGGGTGGGTGTGGTGCTCACCGACGGGCCGGACTGGGCGATGATCGAGACGATGCTGGGCGCTGCGTGGCGGCTGTGCGCGCCTAGGCGGCTGGCGATGCTGCCGTATTAAGCGGATAAGAATGATAAGAAAAATATTGAGAATATTCTGTAAATTAGTTTTATATAACGAACTATCGCAAAAGCACATATTCTGTACAAAAGATCTTGAAACAATCTAAAATTTATTCATCCAATTTTTGTATATAGTGTGCACCTCGATATTCCGATATAAACAGCATCAATTATGATGGATGATTACATCCTAACGATAATGGATCGCGCTGCATCAGGCGGCGCATTCGTAGGTGGCCAGTGTTTCGCATGTGGCGGAGATCCAACGACTGGATTAGGCGAGCACATCATACCGCTCTGGGCACAGCACCGCTTTGACCTGCTTGATAAAAAATTATCCTTGCTCAACGGAACTCTTATTCCTTATCGCAAACTAACAGTTCCTTGCTGTCAAAAATGCAATGGCGGCTTTTTAAGCAACATTGAACAAGAAATTATTAAATTTCTGCAAAAGCCTGACTTCAACAATTTATCTGTTCGATATGCTTTCGGACGGTGGCTTTGCAAAATTTTTATAGGGATATTGGTCAAAGAAACTACACTTCTGTTTGATCGAAGCGATCCATCAAAAGGATCAATAATATCACATGATTTCCTGGAGGAATTTACCCAGGCCCAATTCATCCTTCAAAGCGCGCGCAAGCGAACTATATTTCATTCACTGCATGGACCACACCCTTTCACGATATACATGTATCGGATCGAACCAGATGACGATTTCGGAGAATTTGACTTCTCTACTAATCTCGCAGGCCAGTCCATTGCTGTTCGGCTAGGCGGTGTAGGCGTAGTGTTTGTGAACGATGGAGGGCTCCAATACGAGGTGGGCCCAAAAGGCCCGCTAAATCTTGATGGAAGACGACTGCACCCACTGCAATTTTCAGAAGTTTCTGCGCGCATTCACTACAAGGCTGCCCTTCGGGATGCGACGCACTTATACACATCCTTCGAAACGCCCCACGAGCTCATTGTAACGCAGAATGCCGTTCGGCCGTTTTCGCACGTTCGCCTTGCGGAGGGTTCGATGCAAATTTTTCGAAGCTGGGATGATATTGAGTGCGCGCACATGATCGAACGCTACAGGCCAATAAAGGGGCCGCCGGTGTACGATCCTTCCACAGGATTATTCATTACTTCTTTGAGCAACAACAGAGGTGGGATTCAGTCTCCTAAACGCTTCGTGCGCCCACGAAGCCAATCTTGATCAGAAAAAAGGGCCGCAGCGGGTGCTGCGGCCCTTTCAATGCGCAAGGCGCGTCGGCTTAGCCGACGATCTCGGTCTGCGCGAAGAAGTACGCGATCTCGATCGCAGCGTTCTCGTCGCTGTCCGAACCGTGCACGGTGTTGGCTTCGATCGATTCGGCCAGTTCCTTGCGAATGGTGCCGGCATCGGCGTTGGCCGGGTTGGTGGCGCCCATCACCTTGCGATAGGCCGGCACGGCGTCTTCGCCTTCCAGCACCTGCACGACCACCGGGCCGCTGATCATGAACTGCACCAGTTCACCGAAGAAGCCGCGCTCGCGGTGGACGGCGTAGAAGCCTTCGGCCTGGGCCTGGGTGAGGTGCAGGCGCTTTTGCGCGACGATGCGCAGGCCGGCGGCTTCGATCATCGCATTCACCTTGCCGGTGATGTTGCGGCGGGTGGCGTCGGGCTTGATGATCGAGAAGGTGCGGGTAATCGCCATCGAAAATTCCTGTGTTGCAATGCGAAACGGGGGATGCGCGGCCCCCTACAGGCCACGCCCCGCGATTGCAAGCCGGGCGGGGACTCGGTCCCGCAAATCAGCCCTCGAAATTGTCCGCCACGAAGCGATCAAGCAGGCGCACGCCGTAACCAGTGGCGCCCTTGTCAAACAGCGCGCCGGGCTTGTTGGCCCACACCGTGCCGGCGACATCGAGGTGCGCCCACTTCACGCCCGGCTTGAGGAAGCGGGCGATGAACTGCGCCGCCGAGATCGAGCCGCCTTCACGCGGGCCGACATTCTTCATGTCGGCCACATCGCTATCGATCAGCTTGTCATAGGCTTCGCCGATCGGCATCCGCCACAATTTCTCGCCCACGGCGCTGCCGGCGGCGGCCAGTTGCGCCGCCAGGCCATCATCGTTGCAGAACATGCCGGCATGTTCATGGCCCAGGCTGATGATGATCGCGCCGGTCAGCGTCGCAAGATCAACGACCACTTCCGGTTCGAACGTCTCCTGCGCCCACCAGATCGCATCGCACAGGACCAGCCGGCCTTCGGCATCGGTGTTGATCACTTCCACCGTCTGGCCGTTCATGGTGGTGACGACGTCGCCAGGGCGCTGGGCATTGCCGTCGGGCATGTTCTCGACCAGGCCAACCACGCCGACCACGTGCGCCTTGGCCTTGCGCGCCGCGATCGCGTGCATGGCGCCCGTCACGGCACCGGCGCCGCCCATGTCCCACTTCATGTCTTCCATGCCGGCCGGCGGCTTCAGGCTGATGCCGCCAGTGTCGAAGGTGACGCCCTTGCCGACGAGGCACACCGGCTTCACGTCATCGCGGCCAGTGCCATTCCAGCGCATGGCCAGGATGCGCGCCGGCCGCACCGAGCCTTGCGCCACGCCGAGCAGCGCACCCATGCCAAGCGCCTTCATCTGGTCATCATCAAGGATGGTGAGCTCGACACCAAGCGCTGCCAAGTCGAGCGATTTTTCGACGAAGCTCTCCGGATAGAGGATGTTGGGCGGTTCGCTGACCAGGGTGCGGGTGCGGGCGACACCGCCGGCAATCGCCATCAACTTGTCGTGCGCCGTCACCGCGCCGGCGCCGACGATGGCCAGGCTGGTCAGCGTCGGCTTCTGCTTGTCCTTCAGCTTGGTGCGATAGGGATCAAACCGCCACGAGCGCAGCACCGCACCATGCGCCAGGTGCGCCGCCAGATCACCGGCCAGCACAGCGGCAACGTCCACGCTTGCCGTGGTCTCACCGCTCAGCAGCAGCCGCGCCGCAATCGCACCGCCGATGCGCTCGGCAACGCCCGCATCGATCTTGTCATTGGGGCCGGTGCCAACCAGCAGCAGGCGGCTGTGGCCAAGGCCAGCCGGCGCCAGCAATTCCACGATCTCGCCCACACCGCCTTCAAAGCGCGCGGCCTTGGCCGCCGCCTGCACGGCGCCCTTGGTGGCCGCATCGGCGGCCTGCGCCCCGGCCGACAGTGCGCCGTCGGGCCCCGCCAGCACGACCAGGGCCGCAGCCGCATCGGCAACGGCAGGCAGATAGGTAATGGCGAGCATCAAATTCCCTTTCGATTCGGACAGGGGACCTGATTAGGCGCTCGCTCCCTTACCGCCAAGCAGATGGTTGCAGGCCCGGCATGGCCCGGCTATCGACCCAATGTGCCCGGCCCTGCCCCCCTGCCCGCTTTCCGAAATGGCCTGCTGCTGGCCGTGGCGGCCCTTGCCCTGCTGCCGGCCCCCGCAGCAGCGCAGCGCATGGCGCCAGCGCTGTGGGGCAACCGCGAACCGGCCAACAAGGATCCCGATGCGCCGCCGCGCACATCACATCTGCCGGCGCCGGGCGACAGTGTCGATTTCGAGGCCGACCAGCTCAGTTACGATGAGGACAAGCAGTTGGTGATCGCCAGCGGCCGCGTGCGGGTGACGCGCGACGGCTATGCGATGGTGGCCGACCGGGTGGAATATACCCGTGCCAGGCCCGGCAAGGAAGGTGAGGTGGTGGCGATCGGCAATGTGCAGATCACCGATCCCTCCGGCAATCAGGCCCTGGGTGACCACATTGCCCTGTCGGACAGCCTGAAGGACGGCGCCATCGCCAACATGCTGCTGGTGCTGAACGATGGCGGTCGGCTGGGGGCGAAGGCCGCCACCCGCAGCGCCCAGCGCTATGCCATGGACCGGGCGGTCTACAGCCCCTGCGCCGTGGTCGATGGCCAGGGCTGCCCGCAGACGCCGGTGTGGAAGATCAAGGCGGTGAAAATCGTCTATGATCAGACCCGGCACCGCATTTCCTATCGCGATGCCAGCATGGAAATGTTTGGCGTGCCGGTGTTCTGGCTGCCCAGCCTGTCCCACCCGGATGGCGATTCGCCGCGCGCGTCGGGCGTGCTGGTGCCGGCGGTGGAAATCCAGCGCCAGCTGGGCCTGGGGGTTTCGGCGCCAATCCATTTCGCGCTCGGCCCGGATCGCGACGTCACGCTCACCCCCTGGCTCTACAGCGCCACCAACCCGGCGCTGGCCTTCCAGGCGCGGCAACTGCTGCGCGACGGGCCGATCCAGGTCGATGGCATGTTCACCTTCTCGCGCCGCTTCGATCTGGCGTCGGACGGGGTGACCGAGATTGATCGCGGCGAGAAATTCCGTGGCTATCTCGGCATCAAGGGCCGGCTCCAGCACGACCGTTACTGGCGCTCGGTCTTCTCGCTGCGGCTGACCACCGACGACACGTTCAACCGCCGCTATGGCCTGGGTTTCGATGACACGCTGCGTTCGTCCTACGCACTGGAACGGGTCACGGATGAAAGCTGGCTGTCGATTTCGGCCTGGTATTTCCAGGGCCTGCGCGCCACCGATCGCGCCGGCGAGATTCCGCTGGCGCTGCCGCTGATCGATTATGACTGGCGGCCGGACTGGAATGTCGTCGGTGGCCGCCTGCGCTTTGGTGCCAATTCGCTGCTGCTGACCCGCACCGACGGGCAGGACATGTTTCGCGCGCTGGGCTGGGCGCGCTGGGATCGCAACCTCACCACCACCCTTGGCCAGCGCGTCACCTTCACCGGGCTGGTGCGCGGTGACCTTTATGACGTGCGCAATTCCGCCCTGGCCACCTTCCCCGATTATGCCGGCCGCGATGGCTGGCGCGGGCGCACGATGGCCTTGGCGGCGGTCGATGTCAGCTGGCCGTTCGCCGGTCCGGCGTTCGGCGGCGTGCAGACGATCACGCCGCGCGTGCAGCTGGTGGCGTCGCCGCGCGTGCCCAACGCCGGCTTCCCCAACGAGGATTCCCGCGCTTTCGAACTGGAAGACGTGTCGCTGTTCGATCTCAACCGCACGCCGGGCCTTGATCGCATCGAAAGTGGCAGCCGCCTGACCTATGGCGCCGAATATACGCTCGACCGGCCAGGCTGGCAGCTGCGCACCGAAATCGGCCAGTCGGTCCGGCTCGACGGCGACGGCAGCGAATTTGCCGCCGGGACCGGCTATCGCGGCCGGCTTTCGGACGTGGTGGGCCGCACCAGCCTGAAGATCGGCCGCCTGGTCGAGCTCACCCATCGCTTCCGGCTCGACAAGGACAATTTCGCCGTCCGCCGAAACGAGATCGACCTGACCCTGGGCGGCCGCCGCTCCTATGTGTCGGCGGCGTACATCCGGCTCAACCGCAACGTCACGCTGGAGGATCTGGAAGACCGGCAGGAGCTGCGCATCGCCGGGCGAGTGGCCTTTGCGCGTTACTGGGCGCTGTTCGGCAACGCCATCATCGATCTGACGACGCGGGCGGAAAATCCGCTGTCCAACAGTGATGGTTTCCGTGCCATCCGCCACCGCATCGGCATCCAGTACGAGGATGAATGCTTCCGCTTCGGCATCGGCTGGCGCCGTGACTATGTGGGCGACCGCGATTTCCGGCCAGGCAACAACTTCCAGATCAGCATCGCGTTCAAGACGCTTGGCCAGTGATGGGGTGCCAATAACCGCCGGCGTTACCGGCTTTTCACCCGCTGTTCAGCCTTTGCCGGCCATAGCGCCCAAACAAGCGCTTTCCCCGGCCCGCACCCATGCGCTAAGGGCAGAGCCCACGGGGGTGCGCTGCGGCGCTTCGGAGCATGTGAATGAAGGTGAGATTGCTGAACGGCCCGCTGGCAGTGCTGGCCCTTGCTATGGCCGTGCCAACCACGCAGGGCAATGTGCTGGCGCAGGCGGCCAACCGCAGTTTTTCGGCCAATGATCTGCCCGAGGTGGTGCTGCTGGGCGAAGTCGATCCGACGCTGCGCAAGGCGCAAGCCATCGTCAATGGCGAAGTGATCACCGACACCGATATCGATCACCGGCTCAACCTGGTGCTGGCGGCCAACGGCGGCCGCATCGACGAGGCGGAAAAGCAGAAACTGCGCCTGCAGATCATCCGCAACCTGATCGACGAAAAGCTGGAGATGCAGGAAGCCGCCGAGAACGATATCCGCATCAGCGAATCCGAAGTCAGCCGCTCTTTCGAGCGCATCGCCACGAACTTCAAGCGCACGCCCAAGCAGTTCGAGGAGTATCTTCACCAGAACAACAGCTCGGCCAGCAGCCTGAAGGCGCAGATCCGTGCCGAAATGGCCTGGAGCCGGGTGCTGCGCCGCAAGGTTGAGCCGCTGGTCAACGTCGGCGACGACGAGGTGCAGCAGGTGATCGACAAGCTGAACGCCGCCAAGGGCAAGGACGAATATCATGTCGGCGAAATCTTCCTGGCGGCCACCCCGGAAAACCTCAATGCGGTGATGGAAGATGCCAGCCGCATCGTCGGCCAGGTCCGCGGCGGCGCCAGCTTCGTCGCCTATGCTCGCCAATTCTCCGAAGCCTCCACCGCCGGCCTGGGCGGCGACCTGGGCTGGGTGCGCGGCGAGCAATTGAACGACGCGGTGGCGCCGGCCGTCGCAGCCCTGCAGCCCGGCCAGATCACCGATGCGATCGCGGTGCCGGGCGGCGTCGCCATCATGGCGCTGATCGAAAAGCGCCAGGTGCTGGCCGCCGATCCGCTTCTGGCCCAGCTCAGCCTCAAACAGCTGACCATCCCGCTGAAGCCCGACACCACCGAAGCCGAAGCCCGCGCCAAGGTGCAGGAAATCGGCACGCTCACCCAGAACATGGGCGGCTGCGGCGGCGTCGAGGCGGTGGCCAAGAAGGTGAACGGCGAAGTCGCTGTTAACGATGCCGTGCGCATGAAGGACCTGCCGGCGCAGTTGCAGGCCATCTTGGGCCGCATGTCGATCGGTGAAGCCACCCCGGCCTTCGGTTCGGCCGAGGAAGGCCTGCGCGTGCTGGTGCTCTGCGGCCGCGATGATAGCATGGTGCAGGCCAAGGCGCCCAATTTCGACGAGATCTATGCCCAGATGAACGAGGAACGCGTCAACATGCGCGCCCGCCGTTACCTGCGCGACCTTCGGCGCGACGCCATCGTCGATTATCGCTGATGACGGCGGTGCCGGCCCCATTGGCCGTGTCGATCGGCGATCCGGCCGGCATCGGACCCGAAGTGATCGCCGCCGCCTGGGAACGGCGGGTGGAGGCCGGCCTGCCGCCCTTCCTCGCCATCGGCGATGCCCGCTCGATCCGTGCGGTGTGGAACGGGCCGACCGCCGTGCTCTCCGATCCGGCGAGCGCGGCGACGGTGTTCAACGAGGCGCTGCCGCTGATCCAGGTCGATGATCCGGGTGAGATCGTGCCGGGCGAGCCCAATCTCGCCGGCGCCCGCTGCGCACTCGACAGCCTGGAACTCGCCGCTGGCCTCACCCGCCAGGGCATGGCCTCGGCGCTGGTCACCGGGCCGGTTTCCAAGGCGCAATTGTTCGCCATCGGCTTCACCTATCCGGGCCAGACCGAGTTCGTCGCCGAACGCTGCGGCATCGCCCCGGCCAACGCGGTGATGATGCTGGCCGGGCCCAGCTTGCGCACCATCCCGCTCACCGTCCACGTGCCGCTGGCCGACGTGCCGCGCCTGCTCACCACCGAACTGATCGTCAACCGTGCCCGCATCGCCGCGCGCGCGCTCACCCGCGATTTCGGGATCGAACAGCCCCGCCTCGCCATTGCCGGCCTCAACCCGCACGCCGGCGAACAAGGCACGCTCGGCCGCGAAGAGGTGGAGATCATCCGTCCCGCCATCGAGGCGCTGCGCGCCGAAGGCCTGGACGTCATCGGCCCGCTGCCGGCCGACACCATGTTCCACCCGCCGGCCCGCGCCCGCTATGACGTGGCGCTGTGCATGTATCACGACCAGGCACTGATCCCCCTGAAAGCGCTGCATTTCGATGATGGCGTCAACGTCACGCTCGGCCTGCCGATCGTGCGCACCTCGCCCGATCACGGCACGGCCTTCGATATCGCCGGCAAGGGCGTCGCCGCCGCCAGTGCCATGATCGCCGCCATCCGCATGGCCGGCGAATGCGCCGCCCGCCGCGCTGCCAGTTGAGCCGATGAGCCTGGCCGACCTGCCGCCGCTGCGCGAGGTGATCGCCCGGCACGGCCTCAATGCCAAGAAATCGCTCGGCCAGAATTTCCTCACCGATACCAACCTGCTCGATCGCATCGCCCGCATCCCCGGCCTGGGGCGGGATTCGCGCGTCTATGAAGTCGGCCCCGGCCCCGGCGGCCTCACCCGCGCCCTGCTGCGCACCGGTGCCCAGGTCTTCGCGGTGGAGCGTGACGACCGCGCCCTGCCCGCGCTGGCCGAACTCGCCGATGCGGCCGACGGCCGGCTCACGGTGGTTGGCGGCGATGCCATGGCGGTGGACCCACGGGCGCTGGCCGGTGCCGGCGCACACATCGTTGCCAACCTGCCCTACAATATCGGCACGGCGCTGTTCACCGGCTGGCTGGAAAGCCCCGAATGGCCGCCATGGTGGGCCAGCCTGACCCTGATGTTCCAGAAGGAAGTCGCCCAGCGCATCATTGCCGCGCCGGGCGATGACGCCTACGGCCGGCTGGCGGTGCTGGCCCAGTGGCGGTCAACGCCGAAGATCGCGCTCACCCTGCCCCCCCGCGCCTTCGTGCCGGCGCCCAAGGTGGAAAGCGCCGTCGTCCATCTCGTGCCGGGGGCGCCGCTGTCAGCCGCTACGCCCGCCCGCCTCGCCGCGCTCACCGCCGCGGCCTTCGGTCAGCGCCGCAAGATGCTGCGCGCCAGCCTGAAGGGCCTGCCCGGTGCACTGGAGGCAATGGAAGCCGAAGGCATCAAGCCCGAAGCGCGGGCCGAGACGGTGCCGGTGGAAGCGTTTGCGAAGGCGGCGGCGCGGCTGTAACCGCTTCCGGGGCTGATGCGAAATGGCTTCATGATCAGATCATTGCACCCATCCGACCTGCCCGCCGCCAAGGCCATCATCGACAGTGTCGGCCTGTTCCCGTCCGAGCTGCTTGACGACATGGTGGCGGGGTATTTTGCGGAGCCACCATCGGGCGAGATCTGGCTGGTCGTGGATGACCATGGCGTCAAGGGCCTCGCCTATGCCGCACCTGAGCGCATGACGAGTGGCACCTGGAACAATCTGCTGCTTGCTGTCGCCGCCGACAGTCATGGCCGCGGCTTCGGGGCTGCCCTGCTGGCCGAGGTTGAACGCCAACTGCGTGCAGCGCGCGCCCACCTCCTGCTGGTCGAAACCTCGGATCAGATGGAGTTCGCACGCACCCGGCGCTTTTATAGCCACGTTGGCTATGCCGAAACCGGCCGGATCGCCGACTTCTACCAGCCAGGCGAAGGCAAGGTGATCTTCGTCAAGTCGCTGGCAGGCTGATCCTGCTCACTCCTGCGTAGGCTTGTCCTTCACCGCCACGGCGGCTTGCTGGCTCGACGCTGTTGAGGCCTCCGCCTGCCGGCTGGCCTTGGCGATCACGCCTTCCAGCCGGCCGGCGGCGCTGCAATCGGCCTTGCACAGCGCCTTGATGCGGGCGAGGTTGATCTGCGCCCGCGCCGTCGCGCCGCGCGCCACCAACGCCCGGCCCTGGCCTTCCAGCGCCGAAATGTCTGACGGGTTCAGCGCCAGCGCCTCGCGATAATATTTGATCGCCTTGCCCGGCAGGCCCTGCTTTTCATAGGCCGCCGCGATGCCGGCGAAGGCCGCGACATTGCGCGGATCGCTGGCCAGCGCCGCCTCGAACGCGTCGATGGCGTCCTGCGCCTTGCCCGCCGCCAGCGCGGCCTGGCCGGCCGCAGCCATCTGCACCGAAACCGGCTTCAGCTGGTCATCCCGGCCCGGCGCGGCAACAGCCGCGGTGGCAATCAGGGCAATCGGCAACAGCAAGGTGAAACGCATGGACAAGTCTCCTGTGCCCATAGTCTTATCAAAGCCGGGATGACTGCGCGATGAAAAAGCCGTCGCAGCCATCGTCGGCCGGGGTCAGCACGCGGGTCTGCCACGGCGACAGGCCGGGCGTGGCGGCCAGTTGCGCCTCGCCTTCGGCCGGCAGCAGCGAACAGACGATATAAACCAGCCGCCCGCCGGGCCTGAGCAACGCCGTGCCAAGCTGGAGGAGCATGGCCTGTGTTGCCACCAGTCGCTGCAATCGTTGCGGGGTCAGCCGCCAACGGCTTTCCGGGTTGCGCCGCCAAGTGCCGCTGCCCGAACAGGGCGCATCGATCAGCACGGCATCGCATTGGCCCATCAGGTCGGCCAGCGCCTGCGCTTCGGCACCGGGGTTGAGCAGCCGGGTTTCCACCGCCGCCCCGGCCCGTTCCGCGCGCGGCGCAAGTTGCGACAGCCGCGCCCGATCGGTGTCGCAGGCAATCAGGCGGCCCCCAGTCTCCTCCGGTCCGCCCATGTCTGCCGCCAGCGCCAGCGTCTTGCCGCCAGCCCCGGCGCACAGGTCCACCACTGTCTCGCCCGGCCGCGCCGCCAGCAGCGCCGCTGCAATCTGGCTGCCGGCGTCCTGCACCTCGATCTGGCCGGCCTGATATTCCGGCAGCGCCTCGACATTGGTGCCCGACGGCAACCGCACCCCGTGGGCCGTGCTGGGCAGGTTCTCCCAGTCGGCATGATCGGCCAGCACCGCCGCCCGCGTTGCCCGCAGCGCGTTCACCCGCACATCCAGTGGCGCGCGATCCAAGAGGGCCAGCGCCTGTCGCTCGGCATCGGCGCCAAATCGATCGATCAGCATGCGCTCCAGCCAGGCCGGGGCCACGCCCGGCACAGCGGCCGGTTCGCCATGCACCAGCGTCGGCGGCCCGTGCCCGCCAGCACCGAACAGCGCCAGCAGTTCGGGATCATGGGCGCGGGCATGGCCGATCACCGCCGCGCGGCCCGACACCGGGCGTTCGCCCAGCGATCGGATGACGGCAAACACCAGGTCGCGCACCGCCCGCCGGTCCTTCGACCCGGCATAGCGGCGCGTGCTGAAATAGCGCTGGATGATGGTATCGGCTGCCGCCCCGCCATCGCGGGCAGCGGTGATGACCTGGTCAAGGATCTCGATGGCGGCCTGAAGGCGTGCGGCGGGGATCATCCGCCGGTCGGATAATTGGGGGCCTCACGCGTGATGGTCACGTCGTGCACGTGGCTTTCCTTCAGGCCGGCATTGGTGATGCGGATGAACTCGGCCCGTTCCCGGAACTGTTCCAGCGTGGCAGAGCCGGTATAGCCCATCGCCGCCTTCACCCCACCGACCAGTTGGTGCAGCACGTTGGACGCCGGGCCCTTGTAGGGCACCTGGCCCTCGATGCCTTCCGGCACCAGTTTCAGCTGGTCCTTGATGTCCTGCTGGAAATAACGGTCGGCACTGCCGCGCGCCATGGCGCCCACGCTGCCCATGCCGCGATAGCTCTTGTAGGTGCGGCCCTGCCACAGGAAGGTTTCGCCTGGCGCTTCCTCGGTGCCGGCCAGCAGGCTGCCGACCATCACTGCGCTCGCACCGGCGGCCAGTGCCTTGGCAACATCGCCGCTGGTCCTGAGGCCACCATCGGCAATCACCGGGATATTCCGGGCCCAGGCGGCTTCGGCGGTGTCCATCACCGCGGTCAGCTGCGGCACACCCACGCCGGCGACCACGCGCGTGGTGCAGATCGAGCCTGGCCCGATGCCGACCTTGATGCCATCGGCGCCAGCGTCGATAAGGGCCATCGCGGCCGCGGCCGTCGCCACGTTGCCGGCAATCACCTGGGCCGAATTGCTGTGCTTCTTGATACGCGCCACGGCTTCGGCGACGCGGTCGCTGTGGCCGTGGGCGGTATCGACGATGATCAGGTCGCACTCGGCATCGAGCAGCGCCTCGGTGCGCTCGAAACCGGTATCGCCCACGGTGGTGGCGGCGGCAACGCGCAGGCGGCCGGCGGCATCCTTGGTGGCGCTGGGGTGATTCACCGCGCGCACGATGTCCTTCATGGTGATCAGGCCGATGCAATGGCCGTCGTCATCCACCACGATCAGCTTCTCGATGCGGCGGTTGTGCAGCAGACGGCGGCATTCGGCTTCGGTGACGCCGGGGCGGACGGTGACCAGATTGTCCTTGGTCATCAGCTCGGCAATCGGCTGCGCGTCATTTTCAGCAAAGCGCAGATCACGGTTGGTGACGATGCCGACGAGGCGCCCGGGCGCGCCGCCGGGGCCGACCTTTTCCACCACCGGGAAGCCGGAAATGCCGTGGCTGGCCATCAGCGCGCGGGCATCGGCCAGCGTCTGATCCGGGGTGAGCGTGATCGGGTTGACCACCATGCCACTTTCAAAGCGCTTCACCTGGCGCACGGCCAGCGCCTGTTCCTCCACCGTCAGATTGCGGTGCAGCACGCCGATGCCGCCCAGCTGCGCCATGGTGATCGCCATATTGGCTTCGGTCACCGTGTCCATCGCCGCCGACAGGATCGGGATATTGAGGCTGATGCCCTGCGTCACCCGCGTCGAGGTGTCGGCCATGCTGGGCAGCACCGCCGAGGCCGCCGGCACCAGCAGCACATCGTCAAACGTCAGGCCCAGGCGGGGTTCCTTGATCCGGGACGACATGACGGGCGACTCCTCTGGCTGCGGCGGTGGGCCTCCATAGGGGTGAAGGGCGCACATGAAAAGAGCGCGCGGCACCAAGGCCGCGCGCTCCGCTTCAATCAGCGCTGGGTGTCGGCTCAGGCGCCGGCCAGCGCCGTGTAGAATTGCGCGATCTGGGCGCGCGGACCCGCCTTGACGGCGGCAAAGGCGGCCTTGGCGCCTTCCTTGTCCCCCATCTTGAGCAGCGCGGCGCCCATGCGCAGGTTCACCGTGTCCTGATCAATGGCGGCATTGCCGAGCAGGCCCTTGTAGAAGGTGACGGCGCGATCATTCTGGCCCAGATTGGCCAGCGTGTCGGCAACGACCAGGCCGATGCGCGGCGAGGTCTTGGCTTCCTTTTCCAGCGCCGGCAGACCGGCCTTGCTTTCGGCATTCTTGGACACCGCCAGCTTCACCGATTCCGACACGTTGGTCTTGCTCGGATCGAGCAGCTTCTTGGCGATGCCGTCCTTCAGCACCATGTCGGCTTCATTCGGCATGCCGCGATCCAGCGCCGCGTCGGAATATTCCAGGTAATTGTTGGCAGTCAGCATGGCATTGGCGGCCCACATCAGGCGGCCCCAATCCAGCAGCATGTTGTTGTCCATGTTGCCGGCGCGCTGCTTCACCAGCTCGATCGACAGGTTGAAGCTCTTGGGTTCCGGGAAGGCCTTCACCCAGCCGAGCAGCGCCGGCATGATCTTGTCGGCCATGTTGGTGTCGATGGCGGTCTGGGCGCGGAATTCATACCAGCTGCGATCGGCCTTCTGGCCGGCGGCTTCGCGCAGACCGATTGCCTTGGTCAGCAGTTCATACACGCGCGGCTTGTTGTTGAGCGCGGCGTTGACGCTGGCGGCCTGCACGATGATGTCCACATCGTCGGGCTTCTGGCCCATGTAGAATTCATACCATTTCCAGGCCTTCTGATAATCCTTGCGGTTGGACGCGAGGCCAGCAACGAACTTGGAGAAGGTCACCTTCTCTTCATTCGTGATCGACGGCGCCTCGACCGCTTCGGTCAGCGCCTCTTCCAGCTTCACATTGTCCTTCAGATTCTGGGCCGAGAACAGCTTGAGCTTCGCCATGATCAGCGCATCGTCCTTCTCGACGCGCGGCACCGAGGCGGCTTCGGCGATCTTGGCCAGCGCGCCGGCATGGTCACCGGCGGTCTGCAGCTTCTGCACGGCCACGACCACGGCCAGGATCGGCTTCGAAAGCTTCGGCGGCGCCGGCTTTTCAGCAGGCTTCTGCGCCAGCGCCGGGCTGGCGACACCCACAGCGGTGCCGGTCATCAGCACCAGCGCCAGGGCGGTTGCAATCGTCCTCATTCATGCCTCCCACAAGGATCTTTTGGCCTCAACTCATGCCGGGTTGGGCTAAGCCGTCGTCGCTTCCGCGTCAACCGGTCACACACACCGTAGGCCGGCCCAATATCGCGCTCAACATGAACAATGAGTGAGTTTGGCCGCCAAGCCTTGCCCTCCCCGCCGCCACGGGCGAGACTGTTCAGCGATGCCGGCCTTCGTCGCCTCGTTGCCGCTGGCCGGCCTGCCGCTCGGCTTTCGCGCCGGGCTGGCGACATCGCTGGCCGCGGGCCTTGCCTTCCTGCTGCTCGCCCCCTTGATCGACGGCCCTGTGCAGACCGCGCTGAAAGGCAGCGGCGTTGCCCTGCTGGCGCTTTCGGCCTGGCAATTGAAGGCGCCGGGCGCCCGCGTGCTGGCCGCGATCATGGCGCTGGGCGCGCTGGGCGACGTGCTGCTGGAGTTGCCGGGCCTGTTCATCGCCGGCGCCGCCAGCTTTGCCGCCGGGCATGCCGTCGCCATCGCCTTCTATGCCCGCCACCGCCGCGACGCCGCCGTGCGTGACCGGCTGATCGCCGCCAGCCTCATCCTCTATGGCCTCATCATGCCGCCGCTGCTCACCCCGGCCAGCCAGCCCTGGGGCTTGACCATGGTCTATGCGGTGCTGCTCACCGGCATGGCCGCCAGCCTGTGGCTCAGTCGCTTCCCGCGGCTGGCGGCGCTGGGTGCCATCGCCTTCGTGCTGTCCGACACCATCCTGGTGCTGCGCATGGGCGGCGGGCACCTCGTGGGGCCGGTGGTGGACGGCGCCCTTGTCTGGGCGCTCTATTTCGGCGGCCAGTGGCTGATCACGCTTGGCGTTGGCCGCGGACTGCTGGCCCGGGCGGCGCGCGTCGCTTAGGCTTCGCTGCCCGCCCCGTCGTCAGCGGCATCACCCGCGTCATCGCCGCCCGCATCCTCACCATCCGACGGGATCAGCGCGGCCGAGACGACATGCTCGTCATCCGCCACCTTGAACAGGGTCACCCCCTGTGCGGCCCGGCCCATGATGCGGATATCGCCGACGCGCAGCCGGATCAGCTTGGCCTGGTCGGTCACCAGCATGACATCGTCACCATCGCGCGCAGTGAAGCTGGCCAGCACATCGCCGTTGCGATCGCTTTCGGCGATGTTGCGGATGCCCTGCCCGCCGCGACCCGACTGGCGATATTCGAACGCCGATGAACGCTTGCCAAAGCCGTTGGCGGTCACCGTCAGGATGAACTCCTCAGCCGCCGCGAACTGGGCCATGCGGGTTTCGGACAGCACACGCTCGCCCGGCTCCGCTTTCCAGGCCGCCGCCTTCAGATAATCCTCGCGCTCTTCGGTGCTGGCCTCAAAGCCCTTGAGGATCGCCATGGAAACGACCTCGTCGCCCGCCGCCAGCGTCATGCCACGCACACCCGTCGAGGTGCGGGACACGAACTCGCGCACGTCATCGACCGGGAAGCGGATGGCCTTGCCGCTCTTCGCCGCGAGGAAGCAATCATCGGCCTCGTCACACAGCGCCACGCCGATAAGCCGGTCATCATCGCCGTCCTCAAAGCGGATGGCGAGCTTGCCGGCCGTCGGCACGTTGGTGAAACTGTCCATGGCGTTGCGGCGCACGCTGCCGTGGGCCGTCGCGAACATCACGTGCAGCCGGCCCCATTCGGTCTCGTCCTCCGGCAGCGCCAGGGTGGTGATGATCGTCTCGCCCTCGGCCAACGGCAGCAGATTGTTGATCGGCTTGCCCTTGGCCTGCGGGCCGCCCTGCGGCAGGCGCCAGACCTTCAGGCGATAAACCTTGCCGGCGGTGGAGAAGAACAGCACCGGATTGTGGGTGGAGGTGACAAACAGCGTCGTCACCGCATCCTCGTCCTTGGTGGCCATGGCGTTGCGGCCCTTGCCGCCGCGGCCCTGGGCGCGATATTCGGCCAGCGCCACCCGCTTGATCCAGCCATCGCGGGTCACGGTCACCACCATGTCCTCGCGCTCGATCAGGTCCTCGTCGTCGATGTCTTCGGCGTTGAACACCAGTTCGGTGCGGCGCTTGGATTGGAACTCGTCAGCCACTCCATCCAGCTCGCTGCGCAGCACGGTGCGCAGGCGCACGCGGCTGGTCAGGATTTCGAGCAGGTCGGCGATGCTGTCCGCCAGTTCGCGCAATTCGCTGCCGATCTCGTCACGGCCCAGCGCCGTGAGCTTGTTGAGCCGCAGATCGAGGATAGCGCGCACCTGCGCATCCGAAAGCCGGATGGTCGGCGCGTCGACATCCACGGTGCCGGCTTCGACCAACGCCAGATAGGGGCGGATTTCCGTGGCATCCCAGTCGCGCGCCATCAGCGTCTCGCGCGCGTCGGACGGGCTGGCGCTGGCGCGGATGATGCGCACCACTTCATCCAGGTTGGCCACCGCGATGACCAGGCCGATCAACAGGTGCGCCCGCTCGCGCGCCTTCATCAGCTCGTGCTTGGAGCGGCGGGTGATGACCTGTTCGCGGAACTCGACAAAGGCGTGGATGATGTCCTTCAGGCCCATCAGTTCCGGGCGGCCGCCGCGGATGGCCAGCATGTTGATGGCAAAGCTCTGCTGCGCCGGCGTGTGGCGCCACAACTGGTTCAGCACCACGTCCGGCGTCGCGTCGCGCTTCAGGTCGAGCACGATGCGCACGCCTTCGCGGTTGGATTCGTCGCGCAGGTCAGACACGCCCTCGATGCGCTTGTCCTTCACCGCTTCGGCGATCTTTTCCACCAGCGCGTTCTTGCCCTGCTGGAAAGGAATCTCGGTCAGCACGATGGCGCGCTTCTCGCCGCGGCCTTCCTCAACCACGTGGCGCGAACGGATACGGATGCTGCCGCGCCCGGTCTCATAGGCCTGTTTGAGCTGGCTCGAGCCCAGGATGATGCCGCCGGTCGGGAAATCCGGCGCCGGCAGATGGTGCATCAGGCCTTCGACACTGATCATCGGGTCATCAAGCCAGGCGCGGACCGCGTCGATCACTTCATTCAGGTTGTGCGGCGGGATGTTGGTCGCCATGCCGACCGCGATGCCGCCGGCGCCGTTGACCAGCAGGTTGGGGAAACGCGCCGGCAACACGGTCGGCTCGTTTTCCGAACCGTCGTAATTGGGCACGTAATCGACCGTGTCTTTCTCGATATCGGCGAGCAGCGCTTCGGCCGATTTCGCCAGCCGCGCTTCGGTATAGCGCATGGCCGCCGGGGCATCCGGGTCCATCGATCCGAAATTGCCCTGACCGTCGATCAGCGGCAGCCGCATCGACCAATCCTGCACCATGCGCGCCAACGCGTCATAGATCGCGCTGTCACCGTGCGGGTGATATTTGCCCATCACGTCGCCGACGATGCGCGCCGATTTGCGATAGGGCTTGGCGTGGGTGAAGCCGTTTTCGTAGCTGCCCCACAGGATGCGCCGGTGCACCGGTTTCAGGCCATCACGCACATCCGGCAGCGCGCGCGAAACGATGACCGACATGGCATAATCAAGGAAACTCGTCCGCATTTCCGAAACGATGGAAATGGGCTTGATATCGGGCTCGCCGGCGGGGGGTGTAGTGGTTGATTCCATTGTGCTTTTCTTGGCTCTTCCAGGCAGGCTTCAAATGCCTGTCTGGATTAGGGGAAAGCCGGGAAAAAGGCCAGTGGAAAGGGGCGATTTTCGCTCCCTGAAGCGTTACTCCGCCGCCACCGCGTGCGGCACCTGCACGAAGCCCTTGCGCTTCGCGATCCGCGCCTCGATTTCCGGACGGAAATGCCGGATCAGGCCCTGGATCGGCCAGGCGGCGGCATCACCCAGCGCGCAGATGGTGTGACCTTCGACCTGGGTGGTCACGTCGAGCAGCATGTCGATCTCGTGTGGTTCAGCATCGCCAGTGACCAGCCGTTCCATCACCCGCCACATCCAGCCGGTGCCTTCGCGGCACGGCGTGCACTGGCCGCAGCTTTCATGCTTGTAGAAATAGCTCAGCCGCGCAATCGCCCGCACGATGTCGGTGGACTTGTCCATCACGATCACGGCGGCGGTGCCGAGGCCGGACTTGAGGTCGCGGAGGCCATCGAAATCCATCGGCGCGTCGATGATCTGGTGCGCCGGCACCAGCGGCACGGAAGAGCCGCCGGGGATCACCGCCAGCAGATTGTCCCACCCGCCCTTGATGCCGCCGCAATGCGTGTCGACCAGCTCGCGGAACGGCAGACCCATGGCTTCTTCCACCACGCACGGCCGGTTCACATGGCCGCTGATCTGGAACAGCTTGGTGCCTTCATTCTTGGGCCGGCCGATGGCGGCAAACCATT
Organism: Sandarakinorhabdus oryzae; assembly: GCF_009733735.1. Lineage (GTDB taxonomy): Bacteria > Pseudomonadota > Alphaproteobacteria > Sphingomonadales > Sphingomonadaceae > Sandarakinorhabdus > Sandarakinorhabdus oryzae. The sequence continues at coordinate 11,667 of NZ_WNJP01000014.1, read as the reverse complement.
CCGGGCCACGGCGCAGGATGGTCGGCACCACGGCGATGCTCTCGACATTGTTCACCGTCGTCGGGTTGCCATAGAGGCCGGCGCCGGCCGGGAACGGCGGCTTCAGGCGCGGCTGCCCCTTCTTGCCTTCCAGGCTCTCAATCATCGCGGTTTCTTCGCCGCAGATATACGCCCCGCCGCCGCGGTGGACGACGACATCGAAATCATAGCCCGTCCCGCAGGCGTTCCTGCCGATCAGCCCGGCGGCATAAGCCTCCTGCACGGCGGCCATCAGCACCTTGGCTTCAGCGATATATTCGCCGCGGATATAGATGAAGGCGGCGCGCGCGCGCATGGCAAAGCCGGCGATCAGCGCGCCTTCGATCAGCTTGTGCGGATCATGGCGGATGATCTCGCGGTCCTTGCAGCTGCCGGGTTCGGATTCATCGGCATTGACCACCAGGTAGGACGGCCGGTCCGGGTTCGGCGTCTTGGGCATGAAGCTCCACTTCATGCCCGTCGGGAAGCCGGCGCCGCCGCGCCCGCGCAGGCCGCTGGCCTTGATCGCGTCGATCAGCGCATCCGGGCCAACGCTCATGAGATCCTTGGTGTCCGCCCAGTCGCCGCGCTTCTTCGCGGCATCAAGGGTCCACGGCTGGAAACCATAGAGATTGGTGAAGATGCGATCCTTGTCGGCCAGCATCACACCATCTCCTGCAAGGTCGTCGGACCGCCTTCGGGACAGGACGCGGTGCGGCCAATCTGGCTGCCCACCGTCGGCTCCTCGCCCCGCGCCAGCATCTCCAGGATTGCGGTCATGCTGTCGTAGGTCAGGTCTTCATAATTATGATCGTTGATCTGCACCATCGGCGCGTTGGCACAGGCGCCCAGGCACTCGACTTCGGTCAGGGTGAACAGGCCATCATCGGTGGTGCCATATTTCTTCAGGCCCTTGTCCTTGCAGGCCTTCAATATGTCATCACTGCCGCGCAGCATGCACGGCGTGGTGCCGCACACCTGCACATGATAGCGGCCGATCGGCTTCAGATTGTACATGGTGTAGAAGCTGGCGACCTCGTAGGCGCGAATATAGGGCATGCCCACCTGGTTGGCGACAAACTCGATCACCGGTACCGGCAGCCAGGCAACACCGGTTTCATCGCGCACTTGATATTGCGCCAGCCACAACAGCGGCATGATCGCGCTGGCCTGCCGGCCGGGCGGATACAGGCCGAAGATGCGCTGCGCTTCGGCGGCGTTGGCTTCGGTCCAGCTGAAATCGGTAAAGTCGCTCACCGGATGAACTCCACGCGGCTGCACAGGTCGCCCTCGAAACTATAGACGCTCATCACCTCGAACGGCTCGCCGTCGGCTGTGCGCCACACCTTCTCGTGCAGCACGGCGAACGGGCCCAGCTCATAACCGGTGATGATCTCGGCGCGATTTTCGGGGAACTGGGCAAACATCGCCTTCAGCCCCGCCCGCACGCCCTCTTTCCCATCGCGCAGCACCGCGCCGCGATAGCCGGCTTCCACCGCATCATCGGTCATCAACGCCACATAGGAATCGGCATCCTGCGCGTTGTAATGCGCGATCATCGCCTCGGCGATGGCGAGCTTCGTCACCGGTCCACCTCGCCGAACACGATGTCGAGGCTGCCCAGCACCGCCGGCGCGTCGGCCAGCAGATGGCCCTTGCACAGGAAATCCATCGCCTGCAGGTGTGCCATGCCCGTCGCGCGGATGTGACAACGCCACGGCTTGTTGGTGCCATCGGCCACCATGTAGATGCCGAACTCGCCCTTGGGGCTTTCGGTCGCCACATAGGCTTCGCCGGCCGGCACATGCAGCCCTTCGGTGTAGAGCTTGAAATGGTGGATCAGCGCTTCCATCGAGCGCTTCATTTCCGAACGCGACGGCGGCGCCACCTTGCGGTTGTCGGTGATGTGCTTGCCGGCCGGCATGTCCTTCACGCACTGGCGGATGATCTTCAGGCTTTCGCGCATTTCGGCCATGCGCACCATGAAACGGGCATAGCAGTCGCCATCGGTGGAGACCGGCACGTCGAAATCCACCAGGTGATAGGCGTCATAGGGCTGGCTCTTGCGCAGATCCCAGGCGACGCCGCTGGCGCGCAGGCACGGCCCGGTGAAGCCCATGCGGATGGCGTCTTCCTTGGAAATCACGCCGACATCGACATTGCGCTGCTTGAAGATGCGGTTGTCGGCCACCAGGCCCTGCATCTCGTCGAGCACCTTGGGGAAGCCATCACACCAGGCGATGATGTCTTCGAGCAAGCCGGCCGGCAGATCCTGATGCACGCCGCCCGGCCGGAACCAGGCCGCGTGGAAGCGCGCGCCGCTGACGCGCTCATAGAATTCCATCAGCTTTTCGCGTTCCTCGAACAGCCACAGGATCGGCGTCATCGCGCCCACGTCCATGGCGTGCGCGGTGGTGTTCATGATGTGGTTGAGGATGCGGGTGATCTCGGCAAACAGCGTGCGGATGTACTTGGCCCTGAGCGGAACCTCGATGCCGGCCAGTTTCTCGATGGCCAGCACATAGCTGTGCTCCATGCACATCGGCGACACGTAATCGAGGCGGTCCATGTAGGGCAGCGCCTGCAGATAGGTCTTGTATTCGATCAATTTCTCGGTGCCGCGGTGGAGCAGGCCGATGTGCGGGTCGCAGCGTTCGATCAGCTCGCCGTCCAGTTCCATCACCAGGCGCAGCACGCCGTGCGCCGCCGGGTGCTGCGGCCCGAAATTGATCATGTAGTTCTGGATCTCGTTGCCGTCCTTGGCGGGCAGCACGTCGATGGTGTCGTCAGCCGTCCACGCGGCGCCAGCGGAACCGAGACTGCTCATTTTCCTGCCTTTTCATCGCCCGGCAGCACATAGTCCGTGCCTTCCCAGGGGCTGAGGAAATCGAAGCTGCGGAAATCCTGGGCCAGCTTCACCGGCTCATAAACCACGCGCTTGTGCTCTTCCGACCAGCGCAGCTCGACATGGCCGGTCAGCGGGAAATCCTTGCGGAACGGATGGCCTTCAAAGCCATAGTCCGTCAAAATGCGGCGCATGTCGGGATTGCCGGCAAACATCACGCCATAACAATCCCAAGTCTCGCGCTCGTACCAGCCGGCGTTGGGCCAGACCTCGACCAGCGACGGCACCGGGGCGTGGCCATCGGTCGAGACCTTCACCCGCAGCCGCAGATTGAGCGCCATCGACAGCAGATGCACCACCACCTCGAAGCGTTCGGCCCGCTCCGGATAATCGGCGCCGCAAATGTCGATGAGCTGGTTGAGCCTGAGGTCGGGCGCATCGCGCAGCTTGGTCACCACCTCCACCAGCCGGTCACGCTGCACGAGCACGCTGGTTTCGCCAGCATGCGCGATCACTTCGATCAGCGCATCGCCGAGCAGTTCGGCCAACCGGTCCTTCAGCCCATCGTGCGTGGCCATCACCGGCCAGCTGTGCTTGCCCACTTCAGGTGCAACGATGCCCATGGCGCTTACCGTTCAAACACGCCGACGCGGCGGATCTTCCGCTGCAGGGCCAGGATGCCATAAAGCAGCGCTTCGGCGGTCGGCGGGCAGCCAGGCACATAGATGTCCACCGGCACGATCCGGTCACACCCGCGCACCACCGAATAGCTGTAGTGATAATAGCCGCCACCATTGGCGCAGCTGCCCATGGAAATCACATAGCGCGGCTCGGCCATCTGGTCATAAACGCGGCGCAGCGCCGGGGCCATTTTGTTGCACAAGGTGCCGGCCACGATCATCACGTCCGACTGGCGCGGCGAGGCGCGCGGGGCGACACCGAACCGCTCCAGGTCATAACGCGGCATGTTGGTGTGCATCATCTCGACCGCGCAGCAGGCGAGGCCAAAGGTCATCCACCACAGGCTGCCGGTGCGCGCCCAGTGGAACAGGTCTTCGGTCGAGGTGACAAGGAAGCCCTTGTCCGCCACTTCCTGACTCACATCGCCAAGGAAGAGGTCGCGATTATTCTCCGGCAGCGCAATCGCGCCAGAATTTTCAGGCACGATCACTCCCACTCCAGTGCTCCCACCTTCCAGGCATAAACCAGGCCAATGGCCAGCTCGCCGAGGAATTCCATCATCGCCCACCAGGCGCTTTCCCCGCCCCAGTGCAGGCTGACCGCCCACGGGAACAGGAAGGCCGCTTCCAGATCGAAGACGATGAACAGGATTGCCACCAGGTAGAATTGCACATCGAACTTGGTGCGCGCATCGGAAAAGGCGGGGAAGCCGCTTTCATATTCCGACAATTTCACCGCTTCCGGCTTGGCCGTGCCGGTGAGGGCCGATACCGCGATCGGCACACTGACGAAGATCAGCGCGAAGGCGATGCCCACTGCGAAGAACAGCAGCACCGGCAGATAGTCTGAGGCAATGGCCGACATGGCCTGGGGGCTTCCAACAGCTGTTGCGATGCACTTGGGTTTAGCCGCCCTGCTGCGCTGCGGCAACCTCTGGCGGCCAAAAAATGCGACATTTTGTCAAGGCTGCGGCGTTGGCGGAGCCACCACACACCCAATATCGTCACCCCGGCGAAAGCCGGGGCCCATCGCCCAGGCGTCCCCACGTGCACAATCGTCGGGTCGCATGACGATTGGCTCTCACACCCCGAAACGCGCGAAGCCGATCAGTGCGGGCGATGGGCCCCGGCTTTCGCCGGGGTGACGGGTGATATCAGCGTAGCGCGCCCGCCACGATCTTGTGCAGGCGCGACTGGATGGACTGGTTGCCGGCGATGATCTCGCGGCGGCCGACCATGCCATCGCTGCCGCGGAAATCGCTGACGAAGCCGCCGGCTTCCTTGATCAGCAGGATGCCCGCCGCAATGTCCCAATAAGAGAGACCGGTTTCCCAGAAGCCATCGAAGCGCCCGGCCGCCACCCAGGCCAGATCGAGACTGGCGGCGCCAAAGCGGCGCACACCGGCAACTTCCGGCATCACCGCATCCAATATGTTGCCGAACTGTTCGCGATTGCCATGGCCCTGATAGGGAATGCCGGTCGCCACCAGGCAATCATTCAGATCACGCCGGCCCGACACGCGCAGCCGCTGGGTCGAAAGCCAGGCACCGCGGCCCTTTTCCGCCCAATAGCTTTCGCCCGTCAGCGGCTGGTGGATCAGGCCGGCCGTCACCTCGCCATCGATTTCGGCGGCAATGGAAATGGCGAAATGCGGGATGCCGTGCAGGAAATTGGACGTGCCATCCAGCGGATCGACGATCCAGCGGCAGCGTTCATCCTCGCCCTTGATCTCGCCGCCTTCTTCCAGCAGCAGGCCCCAATCGGGCCGCGCGTGGCGCAGCACTTCGACCACGCTGGCTTCGGCGGCCTTGTCGGCATTGGACACGAAATCGGCCGGGCCCTTGCGGCTGACCTGCAGTGCATCCACTTCCCCGAAATCGCGGCGCAGCTTGGGCGCGGCCTTGCGCGCGGCCTTTTCCATGACGGTGATGAGCGACGAATGGGCGACCATGGCAATATCCTTGGGCCAGCAGGCGCCGGCCGCAGTACGGGGAACAGGGATGCGAAAGAGCGAGGCGGCCTTAGCGGATGCGGGCGGCGTGGGCAAGGCAGAGCCGCAATCCGTCACTCTTCTGCCCCGCTAGCAGGGAAAGGGCCGACTGCATTGCTCCCCTCCCTGCTGGCAGGGAGGGGTCGGGGGAGGGTCTTTCCCGGCTGCACGGAGCCCGGCCGGCAAGCACCCTCCCCCGGCCCCTCCCTTTGCAAGGGAGGGGAGCAGGTCGGGCCACGCCCTGCACGGCTCCCCTGCTGCAATCAACGGGGGTTGGGGGTGGGAATATTCGCCCTCAGCGCGCCTTCTTCAGATAGGGCATGGCATCCACATCAACATAGCCGGGCGTGTGCCGCGCGAAGTGGCGCAGCCAGAACAGGTGGCCGCTGCCATAGATCACCAGCACGCGGTCTCCGGGTTGCGAGGCCTGCATCAGCTTGCCGAAGATCTTGGCATTCCTGAGATACCACATGGCGTTGAGGTCGGCCCCGCTCTGATCATCGCGGTCGCCAATGCCCAGCGCGCCGTAATAATAATCCATCTTGCCCTGCAGCCCGTTGGGATCGTTCATGCGCGCCAGCAGCTGGCCGACACTGCTTGTCTTCTGTGCGGCCTCGAAATCCTTCAGCCAGGCGCCGACCTCACCGTTCAGCCGCTCCAGCACCGGCGTCTGGCCCAGCCGCTGCGCGGTGGCCTCCAGCTTGCCATAGGGGAAATAGTCGGGCTCGCCGGGGCCCGGCTGTTCATCAATGCCCTGCACCGCGGTCAATCCGGCCAGCCGGGCGATGCGATAGCCGATCTGCACTGTCTCGTTGGCGCGGCTGGCCAGCATGGCGGCGTCGAACGTCGCGTAATCCGGCACGGCAAAGCCCGGCTCATTGCTCTGCCGTTCCACCATCACCCTGGTCGGGCGAAAGGCGAGGATGGCCTCAGCCACGCGCTGCAATTCGGCCTGCCGCTGCGGTGTGAGCACCGAATCCGCCTTCATGTTGTTGATATCAAGGCCGGGATTGCCGAAATGATAGGTGCCCAGCACCATCACCTGCACGGGTGGCGGAGCGGCTGGCGGCTTGGCCTTTGGCTGGGCTGCAACCGCCACCCCGATCAGCCCCAAGGCCAGCACCCCTGCCCTGATCGCCCACTGCATGATGCCCTCCTGTATTGCAATAGCAATACAGTGGCCGGTTCACATGCTGACGTCAAGGCTTACCAGCCCAGCACGTCTCCAAACGCCTTCACCCCGGCCCCCGGACCGCCTTCATGCTCCCACACGGCGCGCACCACCGCGATGAAATCGGCGCCGGCCGCCACCAACGGCGCGGCGTTGTGCGGGAAGATGCCGCCAATGGCGACGCAGGGCAGCTGGCTGAGCGTGATCCACCAGCTGAGGATGTCCGGCGTCGGCCGGTAATGGCTGGGCTTGGTGGTGGTGTCGTAAAAGGCCCCGAAGGCGACATAATCGGCGCCCTGCTCGCCGGCTTCCATGGCGAGGTGGCGGCTGTCGTGGCAGGTGCGGCCGATCTGCGCCTCTCGGCCCAACAGCGCGCGGGCCTCGGCGATGCCGCCATCGCCCTGCCCGAGGTGCACGCCATCGGCGCCGGCCTGCCTGGCGAGATCGGCGCGATCATTCAGGATGAAGGCCACATCCGCAGACTTGCACACCGGCAGCAACGCTTCGCAGGCGCGCAGCACCTCGTCGTCGCTCACGTCCTTCAGCCGCAGCTGGAACGCCGCCACCGGGCCGGCATCGAGCGCCGCCTTCAGGCTGTCGGTGAAGGCCGGAATCGCGATCCGCGCCGGTGAGATGACATAGAGCTGGCACGGCGGCCGCTCGTCCTGTTCGAAACGGTCGGCGAAATCGGCGGGCAGCGGAACCAGTTCGTCGTCGGTCACGGCGCGGTTCAGGCCTTGCCCAGATAGATATCGACGATCTTGTCCAGCATCGCCATCGCCTCGGCGCGCGGGCGCTGGAAGGTGTTGCGGCCGATGATGCTGCCGTTGCCGCCACCGTCACGGATCGCCACCGCATCGCTGAACACCGCATCGGTGCCCTTGGTGGCGCCGCCGGAGAACACCACCAGGCGGCGACCGTTCAGGCAGGACTTCACGACATGGGCGACGCGGCTGGACAGTGCCGACCAGTCACCGCCCTCATAGGCCTTCACCGCATCCTTCTGCTCGATGTGGGCGGTCGGCAGCTTTACCTTGATGATGTGCGCGCCGAGCAGTGCCGCCATGTGCGCAGCATAGGCGCCAACGTCGAGCGCCAGTTCACCGTCCTTCGTCAGATTGCCGCCGCGCGGGTAACTCCACAGCACGGTGGCAAGGCCGACCGACTTGGCTTCGGCGGCCAATTCGCGGAACTCCTCCATCATGTCGAACACGTCGTCGGCACCCGGATAGATGGTGAAGCCGATGGCCGCGCAGCCCAGCCGCAGCGCGTCGTCCACACCGCCGGTGACGGCCTGGTTGATGCCGGTGGCCCAGCTGTTCGAGCTGTTGACCTTGAGAATCGTCGGGATCTGGCCGGCGAACGTGTCGGCACCGGCTTCCAGCATGCCCAAGGGCGCGGCATAGGCCGACAGGCCGGCATCAATGGCGAGCTGATAGTGGTAATGCGGATCATAGGCTTCGGGGTTGGGCGCAAAGCTGCGCGCCGGGCCATGCTCGAAACCCTGGTCCACCGGCAGGATCACCATCTTCCCGGTGCCGCCCAGCCGGCCCTGCATCAGCATGCGCGCCAGATTGGCCTTGGTGCCGGGATTGTCGCTCTCGTAATTGGCGAGAATGGCCTTGACGGTGGGCGTGATCGACATGGCTTGCGTTCCTTATCCCTGTTGCAGCGCGACGACGCCCGGCAGCGCCTTGCCTTCCATCCACTCCAGGAAGGCGCCGCCGGCCGTGGAAATGAAACTGAAATCCTTGGTCACCCCGGCATGGGCCAGTGCCGCCACCGTGTCACCCCCACCGGCGACAGTGAGCAGGCTGCCGCCTTGCGTGAGCGCCGCTGCCGTGCGGGCCAGCGCCACGGTCGCGGCATCAAAGGGCGCGATCTCGAACGCGCCCAGCGGCCCGTTCCACACGCAGGTGGCGCAGGTCTTCAACGCATCGGCCAGCGCCTCGACCGCGGCCGGGCCGATATCCAGCACCATCTCGTCGGCCTGGATGTCGTGGATATTGGCGATGCGGCTCGCGGCATGCGCCTTGAACTCCCTGGCCACCACCACGTCATAGGGCAGGTGGATGGTGCAGCCGGCCTTCTCGGCCCGCGCCATGATATCAAGCGCCGTGTCCTTCAGCTCATGCTCGCACAGCGATTTGCCGACATCGATCCCGCGCGCCGCGAGGAAGGTGTTGGCCATGCCGCCGCCGATCATCAGGTGATCGACCTTTTCGACCAGGTGGGTGAGCACGTCGATCTTGCTCGACACTTTTGCGCCGCCAACCACCGCCGCAACGGGGCGCTTGGGCGTGCCGAGCGCGGCCTGCAGCGCCTTCAACTCGGCTTCCATCGTCCGCCCGGCAAAGGCCGGCAGCACGTGCGCCAGGCCTTCGGTGCTGGCATGGGCGCGGTGGGCGGCCGAAAAGGCGTCGTTGACGTAGAAATCGCCGGCCGCGGCGAGCGCGGCGACGAAGGCCGGATCATTGGCTTCCTCGCCGGCATGGAAACGCGTGTTCTCCAGCACCGCGATCCCGCCAGCGGGTAACGCCCGGACAACGTCCGTCACCGGCTGGCCCACGCAATCATCGGCAAAGGCCACCGGACGGCCCAGAACGGACGCCAATGCCAGCGAAATCGGCTTCAGGCTGTTCTTCTCGTCACGCCCCTTGGGGCGGCCAAAGTGCGACAGCACCAGCACCTTGGCACCGGCATCGGCCAGCGCCGATATGGTCGGCACGGCGGCGCGCAGACGGGTGTCGTCGCCAACACGGCCGTCGGCCATCGGCACATTGAGATCGGCGCGCACCAGCACAACCTTGCCCTGCAAGGCCGGCATGTCATCAATGGTGCAGAAGTTCGCCATTGTTTTACAGGAACTTGCCCATGGCGACGGCGGTATCGGCCATGCGGTTGGAGAAGCCCCATTCATTGTCGTACCAGGCCAGCACGCGCACCAGATTGCCGCCGATCACCGCGGTTTCCAGGCTGTCGACGGTGGACGAGGCCGGGCTGTGGTTGAAGTCGATCGACACCAGAGGCTCGACCGAGAAATCGAGGATACCCTTCAATGCGCCAGCGGAAGCCGCCGCAAGCGCCTGATTCACCTCATCTTTCGTCGTCGTCTTGGCGCTTTCGAAGGTCAGGTCCACCACCGAGACGTTGGGCGTCGGCACGCGGATGGCAGAACCATCCAGCTTGCCCTTCAATTGCGGCAGCACCTCGCCCACGGCACGCGCGGCGCCTGTCGTGGTGGGGATCATCGACAGCGCAGCGGCGCGGGCACGGCGCGGATCGTCATGAATCTGATCAAGAATCTTCTGATCGTTGGTATAGGCGTGCACCGTCGTCATCAGGCCCTTCACGATGCCGAACTCACGGTCCAGCACCATGGCGACCGGCGCCAGACAGTTGGTGGTGCACGAGGCGTTGGAAACGATATTGTGCTCGGCCGCCAGCTTGGCGTGGTTGACGCCGTAAACCACGGTCAGATCGACATTCTTGCCCGGGGCGGAGATCAGCACCTTCTTCGCACCGGCCGTGATATGGGCGCCGGCCTTGGCGGCATCGGTGAAGAAACCGGTGCATTCCAGGGCGATATCCACGCCCATGGCGGCATGCGGCAGCTTGGCCGGGTCACGCTCGGCAGTCACCGCGATGCGCTTGCCGTTCACCACGATGGCATCGCCATCCACGCTCACGCTGCCCGGAAAGGCGCCATGCACGCTGTCGCGCGCCAGCAGGCGGGCATTGGCTTGTGGCGAGGCGAGATCATTGATCGCCACAACCTCGATATCGGTGCGGCCGGATTCGATGATGGCGCGCAGCACGTTGCGGCCGATGCGCCCGAAGCCGTTGATTGCAACCTTCACAGCCATGTCCTTGGTCCTTCCTCAGCGGCCCAGTTGGGCCTTCACCCGCGCGGCAATCGCCGGCGCGGTCAATCCATATTCGGCATAGAGCCGATCGGCCGGCGCCGACGCGCCGAAATGATCAATGCCGATGTTGAGGCCGTCGCTGCCCGTCCAGCGTTCCCAGCCCATCGTCACCCCGGCTTCCACCGAGACCTTCAGCACACCGGCCGGCAGCACGTCGGCCTTGTAAGCCTCATCCTGCGCGGCGAAGACCTCCCAGCACGGCATCGAGACGACATCGCAGCCGATGCCATCAGCCTCCAGCAGCGCGGCCGCTTCGGCGACGATATGCACTTCCGAACCGGTGGCGATCAGCACGGCAGCGCGCGGCGCTGTCGCAGCCGTCAGGCGATACGCCCCCTTGGCCGAACGATTTTCCGCGACGTCGGTGCGCAGCGCCGGCAGATTCTGACGCGACAGCGCCAGGATTGAGGGACGGGTCTGCGCTTCGAGGGCACAGTTCCACGCCTCGGCGGTCTCCACCGCATCGGCCGGACGCCATACTGCCAGATTGGGCATGGCGCGCAAGCTTGCGAGATGCTCGATCGGCTGGTGGGTGGGGCCATCCTCGCCCAGGCCAATGCTGTCATGCGTGGCGACATGGATCACGCGGATCTGCTGGATGGCGGCCAGGCGGATGGCGTTGCGCATGTAATCGCTGAACACCAGGAAGGTGCCGCCATAGGGGATCACCCCGCCATGCAGCGCCATGCCGTTCATCGCCGCGGCCATGCCGAATTCGCGAATGCCATAATGCACATAGCGCCCGCTGTAATCATCAGCGGTGAACAGCGCCTGGCCCTTGGCCTTGGTGTTGTTCGATCCGGTCAGATCGGCCGAGCCGCCGAGCAGTTCGGGCAGCGCCGGCACCAGCGCGTCCAGCGCCATCTCGCTGGCCTTGCGCGTCGCCACCTTGGGCGGGGTGGCGGCAAGCCCGGCCATGTAGTCGGTGAAGACCGCACTGCCGCTGGCCGGCAGGCGGCCCGCCATGCGGCGGCTGAATTCGTCGGCGTGCGCGCTGGCGGCAAGCCGGGCTTCCCACTGGCTGCGCGCCGCAGCA
>NZ_WNJP01000139.1 GCF_009733735.1 Sandarakinorhabdus oryzae | reverse complement strand
GGTGCGGCTGGCGACCGGATCGACGCGGGCGCTGCTCACCGCCACGCAGGCCGGGGCTGGCATCGGGCTTTTGCCGCGCCGCATGGCCGCCGGGCTCATTGAAATCCCCACCGCCACCCCGGCGCCGCCGCGCACACCTTGGCTCACCGTCCATCGCGATGTGCAGCGCCTGCCCGCCATCCGCGCCGTCAGCCGCTGGATCAGCGCCGTCTTTGCAGCCGGGGCCAAAGCCGGCTAAGGCCCGCCGCCATGACGCGCTTCCAGTTTCGCATCCACGCCCGCGACGGCAAGGCGCGCGCCGGCACCATCGCCATGCGCCGCGGCGAGATCCGCACGCCGGCCTTCATGCCGGTGGGCACGGCGGCGACCGTGAAGGCGATGCGCGCCAGCGAGGTGCGGGCGGCCGGGGCGGACATCATCCTGGGCAACACCTATCACCTGATGCTGCGGCCCACCGCCAAGCGCATCCATCGCCTCGGCGGGCTGCACCGCTTCATGGGCTGGGAGCGGCCGATCCTCACAGACAGCGGCGGTTACCAGGTGATGAGCCTGTCGGGACTCACGAAACGGACGGAAGACGGCGTCACCTTCGCCAGCCACCTCGACGGCAGCCGCCACCTGATGAGCCCGGAGCACTCGATGGAAATCCAGCGCCTGCTGGGCAGCGACATCGTCATGGCGTTTGACGAGCTGGTCGCCCTGCCCGCCCCGCGCGAGGTGGTGAAGGATGCGATGGACCGCAGCATGCGCTGGGCAGCGCGCAGCCGGGCGGCGTTCGATGCCGGCACGGAACATGCGGCCGGCGCCGCGCTGTTCGGCATCCAGCAGGGCGGGCTGGATGAGCGGCTGCGCGCGGAAAGCGCCTGCGCTCTTAGGGCCATCGGCTTTGATGGCTATGCCATTGGTGGCCTGGCGGTGGGCGAAGGCCAGCCGGCGATGTTTGGCGTGCTGGATTATGCAACGGATCAGCTGCCAGAGGACGCGCCGCGCTACCTGATGGGAGTCGGCAAGCCCGATGACATCGTGGGCGCCGTGCTGCGCGGCGTCGACATGTTCGATTGCGTGCTGCCCACGCGCTCTGGCCGCAACGGCCAGGCCTTCACCCATGATGGGCCACTCAATCTCAGGAATGCCAGCCACGCCGAGGACCTGCGCCCCTTGGATGCGGACTGCCTTTGCCCGGTCTGCCATGGACCGGAGGCGACCAGCCGCGCCTATCTCCACCACCTGATCAAGGCCGGCGAGATGCTGGGCGCCATGCTGCTGACCCAGCATAATATCGGCTTCTACCAGCAACTGATGGCCGGCTTGCGCGCTGCGATCGGCGCCGGCCAACTCGGTGACTTCGCCAGCCGCTTCCTGACACGATACCAGCGCCGCTGAAACGGCTGCGCCCCGACCTTTCGGGCCGGGGCGAGCCGATGTGGATTGGGGTGCGTCGGTGCGGGACTGCGCCCCCGCCGCGCCCACATCGAGGCGGACGGACGGCCGGGCGGGTGTTTGGCACCCGGCCGCCCATTTCAGAAGTGCACGACGAGCCCGCCGCGCACCCCGTGATCCTTGACGCCGGAACCGGCCTGGCCGCGATAGCCGAAGTCGATCTCGACATTCTTGCCGACCTGGCCGGAGATGATCAGGCCCATCGCTGCCACGTCGCGCCCGAACGGCACGCCGGCGATGCTGAAGGCCGGGCCGGCGGCCAGGTTGAACAGGATCGGCGTCGTCTCGTTGCTGCCGCCCAGGTGACGCCAGCCCAGTTCGGCGGTGATGCCAAACGAGCCGTCACCCAGCGGCAGGCCATATTTCAGCCGGGCGCCCAGCGTGGAGACGAAGAAATCGCCGTTGGTCTTGCCCGAGCGCAGCTTGGCCACGCCGCCGCTTTCGGCAATCGCGTTGGTCGACACGTTCACATAGGCGGCCTGGGCAAAGGGCTCCACCGCCACCTTGCCGGCCGGGATGCGATAGGCCAGTTCCCCGAACAACTGGGTGACATTGGTCCGGTACGAGGCCGTCAGCGTGTCGGAGAATCCGGCAAAGCTGACATTGCGCCGCGTGTCGAGGTTGCGGAACATGTGAGCAAGGCCGACGCTGGCGACCAGATTGCCGCTGTTCAGACCGGCATAGGCGCCAATGTGGAGATCATCGGTGGTCGCCCGGCTGCCGCGATCGTTGACGCTGACCGTGGCACGGCCATAGCCGGCGAGCACGCCCACCGCCCAATTGTCGCCCTTCAGGGCATCAAAACCCATGAAGAAGCCACCAATGTCGCGTTTCACCCTGGCGGCGTTGCCGTCGCCATCGGTGTTGCCCCAACTGCCATAGGCGCTCATCCACAGGCCCTTGCGGGTCTCGTCGGGCGACTGCAGGTGCCAGCTCAGCGCTTCGCGCACAAAGCGGCTGTCCTGCACGGTCTGGCCGCGGGCAGTGGCGTGGATCTCGCCCGAGATCTGGTCGAGCGCATTCTGCGCTTCGGCATCGGTCTGCAGATAGGCGATGGCGGTGTATAGCGTGCCGTTGCCGGCGGCGTCGGCGCCCGAGCCCGCGGCGATCTGATTGGGCGTGCGTCCGGCGCTGGCAAAGCTGCTGGTCTGCCGCACGCCCAGATAGACATTGTTGGCGTCCAGTTCCTGCACGACGCTGATGAAGCGCGACACCCTTGTATCACCGGTGAGGCTGGCAAAGCTGCCGGTGCGGCCTGGCCCTTCGTCAACCGAGGTGAGCACCGTGTAGCGCGTGCCCAGCACGAGCCGGCCGGCATCGACCTTGGTCACCCTGAGCGTGGTGCCGGCCGCGATATTGACGGGGCCGTTGATCGCCAGCCGGTCGGACGTGCCGTTGGAATTGACGTCCACGGCGAAGGTCGAGCCGGCGAGGAAGCTGCCGGCGCCGGTGCTGGTGAGCGTGGCGAGGCCTGGCCCCGGCGAAACGAAAGTGCCCGTGCCCGCGACGAAGCCGCCAATCGTGCCGTTGCCCGACAAGGTGCCGGCGTTGAGCAGGATTGGCGCAGAGGCCAGCCCGCCCAGCACGTTGAGGCCGCCGCCATTGAGGACGAAGTTGCCGGAGAAGCTGTTGGTGAGGGTGACGGTGAGGACACCGACACCCAGCTTGGTGGTGACGCCGGAGCCACCCAGCAGATTGTCCAGCGTGGCATCGGCCGCCGCATCCAGCACCAGATTGGCGTTGTTGGTGATGGCGCCGGTGCCGAAGGCGCCGACGCCGCCGCGCAGCGTGCCCCCTGAAACCAGTGTGCCGCCGGTGTAGCTGTTGGCGCTGTTGCCCAGCACCAGCGTGCCGCTGCCCAGCTTGGCCAGTTGCGAACTGCCGACCAGTTTTGCGCCGATGGTGGCGGTGTTGGCGGCGCCATTGACCGTCATTTCGGCCGTGCCGCCAGACAGCGTGACCTGATCGCCAACGATATTGTAGCCATCGACATTGAAGGTCATGCCGGTGACGGTGACCGGGCCATCGACATTGGAGACGGTGACGGTGCCGCCAGTGCCGCCGAAGATGACCGTGGACGGTTGCGGCGCATTGGCGCTGTTCTGGACGCCGAACTCATCGGTGAAATTGGGGCTGAACGTCGTCCAGGTGCCGGTGCCACCTTCGACGATATTGTTGTCGGCCGGGCCGGTGCCATCCCAATAGACAAACACGCCATCAAGCGGGACGGGTGGGGGCGGCGGCGGCGAGGCGCCCGGCGAGAAGGCGGCGCCGCCATAGGTGAAATAGCTGTCGTAGCTGTCAAAGCCTTCCAGCAGCAGCTGGAACGGGCTGGCGGCCGAGATGGCGAAGGCGCCCAGCTTCAGCGAGACATCGAGGCTGCCATAGCTGAACAGCGTGCTGCCCAGCACCTGGAAGCCACTGGTGTTGGGCGCGCTGCCATCGAGCGTGAGTGTGCCGAGGTCGGTTGTGCGGATGACGATGGTGACGAAATCGGTCGGAAAATTGGCTGCACCCGATGGCGGCGCGAACACATAGGATTTCAGCCACTGGTCCGCGCCCGGCACGATGGTCATTGCCGGATCGGTGTTGTCATTGGCCTCGCCCTGGCCGATCAGATATTGCGCGACCAGGATCGGCTTGGATGCGACCAGTTCCACCCCGCCGGCAACCCGGCCCTCGTAAAATTGGCCATTGTTGAGTGTGGCGACCACGGCGCCGTTCTGGCGCAGCTCGGTGCCATCCTGGGTGGCGACGGCGCGATAGACATTGCCCTGGCTGCCGGTGCGCGGCGTTTGCGCCAACAGATAGGTGGAGGACAATTTGTCCACCGACGGCATCTGCTCGTCGATATGATCGCAGGCGCCAATGCCGGTCGGCACGTTGGTGCAGCGGTTGCCCGAAAACACCGTGACCGGCGCCGACGACAGCACGCGGGTGCCGGTGAGATTGCTGGTGGCCGTGTACATGTAGGTCTGACCGGCGTTCAGCGTCACCTGGCTTTCCACGCCGCCGGGCGGCCGGAAGGTGACCGTGGTGTTGTCCACCGTGGCCTGCACAGATATCTGGTCTTCCAGGATGTTCTGGTAGGCGGCGATGACATGATCGGTGCCAAGCCGGGCGCCGTCGATCAGATAGGTCATGTCGGTCGAGGCCGAGCGCCGGCTGAGATAATAACCCGAAAGCGCTGCGTCGGACTGGACCTTGAAGCCATAATTCTGAACGGTGCTGGCCGACAGTTCATAGGTCGTGCCGAGATCGATGACGGCAAAGCCCTCGGCCCCCAACGTAAAGGCGCTGGAGAAACCGGCGCCGTTGGTCACCGTGCCGGTGGAACCGGCGAGGCCGAACACGAACAACTGACGCTGACCGCCGGTGTCATAGTTCGGGCTTTGCTGGAAATAGAGCGTGTTGGCTGCAGATGGCGCGGCCAGGCCGACCGCCAGCGCGGCAGCCGCCGCCGTGGCAAGAAATCGCGTGATCATAAGTCCCCCCCAATTGGACCCTGCGCGAGGCGTTGCCCGCTGATCTGCGACCCTGATTGGGAGGGAGTGTGACTTACGCTTTGTTAACCGTCTTGTATGTTTTGGACAGGGATGGCCTAGGGATTTGTGCCTATTCCGGCCCGCGTGGCCGCATAAGGCGCGGGATCCAGCGGCGGCGTGCCACCCAGCAACAGCGCGGCACACAGGCGGCCGGCGGCTGGTGCCGTCTGGATGCCAAAGCCGCCCTGCCCGGCGCACCAGAACAGGCCATCGACTGCGCCATCAAAGCCGAACACCGGCAGCCGGTCAGGCGCGAAGGTCCTCAGGCCAGCCCAGCTCGATTCCAGCCGTTTCACCTGCACATTGGTCGCCTGTTCGAAGCGGTCGATGACGATTGCGAGGTCCATCTCGTCCGGGCGCACGTCGTGCGGCACGTCGGGGATCTCATCGTGCGGGGAGAGCCACAGCCGATCGCCATCGGGCTTGAAATAGAAACGACCGTCGCTGCTCATCACCGTGGGCATATCGGCGGGCGGCGGCGGATCGATACGCAGAACCGCCATTGTGCGCCTGAGCGGCATCAGCCCCAGCGGCGCCGCGCCGGCCAGCGCCGCCACGCCATCGGCCCAGGCACCGGCGGCATTGACCAGCAGCGGGGCCGTCAATTCACCGGCGCGCGTTGCAATCCGCCAGATCCCGCCCTGGCGATCCAGCCCGGTCACTTCGGCGTTGGTCAGAACCGTCGGCCGGGCGCCGCCGACACCGCGCAGGAAACCCTGGTGCAGGGCGGCGACGTCGATATCGTGGCAATCGGGCTCCATCAGCGCCCGCTGGCTCCATTCGGGCTTCAGCAGCGGTCCGGCGGGCGTGGCCGCCAGCGCGGCGGCATCGAGCGCCTGATAGGGAACGCCGCTGGCGTCATGCTCGGCGGCCACCCGCGCCAGCCCGCCGGGATCGGCCGGGCCTTCGATGGTGAGGCTGGGTCGATGCGTGAGCAGCGGCTGGAACCCGGCCGGCGGCGCGCCGAAAAAGCCACGGCTGGCCTTGCTCAGCGGCACCACGCCCGGCCCGCCATAGCTTTCGATGAACATGGCCGCCGATCTGCCGGTGGTGTGATAGCCCGGCTGTTCCTCCATCTCGATCAGGGCGACGCGCAGGGTGGGCGCGGCCTCCAGCAGGGCCCAGGCCGTGCTCGCGCCGGCGATCCCGGCGCCGATGATGGCGATATCGAAATCCATGGCCGATCAGCCCAGGAACGACAGGATGCGCGCCAGCACCTGGCCGCGCAAGGGCTCGGCCTCGCGCAGCAGCTCGTGGCCGGCGCCGGGATATTCGATGGTTTCGCCCCCCGGGATACGCGCCACAAGCCGGCGCGTGGCGTTGCTGTCCACCAGGCCGTCCTTGGCCGGAATCAGCGCCAGCACCGGCACGGCAATGGCTTCGGGCACCCCGGCCGCGGCCAGCGCATCGATACTGGCAAAGGCATCGGCCAGCCAACCCCAGGTGACGCTGCCCAGCGCCAGTGCCGGATATTGGCCGATCCACCAGCTTTCGTCGCGATAGCGCTCGACATCGCTGGTCAGCAGCAACTGGCGCTTGCTGCCCGGCTGGCCCGGTTCCCACGGGCCGCCGCCCAGCACATAATCGCCGCCGCGGCCCCATTTCACCATGCGCGCGGCCATGAAGCGGGCGATGGCGGGGCCGAGCGGTGCAGCGGCAAGGCCGGTCATCGGCGCCAGCACGGCCGCCCGGCTGATACCCCCCCGTCCGAGCGCTAGATGGCGCAGCATCAGGTGGCCACCCATCGAATGGGCAATGGCCGCCACAGGCCCGCCGGCGCGATCGACGGCCCAATCGACCAGCACCGAAAGATCGTCCATCCACACGTCAAAGCCCGGCGATGCGCCGTGCATCGGGGTCTTGCCGACCCGGCGCGACAGGCCCTGCCCGCGCCAATCAAAGATCGACACCCCCCAGCCGGCATCGACCAGATCGTGCAGCGTTTCGGCATATTTCTCGACGAAATCGGCGCGGCCGGTGACCATCAGCACATTGCCGCGGCCCGCATCGCGGCGCACCCAGTGCATCAGCCGCACCGGCCAGCCATCGCGCATCGGCACGAAGATCCGTTCCCCGCCGGCAGGCAGGGTGCGCCGGCGCAGATAGGGATCGGCTTCAGGCAGGTAAGGCATGGCCCGCAGCGATAGAGGCGATTCGGCTCCCTTGCCAGTGCCTTGGGGCAGCGTTTAGGCTCAGGCCATGCACCCTGCCCTCAAGCTGCTGACCGGCCTGGCTGCCACCGTGGTGGTGACGCGCGGCGCCACCCTGCACCAGGGCCAGGCGATCATGGCCGAACTGGGCGGCGCAGCGGCCAGCGCCATGCGCGCCCACGGCGTGGTGGATGGCAGCGTGACGTTTCGCCAGCCATCGTGGCGGGTGGCGCGGGTGGCGCGCCTGTCGGGCACGGCTGA
>NZ_WNJP01000138.1 GCF_009733735.1 Sandarakinorhabdus oryzae | reverse complement strand
GCCGCGATGTGCTGATGGCGGCGGCGGAGCGCTTTGCCGCGCTGGCCGATGCTGATGGCAAGACCGGCGTGACCGTGGAGATCCTGCACGTCGCCGGCTGGGCGCCCGGCCCCGGCCAGCCCAGCCCCAAGGCGCCGGGCAGCGCCACCACCAGCCTGGCGGCCGCACTGAAGAGCAGGGTGTAGCGCGACAGCCGGATTCGTCTTAGGCTTGCGCCGTGCACGAGGCCGCCACCTACCTTGTCGTTATCGACGACAGCCCTGAAAGCCGGGTCGCCATGCGCTTTGCCGTACTGCGCGCGGCGCATGTGGGCGCCGATGTGCGGTTGGTCAGCGTGGTGCGGCCCACCGAGTTCATGCATTTCGGCAGCGTGCAGACGATGATGGCCGCCGAGGCCCGCGACGAGGCCTTGGCCTTGCTGGAGGAACTGGCGGGCGAAGCCGAGGCGATGGGCGGCATGCGACCGGCTGTGCTCGTGCTGGAAGGCGATCCGACGGCGGTCATTCTTGGCCATGTGAAGGACAATCCCGGCATCCGCGCGCTGGTGCTGGGCACCGCCAGCCGCGGCAGCCCCGGGCCGTTGGTGAGTTTCTTTGCCGGCGAACGCGCCGGCAGCCTGCCGTGCATTCTGATGCTGGTCCCCGGCGGGCTTGATCCGGACCGACTTGCCACCATTGCCTGACGCTGGCGGCTGAAACACGACAAATATCATCTGATTTGCCTTGAAGCGCAGCGGCGGCTGGGCCATATCGGCGGCACAGCATGAGAGGCGCCGCCGATGTTCATCGAAACCGAACAGACCCCCAACCCGATGACCCTGATGTTCCGCCCCGGCCAGAAGGTGACCGGTGCGGACGGTGTGGACATTCCCACCCCGGAAGCCGCCGAGGCCTCGCCCCTGGCGGCCGCCTTGTTCGCACTGGGCGATGTGGAGCGGGTGTTCTTTGGCAATGACTTCGTGTCAGTTACCCGCAATCCGGCCGGCGCCGATTGGCCGCTGCTGAAGCCGCAGATCTTGGGCGTGCTGGTTGATCATTTCACCAGTGGCGCGCCGCTGTTCACGGGCGAGGTGACGCAGGCCGGCTTTGACGATGATCCCGCCGATGCCGATATCGTGATGCAGATCCGCGAGTTGCTCGAAACCCGCGTGCGCCCGCAGGTCGCCGATGACGGCGGTGACATCGTCTATCGCGGATTCCGCGACGGCACGGTGTTCCTCGAGATGCAGGGTGCCTGCTCGGGCTGCCCGTCGAGCACGATGACGCTCAAGATGGGCATTGAATCGCTGCTGAAATATTATGTGCCGGAAGTCACCGAAGTGCGGGCGGTCTGATCGTGGTGGCCCTTGACGGCGCTGCGCTGGCGCAATTGTTCACGGATGCCCGCACCCATTATGGCTGGGACCCGACACCGGTTTCGGAAGCCGATCTGCGCCAGCTCTATGACCTGGTGAAGATGGGGCCAACCTCGGCCAACAGTTCGCCGGCGCGGTTTCTGTTCTGCCACTCGGCCGAAGCCCGTGAAAAGCTGGCGGCCTGTGTGAGTGCCAACAACCAGCACAAGGTGAAGGCGGCGCCGGTGACGGTGATCATCGGTTTCGATCCGAAGTTTTATGAGCGCCTGCCGGAGCTGTTTCCGCACGTCGATGCGCGGCCCTGGTTCAACTGGAGCGCTGACTTCGCCCGCGAAACCGCGTTCAGAAACAGCAGCTTGCAGGGTGCCTACCTGATCATGGCGGCGCGCGCGCTGGGCTGGGACACCGGGCCGATGTCGGGTTTTGACAAGAAGGCCGTGGATGCCGCCTTCTGGGGTGACACCGGCGTCGAGACCAACTTCATCTGTTCCTTGGGCAAGGGCAGTGGCGAAGGCCTGTTCCCGCGCCTGCCGCGCTTGGCGTTTGAGGACGCGGCGCAAATCCTGTAGCGGCTGCGGCCGTGACCATCCTCGCCCTCTCCACGTCGTCGCCAGCGCTGTCGATCGCACTGGTTGATGGCCGCCAAGTGCTTGCTCGGCATCACGAATTGATCGGCCGTGGCCATGCCGAGGCGCTTGTGCCGGCGATCGCCGATCTGCTGGCCGGGCGCCGGGCGGATGCCATCATCGTCGATATCGGCCCGGGCAGTTACACGGGCATCCGCATCGGTATTGCCGCAGCGCGCGCGCTCGGCTTGGCCTGGGGTGTGCCCGTCCACGGCGTGTCTGCCTGTGCACTGGTGGCGGCGCAGGCCTTTGCCGCTGACCCGGCGCTGGAGGCGGTGCTGGCGCTGATCGATGCCGGTCGCGGGCAGGCGGCGGGTGCGGTCGTGCGGCGGGATCTGGCAGTTCCGCTGGCCGGGCTTGTCCGCACGCTGGCCGGAGCGACCGCGGTGGTGGGCGCCGGTGCCGCTCTGCTGCCCGGTGCTGCCCCCTTGCATCTTGATCACCCCGATGCCGGTTTTGCCGGGCATGTGCCGCCGACCGCACTGGGGCCGCCTGCCGCGCTTTACGCCGGCGACTGAGCTTATTATGCCGTCGGCTGTGGACAGCCTGCCCGCCTCTGCTCCCAACCCTGCGCCCAATCCCGCGCTGACCATCCTGCCGGCCGACGAGCGTCACCTGGAAGCGATGATGGCGGTCATGCATGCGTCGTTTGAACCGCAATATGGCGAGGCCTGGTCATCGGCCCAGGTTGGCGCCACGCTGGCCTTGCCCGGCTGCTGGGGCCGGCTGGCGCTGCTTGGCACCCAGGAAGCCGGGTTCAGCCTGTGCCGCGCCGCCGGGCCGGAGGTGGAGCTGTTGCTGATCGCGGTCAGCCCGCAGGCTCGACGCCAGGGTATCGGGCAGCGCCTGTTGTTGCGCGCACAGGAAGACGCGGTTGCGCGCGGTGCAACAGAGATCTTCCTGGAAGTCAGAGAAGACAATCACGCCGCCAAGTATCTTTATGAACGGGCGGGATTTTCGCAGGTTGGCCGGCGGCCGGACTATTATTCGGGCAAGGATGGCAGCCGCCGCGCGGCGATTACCATGCGTTTTGCTCTCGAAAAGCTCAGTGATTGAGCATTTCGGGTTGCAAAGTGTGACATGTCGGCTCAAGGAAAAGCTGCGATTAGTGAAATCGCAAATGTTCAAGGGTCAAGGACATCAACATGACAGAAGCTTCACAGTCTCATGCAGAGCTGTTGGCGCTGACGGCTGATATCGTCGCGTCGCATTTTGCCAACAACACGGTTGCACCGGGCGAAGTTCCGGGCGTCATCGAAAGCGTCTACGCCACGCTCGCGCGGTTGGGCACACCCGCAGAAGCGCCGGCGCCAAAGCAGGAGCCGGCCGTGCCGGTGCGGTCGTCGATCAAGCCCGACTTCATTGTCTGCCTTGAAGACGGCAAGAAGCTGAAGATGCTGAAGCGTCACCTGATGACGCGCTATGGCATGACCCCCGACGACTATCGCGCCAAGTGGGGCCTGCCGGCGGATTATCCGATGGTGGCGCCCAACTATGCCGAGCAACGTCGCACGCTGGCCAAGTCGATTGGCCTGGGCACCAAGCGCACCTCCAAGCCGCGCGGCCGTCCGCGCAAGAACCCGGCCTGATATCAGGCCAGTGATCGCCGCTGCAGAGGATGGGTCTGCAGCGGCAATCGCCCCGCTTGCTCCCGCCGGTCTTGGCCCTTAATTGGGAGAGCCGGGCGCAACTGCGCCATGCGGGAGAATGGCCGTGAACACGCCGATCGACATCGAGGCGCTGTGCCTGAAAAAGGGCCTGCGCATCACCGAGCAGCGCCGGGTCATCGCCCGCGTGCTGAGCGAGGTGACCGATCACCCCGATGTGGACTCGCTGCACCGACGGGTTGCCGAAGTTGACCCGCGCATTTCGATCGCCACCGTCTATCGCACGGTGAAATTGTTCGAAGAGGCCGGCATCCTGGAGCGGCATGAATTCCAGGGCGGCCGTTCGCGCTATGAAACCATCACCGATGGCCACCATGATCACCTGATCGACATCGACACCGGCGACGTGATCGAGTTCCACGATCCGGAGCTGGAAGAATTGCAGCGCCGCATCGCCGACAAGCTGGGCTATCGCCTCGTCGATCACCGCATGGAATTGTATGGCCAGGCACTCAAGAAGCCGGCCTGAGCCATTCCGATGATCCAGCGCCGCCCGCCGCCGGCTCGGCGACTGGCCACGGCCCGCACCGCCATCGGCGCGGTCGCCACTGCCGCCAGCATCGTGCCGGCCGAGCTGTTGTTGCGCGCGGTCACGCTGAAGAACCGGCCCTATCTGCCGGTCTGGTTCCACCGCGGCCTGTCGCGATCATTGGGCCTGCGCATCCGCACCCACGGCCAGCAGGCGCGGCGCGCCAAGATATTGTTTGTCGTCAATCATCTGAGCTGGGCTGATGTGCCGGTGCTGGGCGCGCGCATCCACGCCGCCTTCGTGGCCAAATCCGAAGTCGCCGGCTGGGGCCCGGTTGGCTGGCTCGCCAGTTTCGCCCACACCGTCTATGTCGCCCGCGACCGGCGCGCGACCGCGGCCGCCCAGAAGAACGAGATTGCCGAGCGGCTGAACGCCGGCGGCGCCATCATCCTGTTTCCCGAGGGCACCAACAGCGATGGCACCGGCGTGCTGCCGTTCAAATCGGCGCTGTTTTCGGTGGTGAATGATGTGCCCGGCCTGATCATCCAGCCGGTGACCCTGGCCTATACACGCATCAACGGCCTGCCCGTCACCCGCCGGCAACTGCCCGATCTGGCCTGGGTGGGGGATACCGAACTGGCGCCGCACGCGCTGGGCTTCATGGGCCTGGGCCGGGTGACGGCGGAGATCTTGTTTCACGACCCCATCGACCCGGCCGATTACCCGGACCGCAAGGCGCTGGCCCGCCACTGCCACGCCGTGATTGCCGCCGGCTACCGCCGTCTCATGCGCGGTGGATGAGGCGTGACCGGGCCGGGCAAAATGGCTATGGATGGTGGGCAACCTGCTGGAGCCTTGAAGCGCACGTGACGTCACAATCCCCTGCCCCGGCGCCTGCCAAGACCTATCACGTCAAGTCCTTCGGCTGCCAGATGAACGTCTATGACAGTGAGCGGATGGGCGATCTGCTCTCCGCCGAGGGCCTGACTTCGGTAGCGACGCCGGAAGCCGCCGACGTGGTGGTGCTCAACACCTGCCACATTCGCGAGAAGGCCGCCGAGAAACTCTATTCCGACATTGGCCGTCTGCGCCAGCCGCGCGCCGATGGCCGCCGGCCCACCATCGTTGCTGCCGGCTGCGTTGCCCAGGCCGAAGGTGCAGAGATCGCCGCCCGCGCGCCCGCGGTGGATGTGATCGTCGGGCCGCTGGCCTATCACCGCCTGCCCGAATTGCTGAAACAGGCGCAGACCGGCCGCGCCGTCGATATCGACATGCCGCTGGTGCCCAAGTTTGACAGCCTGCCGCAGCGCCGCATCGCGCAGGCATCAGCCTTCCTCACCGTGCAGGAAGGCTGTGACAAGTTCTGCACCTTCTGCGTGGTGCCCTATACCCGCGGGCCGGAGACCAGCCGGCCGGCGGCTGACCTGATCGGCGAGGCGCAAGCGCTGGTTGCGTGCGGGGTGAAAGAGATCACCCTGCTTGGCCAGAATGTGAACGCCTATGCCGGCGGGCTCAGCTTGGCCGGCCTGATCCGCGCGCTGGCCGACATCGATGGGCTGGAACGCATCCGCTACACCACCAGCCACCCGCGCGACATGCATGACGATCTGATCGCAGCGCATGTTGAGGTGGCCAAGCTGATGCCCTATCTGCACCTGCCGGTGCAGTCCGGCTCCAGCCGCATGCTGAAGGCGATGAACCGCGCCCACACCCGCGAATCCTACCTGGCCACGCTCGAGCGCCTGCGTGCCGCCCGCCCCGATATCGCGCTGTCCGGCGATTTCATCGTCGGCTTCCCCGGCGAGACCGAGGCCGATTTCGAGGATACGCTGTCGATCGTGCGCCAGGTGCAATATGCCGCCGCCTACAGCTTCAAATACAGCATCCGCCCCGGCACGCCGGCCGCCACCATGGCCGATCAGGTGCCGGAGGCAGTGAAGGACGAACGGCTGGCCCGCCTGCAGGCGGCGATTGCCGAGGCCAGTCTGGCCTTCAATCGCTCCACCATCGGTCGGCGCTGCACCGTGCTGCTCGAACGGCCGGGCCGCAAGCCGGGCCAGCTCATTGGCAAGACGCCGTGGCTGCAATCGGCGGTGGTCTCGATCCCCGGCGCCGCCATCGGTGACCTGGTCGCGGTCAACATCGTCGGCGCCGGCCCCAACAGTGTCGAAGCCGTTCCCGTTTCCCCTCCAGCAAGAGAAAGTGCTGCCGCCTGATGTCGAAAAAAGCCCCGCGTGGACCCTTGGCTGCCACCGATCGTGTCCGGCTGGAGATCGAGTTCGACAAGGTGCAATTGCTGGGGCCGCTGTTCGGGCAATATGATCAGAATCTGATCGCGCTCGAAGGCCAGCTCGGCGTCTATATCAGCGCCCGCGGCAACCGGGTGGTGGTGGAGGGCCAGGCCGAAGCCGCGGCCCGCACCCGCGACGTGCTGACCAGCCTTTATGGCCGGCTGTTGAAGGGGGAGCAGATCGACACCGGCGACGTGCTTGGCGCCGTCTCCATCGCGTCAGACCCATCCTTCGATGGCCTGGTGCAGGCCGAAAGCGGCATGGCCACCACCGCCGCCATCCGCACCCGCCGCAAGACCATCGTTGCCCGCTCCCCCACCCAGGTCCGCTATATCGAGGCGCTGGGATCGTCGGACGTGATCTTCGCGCTCGGCCCGGCCGGCACCGGCAAGACCTATCTGGCCGTGGCACAGGCGGTGAGCCAGCTGATTTCCGGCAGCGTTGACCGGCTGATCCTGTCGCGCCCCGCGGTCGAGGCCGGCGAGCGGCTGGGTTTCCTGCCCGGTGACATGAAGGAAAAGGTCGATCCCTATCTGCGCCCGCTCTACGACGCGCTGTACGACATGCTGCCCGCCGAACAGGTGGAGCGGCGGCTGGCGTCGGGCGAGATCGAGATCGCGCCGCTGGCCTTCATGCGCGGCCGCACCCTGGCCCATGCCTTCATCATCCTCGATGAAGCGCAGAACACCACGCCGCTGCAGATGAAGATGTTCCTCACCCGCTTTGGCGAGCGCAGCCGCATGGTGATCTGCGGCGATCCCAACCAGGTCGATCTGCCCACGCCGGGCATGTCGGGCCTGGCCGATGCGGTGAAGAAGCTGGAGGGCGTCGAGGGCATCAGCACGCTGCGCTTTTCGGCCAAGGAAGTGGTGCGCCATCCGATCGTCGGCCGCATCGTGGAGGCCTATGAAGGCCCCACCAGGGACGGTTGATGCTGCAGGTGGAAACCGACGTGGCCGCGGGCCCCTGGCCGGCGGCGGACTGGCCGGCGCTGGCAAGCGCCGCGGTGGCCGCCGCGCTGGCCGAAAC
>NZ_WNJP01000137.1 GCF_009733735.1 Sandarakinorhabdus oryzae | reverse complement strand
GACGCGGGGCCGGGGCGGCCGCGGCGGGCGCCGGAGTCGGTTCTGGTGCCGGGGCCGGCGGTGCCTCGCCCGGACGGTGCAGCACACGGGCGCGCTTCACCTCCACCACGACCTGCTTGGAGCGGCCGTGGCTGAACTGTTGCTTGACCTTGCCGACCTCGACCGACTTGTTCAGGCCGAGGGGGGCACGCATGCCGAGCTTGGGTTTGTTGTCGTCACTCATAGTCCGCCGCCTAATGCCTCTCGCCGACGTCCGCCGCAACCTCTGTTGCGCCGTCCCGGCCTGATATTGCTGTTTCGCTCGTCGTTTCGTCGTTCAATTCGCCGGCAAAGCCGGCCAGCCGGTCAAGATCGGCCAGCACCCGCGCCGCTGCGCCGGCATCTGTCAGCCCCATGTGCACGACATTGTCGCGGCCCAGCGCCGCCGACAGCGCATCGCGCGACAGTGGCACCCGGCGGTGCGGTATGTCTTCACCCAGGCTTTCACCCACCGCGCGGGCCATGCCGTCGATGCGCTCACTACCATCGGGACGAGCATCGGCGGCGTGCAGCACCGCGAAGATCTTGCCCTTGGCCAGCGCCTCGCGCACCCGGTCACCGCCCAATATGAGCGTGCCCGAACGCTTTTCCAGCCCCAGCCGGTTCAGCAGCCGCTGTTCCAGTCCGGCCCTGATGCGGTCGGCGAGATCGTCGGGCAGGCTGAAGCTGTTCGTCTTGAAGGCCCGGGCCAGCGCGCCGCGCAACCGGCCCCCTTTTGATCCAGTTGCTTCCGCTACCGTCTCGAACAGGGCCCGATCCGCCGTGATCCACGCGCCGCGGCCGGGCAGCCGTTCCGACCAGTCGGCCGCAACCTGCCCGTCCGGCCCCAGTGCCAGCCGAATGAGGCCGGTGCGTGGGGCAGACTCGCCCGTCAGGATGCAGCGACGCTCGCTGTCCTTCGATGGCGGCGAAGATGCCGGAATCAGACGATCATTGGTTTCCATCCGCCGACGCGTCCTCCTCGTCAGCGAACCAGTGAGCGCGGGCGGCCATGATGATGCGGTTGCCGTCATCGTCCGACAGGCCGAATTCCTTGAGCAGGCCGGAGCGGCCGACCAGCTCATCGGTGGCGAGGTCGCCCAGGTCATCAAGCGTCTTGATGCCCTTCTTGCCCAGCACCACCAGCATGGCCTCGGTCAGGCCCTCGATGGCGGCGACATCGTCCTCCACGCCCAGCGCACGACGTTCGTCACGCGCGGCGGCCTCGCGACGCTCCAGCGCCTCGACAGCGCGGTTCTGCAGTTCGGTGGCGAGATCGTCGTCAAAGCCCTCGATGCTGGCGACTTCGGCCAGGTCCACGTACGCCACTTCTTCCAGTTCGGAGAAGCCTTCGGCGACCAGCAGCTGGGCCAGGGTCTCGTCGACGTCGAGCTCGTTCTGGAACATTTCCGACTTCTCGACGAATTCCTTCTGCCGGCGTTCGCTTTCGTCGGCTTCGGTCATGATGTCGATCTGCTTGCCGGTCAGCGCACTGGCCAGGCGCACATTCTGGCCGCGGCGGCCGATGGCGAGGCTGAGCTGATCGTCGGGCACGACCACGTCGATGCGGCCCTCTTCCTCGTCGAGCACGACCTTCGACACTTCGGCCGGCTGCAGCGCGTTGACCACGAAAGTGGCGGTGTCGGGCGACCAAGGGATGATATCGATCTTCTCGCCCTGCAGTTCCTGCACGACGGCCTGCACACGGCTGCCCTTCATGCCGACACAGGCGCCGACCGGATCGATCGAGCCATCGCGGCTGATCACGCCGATCTTGGCGCGGCTGCCCGGATCGCGGGCGACGGCCTTGATCTCGATAATGCCATCATAGATTTCCGGCACTTCCTGGGCGAACAGCTTCTTCATGTAGTCGCCATGGGCGCGGCTCAGGAAGATCTGCGGCCCACGCGGCTCGCGGCGCACGGACAGGATCAGGCTGCGCACGCGATCGCCGGGCTTCAGCACTTCGCGCGGGATCTGCTGGTCGCGGCGGATGACGCCCTCAGCCTTGCCCAGATCAACCACGACGTGGCCAAACTCGGCGCGCTTGACGACGCCAGTGATGATTTCGCCTTGGCGATCCTTGAATTCCTCAAACTGGCGCTCGCGCTCGGCATCGCGCACCTTTTGCACGATCACCTGCTTGGCGCCCTGAGCGGCGATGCGGCCGAACTCAACGGGCGGCAGCGGATCGACGACATAGCTGCCCAGTTCGGCCGCCTTGTCCTTCTTCAGCGCGTCCTTCAGGCTGATCTGCTTGAAGAAATCCTCCGGTTCCTCGACCACTTCCAGTACGCGCCACAGGCGGGTTTCGCCGGTCTTGGGATCGATCTTGGCGCGGATGTCGTTTTCGGCGCCATAGCGGGCACGAGCCGCGCGCTGGATGGCGTCTTCCATAGCCTCGATCACGATGCCGCGATCGATCGACTTTTCGCGGGCGACGGCGTCGGCAATGGCCAGCAGTTCGGCGCGGTTGGCAGTGAGGGCAGTTGCAGTGGCCATCTCAATCCTCCGAATGGATATTGTCGGGGGTTTCATTGTCATTGTCGGCAGCAGCGCTGCTTTCGATGATCTCGTCGGCGCCGGTGGGATCCAGCGGTTTCGATTCGGCAATCAGGCGGTCGGTCAGCACCAGCTTGGCCTGCTTGATATTGGCCAGCGGCAGCCGCAGGGCCAAGCCGACCTTGGTGGTGAGCAGCACATCGTCGCCTTCCAGGCCAACGATGGTGCCGGTGGCGCGGGCGCGGCCATCGACCTGCGGCTCCAGCGCCATCTTGGCCTCGTGGCCCGCCCACTTCGCCCAGTCGCCCGGACGGGTCAGCGGTCGGTCGATGCCGGGGGAAGAGACTTCCAGATGATATTCGCCGGCAATCGGATCGGCCTCGTCGAGCGGTTGATCGAGAGCGCGCGACAGTTTCGCGCACTGGTCGATGGTCAACTGGCCAGTGGCCGGGTCTTCCGCCATCACCTGCAGCGTCAGGCTGCCCGGCTGGCCCGAAAGCATGACGCGCACCAGGTCGAACCCCATTGCCGCCACCACGGGCGCAATGATGGCCGAGAGGCGGGCATCGAGATCGGTCTGGACCAAGGGCAAAGGGCTCCGGTGTGAAGGACTGGATCTGCACGGCCAAGCGGTTCAGGCGCTGCGCAGCGGTGCCGCGCAGCCTGCAAAACCATCAACCCTGCAGGAATGAGCGGCCATATACGCCACTTGTGCAGATGCAGCAAGAGCCGACGCAGCGCGACAAGCGGCGGGGTTAACAAGAGTGGAACTGTCGCCTATAGGGGGCAGCGCAAACACACTCTTTCACGGGGCATTTTCTATGGCTGCAATATTGGGCAAACTCTCCAACGCACTGCTGATCGGGCTGCTGGCCATGGTTGCGGTGATCGTCGCCTTCCACGGCGGCCTGATCGCCGCCGATGCCGGCACCTGGATGGCCGGCTTCCTGCGCGTCATCCACGTTTGGGCCGGTATCCTGTGGATCGGCCTGCTCTATTATTTCAACTTCGTGCAGATCCCGACCATGCCGTCGGTCCCGGCCGAGCTGAAGCCGGGCGTGACCAAATATATCGCGCCCAAGGCTTTGCTCTATTTCCGCCACGGCTCGCTGCTCACCGTGCTGGCCGGCATCGGCCTGTCGGGTGCCAACCTGATCGGCGCGCTCACCTTCCAGGAAGGCCTGCGCGTCATCGGCCTGGGCATGTGGATGGGCCTGATCATGGCCTTCAACGTGTGGTTCCTGATCTGGCCGAACCAGAAGATCGCGCTGGGCATCGTGGATGGCACGCCGGAGCAGAAGGCCAAGGCCGGCACCACGGCGATGATCTTCAGCCGCACCAACTTCCTGCTGTCGTTCCCGATGCTCTATTGCATGATCGCGCAGCACGCCATCGGGGCCGCCTAATTACGCGCCGCCGGCAAGCTTGAAAGGGGCCGGTCCGCACACTGCGGGCCGGCTCTTTTCATTCAGGCCTTGCGCGGTGTCGCCTGCAGGCCGGTGGCCGGGGCGCAATCGGGGAATTCGGCGTAGGAGGCGCGGCGGCCATTGCGGCTGATCCACACCCTCAGGCTCGCGAATTCCGGGCAGGGGCGATAGCGCCAGCGGAATTCCCAGCCATCGGCCCATTGCCGGCCTTCCCGCGCCGCGAATGCCGCGCGCGGGTTGCCGGACTGGCGGTGATACTCGGTTGCCAACCGGTCGGCCAGGGCGGCCGCCGTTTGCGCATCAATGGCCGGATCATAGAGGCTGAGCATGGCGACACCGCCCGCCACGAAGGCAGCAACGATCAGCAGGAGGCGGCGGCGGGTCACTGCCCATAGCTTTGCACCAACTGCGTGCGGGGCAAAAGGGGGCGGCGGCACCATAACGTCGGCGTTGACAAGATTTGGGCCATCCACTAGTGCCGCGCCTTCGTTCGGGGCCGGAATCACCTGATTCTGGCGCCGCGACTTGTTTGAAACTTCTAACCTCAAGGCTCCAACCATGTTCGCAGTGGTGCGCACCGGCGGCAAGCAATACCGGGTCGCAGACGGTGACAAGATCATCGTCGAAAAGATCGAAGGGGATGCCGGCACCGCCGTGACCCTGGAAACCCTGATGACCGGCGAAGGCGCCGCGCTCACCATGGGCGGCAGCGTGAAGGCCGAGATCGTCGCCCAGACCAAGGGTGACAAGGTGATCATCTTCAAGAAGAAGCGTCGCCACAATTATCGCCGCCGCAATGGCCATCGTCAGCAGCTGACGGTGCTGAAGATCACCTCGGTCGCCTGACCGGTCGCATAAAGGGAGCACCCCACCATGGCTCACAAGAAGGCAGGCGGCTCGTCGAAGAACGGCCGCGATTCAGAAAGCAAGCGCCTTGGCGTCAAGCGCTTCGGCGGCCAGGCGGTGAACGCCGGCACCATCATCATCCGCCAGCGTGGCACCCCCACGCATGCCGGCCGCAATGTCGGCGTTGGCAAGGATCACACCCTTTATGCCCTGGCCACCGGCACCGTGGAGTTCCACACCGGCAAGCTGGGTCGCAAGTATGTGTCGGTCAACCCGGTGGCGGAACCGCTCGCGGCTGAGTAAGCCCGGCTCTTTTTCGCTTGATTTGAAAAAAGGGGAGCTGGGCAACCGGCTCCCCTTTTGTTTTGAAGGCCTCCCATGCAGTTTCTCGACCAGGCCAAGATCTTCATTGCCTCCGGTGCCGGGGGTGATGGGGCCGTGTCGTTCCGGCGTGAGAAATTTGTCGAATATGGCGGCCCGGATGGCGGCGATGGCGGCAAGGGCGGCGATATCATCTTCGAATGCGTCGATGGCCTCAACACGCTGATCGATTTTCGCTATTCGCAGCATTTCAAGGCCAAGCGCGGGGCGCACGGCATGGGCCGCAACCGCACCGGCCCCGGTGGCGATGATCTGGTGATCAGGGTGCCGGTGGGGACGCAGATCCTGGCCGATGACGAGGAGCGCACGCTGATCGTGGACATGACCCGCGTCGGCCAGCGCGCCATCCTGTTGAAGGGCGGCGACGGCGGCAAGGGCAATGATCATTACAAGACCAGCACCAACCGCGCCCCGCGTCAGTTCCAGGCCGGCTTCCCCGGCAAGGACATGTGGGTATGGCTGCGGCTGAAGTTGCTGGCCGATGTCGGCTTGGTCGGGCAACCCAATGCGGGCAAGTCCAGCCTGATCAACGCCATTTCCAACACCAATGCCAAGGTCGGCAATTATGCCTTCACCACGCTGAAGCCGCAGCTGGGGGTGGTCGCCCACAAAGGCCAGGAACTGGTCATGGCCGATATTCCGGGCCTGATCGCCGGTGCGGCCGAGGGCGTGGGCATCGGTGACCGCTTCCTGGGCCATATCGAGCGCTGCCGCGTGCTGCTGCACCTGGTGGACGCCAGCCAGCCTGGCCCGGTGGAGCAATGGCGCGTGGTGCGCGAGGAACTGTCGGCCTATGGCGGCGGGCTGGATGAAAAGCCCGAAATCCTGGCACTGTCGAAGGTCGATCTCATCACGCCGCAGGCCCTGGCCGCCAAGAAGCGCGCGCTGGAACAGGCCAGCGGCGCGCAGGTTTATACCATCAGCGCCGCCACACGGCAGGGCGTGGACGCCGTGCTCGACAAGCTGATGGAGATCGCCGGCCGCGCCCAGGCGATGAAGGTGGCGCGGGACCAGGCCGCAGGTCAATCATGGTCACCGCTGTAACCGACACCCCGGCCGCTGCCTTCGATCCCGCCATCTGCCCGCGGCTGGTGGTGAAAATCGGTTCGTCGCTGCTGGTCGATGCCGCCGGCGCCGTGCGCACGCAGTGGCTGGCCGGCGTCGTCGCCGATCTGGCGCAGCGGCGCCAACAGGGCCAGCAAATCGTCATCGTCTCCTCCGGCGCCATCGCGCTGGGCGCCCGCCGGCTGGGGCTGGACAAGGGGGGGCGTGCCAGCCTGGAAGATGCGCAGGCGGCGGCCGCCGTGGGCCAGGTGGCGCTGGCCGGGGTGTGGGAAGCGCTGCTGGGCGCGCAAGGACTGACGGCGGCGCAAGTGCTGCTCACCCTTGGTGATCTCGAGGACCGGCGGCGCTATCTGAACGTGGCAGCCACCATCGCCCGCCTGCTCGATCTGGGCGCGCTGCCGGTGCTGAACGAAAATGACACGGTGGCCACCACCGAAATCCGCTTTGGCGACAATGATCGGCTGGCAGCGCGTGCGGCACAGGCGGCAGGCGCGTCGGGCGTGATCCTGCTTTCCGATGTCGACGGCCTCTATACCGCCAATCCGGCCAATGATCCGACGGCCCGGCGATTGGCCGTCGTGAAGGCGCTGACTCCCGAAATCGAGGCGATGGCCACCGGCGAAACCCGGTCGGGCATGGGATCGGGCGGCATGGCGGCGAAGCTGCTGGCGGCGCGCATGGCCGGGGCGGCCGGGATCGCGCTGGCCATCTGCGATGGCCGGGTGGAACGGCCACTCAGCCATTTTGCCGACGCCGGTGGCGGCACTTTGTTCCTGCCGCCGCGCACCGCGCGCGGCAAGAAGGCCTGGTTGGCCGGGCGCATCCTGGTGGCCGGCACGATCAGCGTCGATGCCGGGGCGGCCGCTGCGCTCAAGCGCGGCGCTTCGCTGCTGGCGGCCGGCGTCGTTCGGGTGGACGGCAGGTTCCGGCGTGGCGACGTGGTGGCCATCGCCGGACCGGACGGCGCCGTGCTGGGGCGCGGGCTGGCCGGTTATGATGCCGACGACGCCGCCCGGATCATGGGTTTGCGCAACGAAGCGCAAGGGCCTGTGCTCGGCTATGCGCCGCGCGCGGCCCTGGTGCATGCTGATCATCTGGTGCTGATATGAACCTGATCAACGACATGGCCCGCGCTGCGCGGGCGGCCCTGCCGGCGCTGGCCGCCGCGTCCACCGCGCAGAAGGCGCTCGCCATCCGCACGGCGG
>NZ_WNJP01000136.1 GCF_009733735.1 Sandarakinorhabdus oryzae | reverse complement strand
TGGCTTTGGCCTGGCCGATTGGGGGGCGCCGGCCGGGCCGGGCGGCCTGCTTGGCCAGGGCATGGCAGCGGCGGCCGCCAGCGCCGAAGCGATTCCGGAATTGGCCGATGTGTCGGTGGGCGTGGTGCTCTCCATCCTGCTGGCGCCGCTGGGCCTCGCCTGTCTGGCCTGGGGCAGCGCCGTGAGCCGCGAGACGGTGGGCGATGCCATCGCCGCCGGCCAGCGCCTGTGGAACCCGAATGCCGAGGCCGAGCCCGGCAGCCTGCCGCTGCCCAAGCCAAGCCGGCCGCGCCCGAAGGCGGAGGCCGAGCTTACGAGCGATCCTGAGCCCGGCCCGCTGGTGGTGCTGGATCGGCCGGAGCGCCCCAGCCGCAGCGAGCGCGCAGTGCGCGACAAGCAGAAGTCGCTCGATCTGGGCGATACCGCCATCCTGCCGGGACTGGACCTGCTGGCGCCGCCACCTTCAGCGCCGCGCGCGCGCATCGATGCCGCCGCGCTGGAACAGAATGCCCGGCTGCTGGAAGGCGTGCTCGAAGATTTCGGCGTGCGTGGGCGCATCGGCGAGGTGCGCCCTGGCCCGGTGGTCACCATGTACGAACTGGAGCCGGCGCCTGGCATCAAGGCCAGCCGCGTGATCGGCCTGGCGGATGATATCGCGCGGTCGATGAGCGCGCTGTCGGCGCGGGTCGCCGTGGTGCCGGGCAAGAATGTCATCGGCATCGAACTGCCCAACCAGGTGCGCGAGACGGTGTCGCTGTCCGAACTCTTGGGCAGTGCCGATTTCGACAGCAAGTCGGTCACCCTGCCGCTGGTGCTGGGCAAGGATATTGCTGGCATCCCGGTGGTGGCCGATCTCGCGCCGATGCCGCACCTGCTGATCGCCGGCACCACCGGTTCCGGCAAGTCCGTCGGCCTCAACGCCATGATCCTGTCGCTCTTGTATCGCATGACGCCGGCCCAATGCCGGCTGATCATGATCGATCCCAAGATGCTGGAACTGAAGATGTATGACGGGATCCCGCATTTGCTGGCCCCCGTCGTCGTTGATCCGCCCAAGGCCATCCGCGCGCTGAAATGGGCGGTGGAGCAGATGGAAGACCGCTATCGCAAGATGAGCGAGTTGAACGTCCGCTCCCTGGCCAGCTTCAACCAGAAGGTGAAGGAGGCCCAGGCCGCCGGCAAGCCGTTCGTGCGCCGCGTGCAGACCGGCTGGGACCCGGAAACCGAAGCGCCGATCATCGAGGAGGAAGTGCTCGATTTCGAGCCGATGCCGCTGATCGTGGTGGTGGTCGACGAGCTGGCCGACCTGATGATGACGGCCGGCAAGGAAGTGGAATTCCTGATCCAGCGCCTGGCGCAGAAGGCTCGCGCTGCCGGCATCCACCTGATCATGGCGACGCAGCGCCCGTCGGTGGATGTCATCACCGGCGTCATCAAGGCCAACCTGCCGACCCGCATCAGCTTCCAGGTGACCAGCAAGATCGACAGCCGCACCATCCTGGGCGAGCCCGGCGCAGAGCAGTTGCTGGGCAAGGGCGACATGCTGTGGATGGCCGGCGGCAAGCTGGTGCGCGTGCATGGGCCGTTCGTTTCGGATGCCGAAGTGGAAGCGGTCGCCGATTTCTGGCGGGCGCAGGGCTCGCCCGATTATGTCGAGGCAGTCACCGAGGAGCCGGCCGATCTTGATGGTCAGCTCGATCTGGCCAGCGCTGGCCTGACCGGCGGACGCAGCGGCGATGACGAGGCCGACGTCTATGCCAAGGCCATCGACGTGGTCGCCAAGGCGCAGAAGGCCAGCACCAGCTTCCTGCAGCGCCACCTGCGCATCGGATACAACAACGCCGCCCGCTTGATCGAGCGCATGGAGCAGGACGGGTTCGTGAGCCGGCCGGACCATGTGGGCCGGCGCGAGGTGCTGATCGACGAGTATGGCCAGCGGCGCTAAGCGCGCAGGAACAGCCCCAGCGTCAGGCCCAGGCCGATGATGATCACAGCCACCTTCAGCGCCTTTTCCGGTACGATGGCCAGCGCCTTGGCACCAAGGTAACCGCCGGCCATCGCGCCGGCGCCAACCACCAGCGCATGCGCCCAGGCGACCGTGCCGGTGAAGGCGAACAATATGGCGGCGGTGGTGTTGGACAGGGACACCAGCACATTCTTGGTGCCGCCGGCGTTCCTGACCGGCAGGCCGGCGATGGTGAGGCTGGCCAGCGTCATGATGCCGGCGCCGCCACCGAAGAAGCCGCTGTAGATGCCGATGGTCGATTGGGTGAGCACGGTGACCCACGCTGGCGGCGGTGGCCGATCGCTGGCCTTTTTGGGCCCGAAACTGCCCCAGGCAAAGACGGCGGTGGCCAGCAGCACCAGCCATGGCACCATCGCGGCAAAGACGCGGGTGGGCGTGGCGTTGAGCAGCAATGCGCCGGTGACGCCGCCCGCCAGCGCAATCACGGCCAGCGCCTTGAACGACAGCCGATCCGCGCCCGCCACCAGTTTGCGGCCGGCGATGCCGGTGGTGATCTGGCCGGGAAACAGCGCCATGGTGGATGTGATATTGGCGAGTTTCGGATCCAGCCCGGCCGCGATCAATGCCGGCAGGGTGATGAAGCTGCCACCGCCGGCCAACGCGTTCTGGGCGCCGGCCCACAGGCCCGCTGCCAGCAGCAGGGCCAGCATTGCCGGATCGGAAAAGAGCGCTGCGGCCGCCATGATGGCCGGTCTGATCCGGCAAAAGCACCGGATTGGCAACAAGATTCCCGCCGGAACCGCCTTGGCGGAACGCGGCTTTCACGATAGTTTGCGCGCCGACATGCAAATTTCGCGCCAACTGGCGGGAGCTGATTCGACGATGGCCGATACAGAGGTGATGGAGCAGCAGGAACAGGCAGCCCCCGGCGGCGATGGCCCCGTGTTGCGCGGTCTGTCGGTCGACGGCATCGGCAAGAAATATGACAAAAGGGTCGTGCTGCGCGATGTCTCGCTCTCGGTCCGGCGCGGCGAAGTCGTCGGCCTGCTCGGCCCCAATGGCGCCGGCAAGACCACCTGTTTCTATTCGATCATGGGTCTGGCCATGCCGGATTCGGGCCGCATCCTGCTCGACGGCCATGATATCACCGGCCTGCCGATGTATCGCCGCGCCGCGCTGGGCCTGGGCTATCTGCCGCAGGAAACCAGCATCTTCCGCGGCATGACCGTGGAACAGAACATCATGGCCGTGCTGGAAGTGGCCGAGCCTGATGCGACGGCCCGCGCTGCCCGGCTGGAGGAACTGCTGGGCGAGTTCAACATCACCCGCCTGCGCGCCGCCCCGGCCATGGCGCTGTCGGGCGGCGAACGCCGCCGCGTTGAAATCGCCCGCGCGCTCGCCGCCAACCCGTCGATCATGCTGCTCGACGAGCCGTTTGCCGGTATCGATCCCATCTCCATCGCCGATATCCGCGCCCTGGTGGTGCAGCTGCGCGCGCGCGACATTGGCGTGCTGATCACCGATCACAACGTGCGCGAGACGCTGGAGATCGTGAACCGCGCTTGCATCATCTATGATGGCCGCGTGCTGTTCGAAGGCACGCCGGAAGCGCTGGTCGCCGATGAGACCGTGCGCCGCGTCTATCTGGGCGAGGATTTCAGCCTGTGATCCCAAGAGGTTTCAGCGGGGGCTGAGATGGGCTTGGGGCCGCGCCTTGAGCTGAGGCAGTCGCAGCAGCTGGTGATGACCCCCCAGCTGCAGCTGGCCATCAAGCTGCTCACGCTGACCAATGTCGAGCTGGAAGGCTGGATCGCCGAAGAGCTTGAGCGCAATCCCCTGCTCGCCGCCGGCGACGCCGCCGAGCCGCCGGAACCGGGCGGGCCGAGCGGGGTTGATGCGCCGCCCGAGGCATTGCCGGTGCAGGATGATCCGAGCAGCGCCGGGCTGGAGTCATTGCTGCGCGATGGCATCGGCGGCGGCGACAGTCCACTGGAGGCCGATTACACCGGCGAGCGCTTCCACCACGACTGCGCGTCGGACCAGCCGGCGGACTGGGGCGAACGTGCGGCCCAGGCCGGCGGCGAGGACGACGGCCCCGACTTCGAACGCTTTGCCGGCGGCGAGGCCGGGCTGACCGAAGTGCTGGAAGCCCAAGCCAGCGCGGCCTTCGAGGGCCTCGATCTGACCATCGCCCGCTTCATCATCGACGGGCTGGACGAGGCCGGATACCTGGTCGAACCGCTCGACGAGATCGCCGATCGTCTGGATGTGTCGCCGGCCCGGGCCGAGGCAGTGCTGGCCCAGGTGCAGATGTTCGATCCGGTCGGCGTTGCCGCACGCAGCCTGTCGGAATGCCTGATCGCCCAGGCCCGCGCCGCCGATCGCTGCGATCCGGCGATGGAGAAATTGCTGAACAATCTCGACATGGTGGCGCGCGGCGATCTCAATGGCCTGATGCGGCTGTGCCGGCTCGACCGCGAGGACATCGTGGACATGATCCGCGAGTTGAAGCGCTATGACCCCAAGCCGGGCCTGCGCTATGCCGGGGAAGCCGCCACGCCGGTGGTGCCGGATGTGTTTGTTATCCGCAGCCAGGATGGCAGCTGGCAGATCAGCCTCAACCAGGCGACTCTGCCGCGGCTGATCATCGATCGCGATTATCACGCCGAATTGGCGGCCGGGGCCGACAAGGCGACCCATGGATTCCTCAACGAATGTGTCGCCAGCGCCAACTGGCTGCTAAAGGCGCTCGATCAACGCGCCCGCACCATCATCCGCGTCGCCACCGAGATCGTGCGGCTTCAGCAGGGCTTTTTCGAACACGGGGTGAGCCAATTGAAGCCGCTGACCCTGCGCCAGGTCGCCGATTTGATCGAGATGCATGAATCAACCGTCAGCCGCGTAACCAGCAATAAATATCTGCTGTGCGAACGCGGCCAGTACGAGCTGAAATATTTCTTCACCTCCGGCGTTGCGTCCGGCGACGGCGAGACCGCCTCCGCCCTGGCCGTGAAGGACCGCATCGCCCGGCTGATCGCCGCCGAAGGCGACGACGTGCTGTCGGACGACAAGCTTGTCGAGCTGCTGATCGCCGAAGGCTTCGACATCGCCCGGCGCACGGTCGCCAAATATCGCGAGTCGCTGGGACTGGGATCATCCGTCCAACGCCGCCGGGCGCGGGCGCTCAGGGCGGCATAGAGGCAGGGGGCCTCCGACGGGCAGGGTCGAGGACCCTGCATCCGTTCTTCTTGGCCGGCGCTTTATTTCAGCTTTGATGAGTTTAGGTGACACTAAGTCAGCCGATGATCCAGAAACGATCGCAATTGGTGAAAGGCCTCGGGTACCTCCTCCCAAAAGCCACTTGGCTTACTTGGAAGATGCTCTTTCAGGTTTGAGACAATCGGCACTACATTCGGCTCGTCCAGCCTTCCGAACCAGCGGTCAGGCGCCATGCCGGCGCATGCTGCGCCACACAAAATATGCTCGATATCGCCGTTGATCTCGTCATCGCCCGCAAGTGCCAATTCGGCTTCAAGCACGTGTTCAAACCATGCGTCGATAAATTCCTCAATGGCGTCTTGCTCATCCACTTCCCATGTGCGCCAGTTTGCGAGGGACAACTTGCCCAGCACGACCTCAGGGTAGTTGGCGTTGCTAGGGTCAAAAACTGATACGTCCAGAACGCGGGGCAGAAGATATCGAAAATCTTGCACGTCGCCGACCGTCAGAAATGCGCCTGAAACGTATCGCCAAAGAGCCTGGCCAGTAATCTGCCGCAATGGTGTCGTCAGCAGCACGTCCGTACCCCGTGTCGTAATGCAGCACGGGCAGCCATGGATCACAGAGGGCGGGCGTCCATCGAATGCGCGATAGACTGCCTCCAGCGCCGCTGCCATGCGCCCCGCAGATTTGTCCGACATTCCGTTATTCATCCGGATAGACTGGCAAGCAAGCAGGCTGGAGGCAACGCTGCTCTAGTCTGAATGTCTGAAATCCGGTCGCAAGCGGTCCAATCCCAAATCAGCACACCCGAAAGAAAATGGGTGCAGGGTCTGCGACCCTGCCCACCGGAGGCCTCGCTTCCACTTCAAT
Organism: Sandarakinorhabdus oryzae; assembly: GCF_009733735.1. Classification (GTDB taxonomy): domain Bacteria; phylum Pseudomonadota; class Alphaproteobacteria; order Sphingomonadales; family Sphingomonadaceae; genus Sandarakinorhabdus; species Sandarakinorhabdus oryzae. Next base: position 1,540 of record NZ_WNJP01000136.1, on the reverse strand, counting down.
CGCCTTGTCGAGCGGCACGCCTAACACAATCGGCTGCCCCTTCACCGCCAGTTCAACTGTGCTAGGCAAGGGCAAGACGTATGCGCATCCTTGTCTCCCTGCTCGCGCTCACCCTCGCGCTGTTGCCCGGACCGGCCGCGGCGCAATCCATCCTGCGTGATGCCGAGACCGAGGCGTTTCTGCGCGACATCAGCCGCGACATGGTGGTGTCGGCCGGGCTGGACCCGCGCAGTGTGCAGTTTGTGCTGGTGGGTGATCCCAGCATCAACGCCTTTGTGACGGGTGGGCAGAATGTCTTCATCCATTCCGGCCTGTTTGTTGCGGCGGACAATGTGAACGAGTTGCAGGGCGTGATTGCCCACGAGCTTGGCCATATCAGCGGCGGCCACAATGTACGCTTCAACGAAGGTGCCGGGCCGGCGACGAAGATTTCGTTGCTGTCGTTGCTGGGGGCGGCGGCGGCGCTGGCGGTTGGCGCCGGGGAGGCCGGCATGGCCATATTGGGGCTGGGCACGGCGGCGGCGCAGGGCCGCTTTCTGGCCTTCACGCGCGATCAGGAAAGCCGGGCCGATCAGGCTGGCGCGCAGTTCCTGTCGGGCGCTGGCCTGTCGGGCAAGGGCAGCATCGCCTTTTTCCGGCGCATCCAGGGCCTCGAGTATCGGCTGGCGATTCCGCAGAACAATGAATATGCCCGCACCCACCCGTTGTCCTCGACGCGCATCAACAATCTGATTGCCGTTTATGAAAAGGACGCGGCGTGGGACAAGCCGCCCAATCCGGCCCTGCAGGCCCGGTTCGATCGCATAAAGGGCAAGCTGATCGGTTTTGTCGAGGAGCCGGGGCGGGTGATGCAGACCTATCCCGAGGGCACCAACACGGCAGCGGCGCTTTATGCCCGCGCCTATGCCTGGCACCGGTCGGGCCATCCCGAGCTGGCGATGGCCGAAGCGGCGAAGCTGGTCGCGCTGAGCCCGAATGATCCTTATTATCTGGAACTTGAAGGCCAGATTTTGCTGGAATCGGGCAAGGTGCCGGAAAGCCTGCCGGTGCTGCGGCGCGCCGTCGAACGGGCGCCGTTCGAGCCGATGATCATGACCCTGCTCGGCCATGCGCTGGTGACGAGCGAGGACGCCACGCTGCAAGCCGAAGCGGAGCCGCTGTTGCGGAAGGCCGTGAGCCTGGATCGCGAGAACCCCTTCACCTGGTATCAGCTTGGCGTCATCTATGATCGGCGCGGCGACAAGGCGCGGGCGGCGCTGGCCGCGGCCGAACGGTTCAGCCTGGAAGGCAATGCCATGGGCGCGATGATGAACGCGCGGCTGGCACGGGCAGGCTTGCCGGCCGGCACGCCGGACTTTATCCGGGCGGATGACATCATGCTGGTGGCCGGCGACGCGCTGGAACAGCAGAAACGCAAGAAGAGGTAAGCCCTGATGGCAGGATTTTGGAGCCGACGGCTGAGCATGGCCGCTGCCGTTGCCGTGGGGCTGGCCGGCGCTGGCGTGGGGGCCGGCACGGCGCTGGCCGCCGGGCAGGGCGC
>NZ_WNJP01000135.1 GCF_009733735.1 Sandarakinorhabdus oryzae | reverse complement strand
CACCGGCCGGGCGATGGCCGCACCGCCAGCGCGGGCGCCAACAGCGCCGAGCAGGCCCAGGAACAGCAGCGCCCCGCCGGCCTGGCCGGCCACCATCAATGGCATCGGCAGCACGGCGGCCAGCACCAGCGGCAGCGCCGCACCAACCGTGAATGTGGCGGCAGACGTGAGCGCCGCTGTCACCGGCCGCGCCGTCGTCATATCGGTGATGTGCAGCTCGTCACGGGCGTGGGTGGCCAGTGCATCATGCGCCATCATCTGCGTCGCCACCTTTTCGGCGGTGTCGGCATCAACCCCGCGCGACCGGTAGATGCCGGCCAGTTCGGCATGTTCATGCTCGGGATCTGCGGCCAGCTCGGCGCGTTCCTTGGCCAGATCGGCGGCCTCGGTGTCGGCCTGGCTGCTGACCGAGACATATTCACCCGCCGCCATCGACATAGCGCCAGCGACCAGCCCGGCTACGCCCGCCACCAGCACGGCCGGCCGATCGGCGCCCGAAGCCGCCACCCCCAGCACCAGGCTGGCGGTGGAGACAATGCCATCATTGGCGCCGAGCACGGCGGCCCGCAGCCAGCCGATGCGGGCGACAAGATGGGATTCGGTGTGCAGTCTCATGTCAGGCCTCCGCCGCAGGGTGGGCGAGCCAGCGAATGCGCGCAATAGGGTGTGAACCGGGGGCGCTCCGGGCGCGGCAGACGGTTGGGAATCGCTGGCGGACGCCGGTGCGACAATCCGTTGTTACGTGTGTTGCGGCCGCTTCCCCCATGGCCGGGACCGCAATCTGCCGCACGATGCGCACCGTTCATCGGCGGAATCGATGATTTCGGCGCAGCCGTTCATGAGACAGAAAGGGCTTTGGCGTGGTTGCTGAAGCCGGCGCTGCTGGCCAGGGGTGACCAGCGTGCCCGAAATCATCGGTTCGGCCGGCCAAAGGGGCACCGGTGGTCGAACCGGCAACGCTTGAGAGGGATGAAGACATGCAACGCCAATTGATGAAACCGCCGGCCCTTTTGCTGGCCGCCGTGCTGGCCACCACCACTGCCGGCAGCCTTGCCGCCCAGCAGACCGCGCCGGATGCGCCGGGCACCCAGATCGTCACCAACACGCGGCCGATGCCGGGCCCGGAGATCAAGGGCACCATCACGGCGCGCAGCGGTGAGCGCATGGCCGTGACCGGCGAAGACGGCACCAGGACCATCGTCACCCTGAATGACATGACCCAGGTGAAGGGCAAGAGCGGCCTGTTCGGCGGCAAGGGCAAGTTCGGCATTTCCTCGCTGCTCAACGGCCTGCCGGTGACGGTGAAGACCAGCCAGGTCGGCGAGACGCTGATCGCCGATGTCGTCACCTTCCGCAGCAACGATTTCAAGACGGCCAACATGATCCGCAGCGGCACGGCGCAGGGCTTTGAAGAAGCCGCCGCCGCCACCGCCGCGCTGCGCAGCCGCGTTGCCGATATCGACAATTACAACATCAAGAACACCGCCAACGTCTATTTCGACACCGGCAAGTGGATGCTGACCGAACAGTCCAAGACCGAGCTGTGCAACGTGGCGGCTGAAGCCGAGAAGATCCCCAACGCGCTGCTGCTCGTCGTCGGCTACACCGATTCGGTGGGCAATGACGATTACAACCAGGAACTGAGCGAGAAGCGCGCCAGCCGCGTGATGGCCCATCTGCAGCAAGTCTGCCGCTGGAAGTCGTTCCGCACCTTGACCCCGAGCGGCATGGCCAAGGCCGATCCGGCGGCTGACAACAGCACCGAGGAAGGCCGCGCCCAGAACCGCCGCGTGGCGGTCAACGTGCTGGTCTCCAAGGCCGTCGACGGGCTGTAAGACCGGGCGGGCGGGCGCGGCCTGATCAGGCCGGGCCCGCCGCCACCGGCGCCACGATCAGATCATCGAGGAACAGGGCGATCAGGCCCGACTGGGACTTGACGCCAGCCTTGGCATAGATGCGGGTCAATTGCGCCCGCACAGTGCCTTCGGCCGAACCCCGTAGCCGGGCGATCTCGGCCGCATCGCAACCCTTGATCGCAAACAGCGCGACATCGGCTTCGGCCGCGGTCAGCTGCCAATCCTGCAGCCGCTGCTGCACCAGCGCCGCCACGGCCTGGCGGGCGAGCGCCACCGCCAGTTCATCCTGCCGCGCTGCCGCCAGCAAGTCACGCACCTGCACGGCACCGGTGACAACGGCAACCAGCAGCGCCAGCGCCGCTGCGCTCTCCACCAACAGGTGATTGGTCATTCCGTCGGCCCGCAGGTCGGCGGCGACATCGAGCAGGAAGAACAGTGCCGCCACGGCCTGCAGAGCCACGACGATGCTCATCGCGGTGGCCCGGCGGCGCAATCGTTGCTGGCGCTGCTGCATGGGTCGAGCCTATCGCCGGCCGGGCAACATGGCCAGCGCGAGGTTGCGGCGGCTGCGGCGGCTTTCGAAGATCACCCCACCGATGTGGAGCAGGATCAGGCCATAGAGCAGATTGGCGGCGGCTTCATGCACCTCGCCCAACGGGCCCTCTTCGCGCTCACCGGCCGCCTCATCATCGTCTGCCGAGGCGGTGGCCGGCACGGTCGCCTGCACGGCTTCGCCCGCCTCATGCTGGCCAGTGTCGCCCGGCAGTCCGCTCATGCCGATGCCGGTGCCGATGATGACCAGCAGGCAGCCCCAGATGGCATAGACCATCAGCGCGCCGAGCGGATTGTGCGAGCGATGTTCGACATGACGGCCGGCAACGATATCGCCAACATGGGCGAGCGCCCGGCGAAGACTGGGCGCAAAGGCCGAGAAACGGGCTTCGGCCGGGCCGATCAACCCCCACAGCAGGCGAAGGCCAAGGATGGCCGCCAGGCCATAGCCAACCCAGACATGCGGGCCAGAGCCTTCCTCGGTGATGATCGCGTTGGCCAGCACGGCCAGCGCGATGGTCCAGTGGGTCAGCTTCACCAGCGGGTCCCAGCGGCGGCGCTGTCCGGGCGGCGGCTCAGTGGTGGCCGCGTCCCCTTGGCCATGCGGGATCAGATCATGTGTCGGCATCGTCAGGCTCCTCGGTTTGTCGAGGCCCTGACAATGGCGGCCGCAATGGCGCCCTGCCATTGCAGCCGCGCTTAATTGCAGCGGTGTAAGCGCCTGCTTACGCGGTCATTCGAACGTGAGGTCGCCGGTTTCCGGCACCTCGAAATGGCGCGCCACGTCATCGTCGCTGATGGCCTCAAGCGTCGCCGGTTGCCACTTGGGATTGCGGTCCTTGTCGATCAGCTGGGCGCGGATGCCTTCGAAGAAGTCATGGCCGTTCCTGATCTCGCAGACCATGCGATATTCGTTGATCAGCGCCTCCTCGATCTCCACCCCGCGCGCGGCGCGCAGGCCGGCCAGGCTGAGCTTGCAGCTGATCGGCGACATGCGGCGGATGGTGGCAGCCTGCTCCTGGGCCCAGTCATCGCCGGCCTCCAGGCTGGCCATGATGTCTTCCATCCGGTCATGGCCGAAATGATAATCGATGGCGTCGCGGTACGCGGCCAATGGCCCGTCACCGGCGTCTTCGTCGAACGTCGCCAGCAGCTCGGGCAGCGGTTCATGGCTGGTGGCGAGCAGGTCGCACAGCGTTGGCAAATGCGCGGACGGCACATAATGGCTGGCGATCCCGCAAGTGCGCAGGTCCGCCGCCTTCAGCCGCGCGCCGGTCAAGGCCAGCCAGGTGCCGATCTCGCCGGGCAGCTTCGCCAACGCGTGGGTGCCGCCGACATCGGGGATCAGGCCGATCCCGGTTTCGGGCATGGCAAACAGCGTGCGTTCGGTGGCGATGCTGTAGGGGCCGTGGATGGACAAGCCCACGCCGCCGCCCATGGTGATGCCGTCGATCAATGCCACCCACGGCTTGCCGCAGCGGGCGATGGCCTGGTTCATGCGATATTCGTCGTGGAAGAAACTCTCCCACAGCGCCCGGTCCTCGCGGCCACGCCGGCCGAGCAGCGCCACGTCGCCGCCGGCGCAGAAGGCGCGGTCGCCGGCGCCGTCGATCACGATATGCTGGATATCATGATCGCCCATCGCCTCGATAACGGCACGGTGGATGGTCACCGCCATCGGGTGATTGAGCGCGTTCAGCGCCTGCGGCCGGTTGAGTGTGATCCACAGGGCGTGGCCACGGCGGGCCACAAGCACTTCGGGGGCATCGGTCATGAGCGGTCTACCAGGTTGCTGGGGCCATCCATGTCGATCGGGATGGCCGAGGTGGTGAGCCGGGCCAACAAGGTGCCGGCCTCGTCGAACAGGTCCGCCTCCATGAAGGCGATGCGCTTGCCCAGTTTCAGGCAGCGGCCTTCGGCATAGAGCGGCACGCCCGCCTTGGCCGGCGCGAAGAAGCTGGTCTTCAGCTCGATGGTCGGGATGCCGATGCGCTTGCCGCTCTTCACGATGGCCGCGAACGCCGCGGCATCATCCAGCATGGCGACCATGATGCCGCCCTGGATATTGCCCATCGGGTTGCGGCAGGCATCGATGGGCTGAAACTTCATCTTCACCCGGCCGGCGGCGCTGTCGATCTCGAGGATTTCCTGGCCCAGGATCGCGGCGGTTGGCGGCACGAAGCGGTTCATGCGCGCCATCAGGTCTTCGTCATTCAGGGCCATGTCTGCCTCAATGCTGGATGGTCAGGCCATAGCGGTGCAGCGCCGGGGCGAGGGCGTCAACCTGTTCGTCCTGCCGAGTGAACAGGGCAAGGCCGCGGCCCTCGCCCTGCTGCCCCTTCGCCCCCAGCAGGTGCGCCACGCGCCGGGCAATGCCGGGGCCGCCGTCGACAAAGCCCATAGCGGGCGCGGCGGCCTGCAGTTGCGGCAGCAGCAGTGGGAAATGCGTGCAGGCCAGCACCACCTGGTCGATGCGGTCGCCGCCCGGCTGACTGGTAAGGCCGGCCAGTTCCGGCGCCACGTCCGCTGCCGTCACCCGCTCCCCGCGCAATTGCGCCTCGGCCAGTTCCACCAGCCGCGCCGAGCCATGCAGCAGCACGCGGCAATCGGCGGCATGATCGGCCGACAGCCGCGCAACATAGGGCTGGCGCACCGTCGCCATGGTGCCGAGCACGCCGATCACGCGGCCGCGCGAGGCTTCGGCCGCCGGCTTGATCGCCGGCACCGTGCCCACCACCGGCACATCCAGCACGGCGCGGGCGTGCGCCAACGCGATGGTGGAAGCGGTGTTGCAGGCAATCACGATCAGATCGGGCCCCAGCCGTTCGGTGAGCCGGCCTAGCAGCGCACACACCCGTGTGGCGACCTCCATCTCGGTCTTGGTGCCATAGGGAAAGCCTGCGTTATCCGCGACATAGCTGATATCGATGGCTGGCAGCAGGCCCCGCACATCGTCCAGCACGGAAAGCCCGCCCACGCCGGAATCAAGCATCAGGATATGAGAGATCGCCGCCTCCGTCTTGCTCGCCCGGCCTCATGTCATGGCGCGCGGCAAAAGGCAAAGCCGCGCCAACATTCATGCTCAACAGAAAATGAAGTGGGTTTGCCGCCCCTCGAAAATCCCCAAGATCGGCCGTGAACAGCCTGAAAACCGCATCCGGTCCCTCGGCCGGAGCGCAAGCCAAGGGACATGACCGATGCTCAAGCCGTTCATCATTGGCGCCGCCGCCTTCAGCCTGGCCAGTGCCGCGCAGGCCACCACCGAAATCGCCACCACGGCGCGTGGGGTGTTCAGCAATGTCCGCGCCGTCGGTCAGCCGCTCACCCTGGTCGGCCCGATCGCCAGCGTCGGCGGCCGCACCTCGCCAGGCTATTCCTTGAACGGCGGCGTTGCCTCGCTGTCGGCGCCAGTCAGCCTCGGCACCGTGTCACTGGTCACGGCTGGCCTCGATATCGGCACCGGCCTGATCACCACGACGGCCAGCGCCGACGGCACCACCCCAGCCGATACCACCAGCGGCAGCGCCACCGCCACGGTCAACAACCTGGCCGTCAGCCTGTTCACCAGCACCCTGGGCGTGCCAACCTCGATCATCGGCCTCACTGCCGACCAGGTGCAGTCGCAGTCCAACATTAGCACGGCCAACCAGGTCGTCGCGCTCACCGGCCAGTCGAACTTTACCAACCTCAACCTCACGGTCGCCGGGGTGCCGATCCTGGCGCTGGGCAGCAATGCCCAGGTCGGCGTCAATTTTGTCGCCTATGATCTGGCCGGCCTGAAGATCACCTTCAACCAGCAGTTCACCAGCAATTTCGACAGCACCCGCCTGCTCGTCACCAACGCCATCGGCATCAGCTTCACCAACTATCTGCTGGGCGGCCGCAGCCTGAATGGCGATCTCATCATCGGCCAGACCGTCGCCGAATATCAGGGCAGCGCCCCCATCCCCGAGCCAGCCGCGTGGGCGCAACTGATCGCCGGCCTTGCCCTGGCGGGCGCCGCACGCCGCCGCCAACAGCGCAAGACGAAATTGGCACGCGATTAGCAATAAGTCTTAACCAAGGATACATATTTTGGTCATTATTTAAGACCGTCACAAATAATTTACCATAAATCTGTAACTATCAACGCCAAGATTCGTAGGTCGCTAGGTGAAGTTGTCGGGCATCCGGCAGTATCACTGGTCCTGGCAAGAACAGGGCATGGCCAAACGAATCGTTGTTGCGTTGAAAGGTAAAGCAGATGTTCAAGCCCCCTGAACTTCTCTTCTGTGCCGCCCTGATCCTGTTTCCCGCCCTGCCCGCTTCAGCCACCACCAGCATCACCTCCGCCGCCTTCGGCCTGTCCAGCACGGTCAAGGTCATCAACACGGTCGGCGTCACCGTCGGGCCCGTCGGGGCGGTCGCCGGGGCGACCGCGCCCGGCTATGCCGTCACCGGCAATGTCGCCTCGCTCAACACAGTGGTCGATCTGGGCGTCGTCGCGCTGGTCAGCGCCGGCCTGCGGCTGCGCACCGGCGTGATCAGCACCGCGGCCAGCGCCAACGGCACCACACCGGCCGATACCACCAGCGGCGACGCCTCGGCGCTGGTCAACAACCTGAACATCTCGCTGTTCACCACCGCGATCGGCAGCCCGGTGACGGCATTGGGACTCACCGCCACCAGCCTGAATTCGCAAACCCAGGTCGTGCGCATCGGCAATGCTACCACGCTGCAGGGCCAATCCACCTTCTCCAACCTGGCGCTTTCGGTGCTGGGCGTGCCTATCCTGTCGCTGGGCGCCAATGCCACGGTGGCGCCCAACTTCCTCGCCTATGATCTGGCCGGCCTGCGCATCCTGCTCAATGAACAGATCAGCGGCACCGGCCCCGGCGGCGTGCAGACCCTGCTCACCAACGCGCTGCACATCAGCTTCAACAATTTCCTGCTTGGTGGCCGCGCGCTGACCGGGGACATCATCGTCAGCCAGTCGCAAGCCAGCATCAGCTTCGATCCGGTGCCGGAACCGGCCGCCTGGACACAGCTGATCGCCGGCTTCGGTCTCGCCGGGGTGGCGCTGCGCCGGCGCCGTGCGCGGCAACCGGCCGCTTAGCCCCGGATTGCCCGCCCGCCGCTGACACGGCAAGAAAGGGGCGATGCCGGCGCCCGCTTCCGATTGGCCACCTCCGCTGCCCGATGCCAGCGACTTCGTCGCGCCGCCGGTGCCTGGCCCCGGCGCGGCGCTGGCGCGGCTGGCCC
>NZ_WNJP01000134.1 GCF_009733735.1 Sandarakinorhabdus oryzae | reverse complement strand
CATGTCCTCCGAAAGGAGGGGCACGACACAGTGGCCGCCGCTGAGCAATCTGCGGCGGCCATTATGTTGTGTGCCAACTGCCGAAACGCCAAGCCAGCCCGCAAACCCGAGCCCACCCCCCCCCCCCCGCAAGCGGGAAGTGACCAGCCTTACGGCTTCACATCCGGCGGCAGTTCGCCTGCCATGCCCGCCGCCACCTTCTCCGCCGCCTCCATCACCCGCAGCAAATTCCCGCCCGCGATCTTCTCGCAATCGGCTTCAGACAGGCCGCGGCGCAGCAGTTCGGCGATCAGCGCTGGATAGGTCTCGACGCCTTCCAGCCCAGTGGGGGTCGACTCGATGCCGTCCAGATCACCGCCGATGCCGACATGATCGACGCCGGCCAGCTTGACCATGTGGGCGATGTGATCGGCGACATCCTTGATGCTGACGGGCGGCTCCGGGTTCTTCGCTTCCCATTCCGCCAGCGCCGCCGTCTGGCGCGGCACGTCGGCCAGATAAAGCGCGGCCAACCGGGCGCGTTCGCCGTTGCGGGCGGCTTCCCAGGCCTGGCGGGCGGCGTTGATGAAGCCGGGCACATAGGTGGTCATCACCACGCCGCCGTTGGCCTTCACCAGGGTGAGCACATCATCGGGCACATTGCGCACATGATCGGCCAGCCCGCGCGACGACGAGTGGGAGAAGATCACCGGCGCCTTGGTCACCGCCAGCACCGCCTTCATCGTGCCGGGCGAGACATGGCTGAGATCGACCAGCATGCCGATGCGGTTCATCTCGTGCACGACGGCCTTGCCAAAATCGCTCAGCGGCTGGGGACGCGCCGGTTCGTTGGCGCTGTCGGCCCAATCATTGTGCTTGACGTGGGTGAGCGTCATGTAGCGGGCGCCGAGCGCGTAATAGGCGCGCAGCACCGGCAGACTGTTGTCGATCTGGCTGCCGCCTTCGACACCCATCAGGCTGGCGACCTTGCCGGTCTTCTGGATGCGGCGGATATCGGCGGCGGTGCCGGCCAGCTCGAAATCAGCCGGATATTTCGCCACGAAACCGCGCACGATGTCGATCTGCTCGATGGTGGCCTTCACCGCGGCCGGGCCGGTGACGCTGGCCGGCACATAGACGCTCCAGAATTGTCCGCCGACCCGGCCGGCATGCAGGCGGGGAATGTCAGTCATCAGCGGGCGCTTGAATTGGCGGCTGTCGGCCTTCAGATCCTGGCTCCACCATGCTTCGCCAAAACTGCCGCGCAGCGCGCCCGGCCAGTCGTTGTGGCCATCGATGATCGGCTGCCGCTTCAGCACGGCCTCGGCGCGCTTCAGAAAGGGATCATCCAGCGCGAAGGCCGGGGTGGACAAGGCGGCGACCAGCAGGCCGGCGAACAGAGCGCGGTTCATCATCATGGGCTGTGCTGTTCCAGACACCGGGCATGCCGGCAATTGGGAAAATGGCGGGTTATTGCGGGGTCGCCATCGGCGCTGACGGCTTGGCCTTCACCGCGATGCCGCGCGGGCCGGTCCAGGTCCAGGCGGCGATTTTCCAGCCGGCGCGGCCGCTTTTCAGCACATAGGTCATACGCGATGGTTCGGCCTTGGGCACGCCCTTTTCCGTGTATCTATAGGTGGCGGCGACAATGACATAGGCCTGGCCGCCGGCCATTTCGGCGCGCAGCGTGCGGCCCAGCGTCACCTTCTCGTCGGTGCGCCCCATGGCCAGGGCTTCCTTGTGCTGATCGGCCAGCCAGGTTTCCATCGCGTCCCTGCCGGTCCACAGATAGGGCGGCGGCTCGTCGATGATCACCGGGCTGGCGACATGGGTAGCCTTGGCGGCCTCCAGCTTGGCCGGATCGTTGAAGCCGGCCACGAAGGTTTCGATCACGGCACGGGCCGGGCCGGCCGGATCGGCCGCCAGGGCGGGCGTGGCCAGCGCCGCCGCCAGTGTTGCAGCAATCATCATCAGGCGCATCGCGATGCCCTTTCCTGGTTCAGAACGGTGGTCCGCGCTTATGGCTTGGGTGCCGGCTTTGGCGAGGGACGCGGGCCGGTCCAGGTCCAACCGGCGATCTTCCAGCCACCGGCGAGCTTCTTCACCACAAAGGTCATGCGGCCAGCCTCGACCATGGCAACGCCATCCTTGGTGAAGCTGTAGGTGGCGGCCGCGATCACATAGGCGGCGTCGCCCTTGGTCTCGGCGCGCAGAGTGCGGCCGATCACCAGCGATTCCGCCGTGCGGCCGGCGGCCTTGCTGTCGGCGCCCAGATCAGCGAGCCAGGTGTCGAATGCGTCCTTGCCGCTCCACATGAAGGGCGGCGGTTCATCGAGGATGGTGGGACTGGCAACGTGGGTCGCCTTGGCAGCGGCCATGTCGCCCTTGGCAAAGGCGGCGGCAAACGCATCAATCGGCGCGCGTGCCGCGCCGGCCGGATCGGCGGCAAGGGCAGGCGTGGCAAGTGCGGCAGCGACGGCCGCGATCAGCATCAGGCGCATCAATTCTCTCCCCCGTGGAAAGGCCGATGCTACGCCCGAAACCGCGGCCCGCCAAGCGCAGATGGTCGCACCCGCACGGCCCTCTCTTGCCCGCTAGGTGACGGGTGCGACAGGCTGTGGCTTTGATGACTGCAAAGCCCAATCCAGAAAGGTCCCACCATGCTCGATGCTGCCGATCGCCGTGTGTACGGCCCCGATGAAACCGCCTTCCGCGACACGGTGCGCAAGGTCTTCGAAAAGGAGTTGATCCCCAATCTCGACCGTTATGAGGAAGAGGGGCTGGTTGACCGCAAGTTCTGGCGCGCCTGTGGTGAATCCGGCCTGCTCTGCCCCGGCGTGCCGGAGGAATATGGCGGCCTTGGCCTCGATTTCCGCTACAACGCCATCGTGGATGAGGAGCTGGCCTATGCCGGCTCCTCAGCGGGCATCACCCTGCAGTCCGACATCGTGGCCGATTATATCGTCGCCTATGGCTCGGACGAGCAGAAGGCCAAATATCTGCCCAAGATGATTTCGGGCGAGGTGATCACCGCCATCGCCATGACCGAGCCAGGCGCCGGCAGCGACCTGCAGGGCGTGAAGACCACCGCCCGCAAGGACGGCAATCATTATGTGATCAACGGCAGCAAGACCTATATCACCAACGGCCAGAACGCCGATCTGATCATCGTGGTCGCCAAGACTGACCCCGAGGCCGGCGCCAAGGGCACCAGCCTGATCCTGGTCGAGGCCGACCGCGAGGGCTTTGCCCGTGGCCGCAACCTCGACAAGATCGGCCAGAACAGCGCCGACACGTCCGAACTGTTCTTCAACGATGTGCGCGTGCCGATGACCAACTGCCTGGGCGAGGAGAACAAGGGCTTCATCTACCTGATGAGCCAGCTGCCGCAGGAGCGCCTGTCGATCGCCATCTCCGCCCAGGCCGGCGCTCAGCGCGCCTTCGATGAAGCGGTGAAGTTCGTGAAGGAGCGCAAGGCCTTCGGCAAGACGGTGTGGGATTTCCAAAACACCCAGTTCACCCTGGCCGGCCTGAAGACCGAATTGCAGGTGGGCTGGGCCCATATCGACTGGGGGCTGCAAAAGCTGATCGAAGGCAGGCTGACCGCTGCCGAAGCCAGCGCCGCCAAGCTGTGGCATACCGAACTGCAGGGCCGCGTGTGCGATGAGGCGCTGCAACTGCACGGCGGCGCCGGTTACATGAACGAATATCCGATCGCGAGGCTGTGGCGTGACGCGCGCGTGCAGCGGATTTACGGCGGCACCAGCGAAATCATGAAGCTGGTGGTCTCGCGGACCATCTGAGCTGACGTCACGGGCGCGGGGTCGGCAACATCGATTCCGCGCCGCGCGGGCTGGTGATCGGATCGGCGTGGCGGTGCACCAGCCGCCATTGCTTGCCGGTGCGTTGGTAAACACTGGTCACGCGGGCCGAGAAATCGGCGAAATCGGGGCTGGTGCCAAGCTTGGCGCGGCCATGCTCCACCTCGACAAGCACGATCGTGTCGCCGCTGCCATAGCTGGCGATGCGGTCCACACCGCGCACGCTGCCGTCGCGATATTTGGTGGCGGCGTTAGCGAGCCGGGCGCGCACTTCGGCCGGGCCCTTGCCGAACGGGCCGAACGGGTTGCCCAGCGTGATGTCATCGCGATCGGCGAACAGCGCGGCATAGCCGGACGGGTCGCCGTTCAGGATCTTGCGCAGCGCCTCGTGGCTTTGCGTGACTGCCTGTTCGAGCGCCGGGGGCAGTGCGGGCGCCTTTGCCCATGCAGTGCTGGCCACCACGGCGAGAGCGCTGGCGACAACAACGGCAAGCCTGTTCATGATCGATCCCCCTGGCAGATGGCCGATGCTAGCCAGACTTTGCGGCATGAGCCAGCCAGACTGCGGCATTTCCCGGACTGGCGCTGCCTGCTTTCTGCCCTTAACCGGTCGCAATCCGATGCCATAAGCGACGCCATGATGACCGCAATTGCTGCCCGCGTGACCGAATCCGCCCAGCCACCGACCACCGGTGCGCTGGCCGGTGAAGACGTGGCCCTGATCAAGCTGGCCGCCACACTTGGCCGGGAACTGGGCGAATACAGGCCGGCGATCTATTGGGCAGACACAGCGGCTTCAGCCCTGCTGGGCTGGGGCGCGCTGGCGGCGCTGATCCTGGTGCCGGGCCTGGGTGGGGCCGCCACCGCCGCGCTCGCCATCGTCGCCGTGCTGGCGCTCTATCGCCTGGGCAGCTTCATCCACGAAATCAGCCACATGAAGGATGACAGCGTGCCGGGCTACCGGCTGGGCTGGAACCTGGTGGCCGGCATCCCGTTGATGATCCCCAGCTTCATGTATGAAGGCGTTCACAATCTGCACCACGCCCGCAACCGTTATGGCACGGTGCGCGATCCCGAATATATGGCCCTCGCCCTGAAGCCGAAGTTGAGCGTGCCGCTGTTTGTGGCGGTTGCCGCCCTGGGCCCGATCGGCCTGCTCATCCGCTGGGGCATTATGGCGCCGCTGTCGCTGCTGAAGCCCGTGCGCGATCAGGTGCGCGCGCGCTTCTCGGCGCTGTCGATCAACCCCGATTTCCGCCGCGATCCGCCGGCCGGCCCGGCCGCCGCGCGCTGGACCCTGATGGAAGTGGCCACGTCGGCCTTCGTCATCGCCGTGCTGACCGGCGTGGCCACCGGCGTCATCCCGCTGCGCGCCTTCGCCATCTGGCTGGCGGTGCTGTCGACAACGATGGTTCTGAACCAGGTCCGCACGCTGGCCGCGCACCTGTGGGAAAATGACGGCAAGGTGATGAGCATCACCGCCCAGTTCCTCGACAGCGTCAACGTGCCGCCGCCCGCACTGCTGCCCGAATTGTGGGCGCCGGTGGGCCTGCGTTACCACGCGCTGCACCACCTGCTGCCCAGCGTGCCCTATCACGCACTGCCCGCGGCGCACCGCCGGCTGCTGGCCGAACTGCCGGCCGACAACGCCTATCACGGCGGCAACCACCCCAGCCTGACCGGCGTGATCGCCCGCCTGTGGGCAAGCGCGGGCACGGCGCGGGCCTGAAGAACTGGAAGTGAGGCCTCCGGCGGGCAGGGACTCAGTCCCTGCACCCGTTCATTGTTCCCGCCTTCATTCCAAGCTGGGCGCACGCCAACGAAAGTGGGTCCAGGGGCTCAGCCCCTGGCCGCCGGAGGCATAACTGCCTTGGCCTAAACCCGCCCGTGGTCCTGCATCCACTTCGCGACGCGGCCCATGGCCATTTCCATCAGGTGCGGCGCCATGTTGTCGGGTGGCGGCGGCAGGCTGGTGAATTCGTGGCTGTCGTGCAGCACCTGGTCGCCGCGGGCGATGGTGAAGCCTTCCCAGCCCTTGTCACGCACCGCGTTGCAGATATCGGAATAGATGTGCAGCCCGCCGGTGAAGGCCAGGAAGCGGCGCGGTTTGCCGGGCACGTTGGCGCCCATGTACCAGCTGTTGGCCTGCGGGAAGAGCGTCATCGCGGCGGACTGGTCGACGAGGTCGGTCCAGGTCTGTTCGGCCTCGCGCGTCGCCTCGATGCGGCCGGCCTGGCGGCCGTTGAGGCTGGCGATGATCTCGGTGACATAATCGACATGCTGTTCGATGCTGTTGATCATGTTGGTCAGCACGCTGGGGCTGCCGGGGCCGGTGATCAGGAACATGTTGGGGAAACCGGCGACCATCAGGCCGAGATAGGTTTCCGGGCCATGCGCCCAATGTTCCTGGATGGTCTCGCCGGTGCGGCCGCGGATGGCGATGCGTTCAATGGCGCCGGTCATCGCGTCAAAGCCGGTGGCCAGCACCACGGCATCGAAATCGAAGCTGTTGTGCTTCGTCTTGATGCCGGTGGCGGTGAAGGTCTCCAGCGGGTCGGCGCGCAGATCAACCAGGCTGACATTGTCGCGGTTGTAGGTCGCGTAATAGCCGGTATCGACGCACGGCCGCTTGGTGCCGAACGGGTGATCCTTGGGGGTGAGCAGTTCGGCGACCTTGGGATCCTTCACCTGTTCGCGGATCTTGGCGGCGACGAAATCGCTGATGATCTTGTTGGCCGCCGGATCGATGGCCTGATCGGCGAAGGCGTTGAGGATGCGGAAGCCGCCCCAGGCCCAGCGCCGCTCCAACTCGGCCTTGATCTCTTGCGGAGGGGTGTGGATGGCGATCGCCTCGTCACGCGGATCATTCCAGAAGCCGCCGGCCGTGTAGCGCGAGCGGGCGCGGAAGGCGCGCGGGTCCTTCAGCCACTCCTGGAAATCCTCTTCCGGGATCGGGCCATTGTGGGCCGGCATCGAGAAGTTGGGCGTGCGCTGGAAAACGGTCAGGTGGCCGGCGCTCTCCGCGATGATCGGGATCGACTGGATGGCCGATGATCCGGTGCCGATGATGCCGACCCGTTGTCCGCTGAAGTCCACGCCGTCATGCGGCCAGCGCGAGGTGCGATAGATGGTGCCCTTGTAGTCCTCGATGCCCGGGAAGGTGACATCGGTGGGCACCGACAGGCAGCCGGTGGCGAGCACGACAAAGCGCGCCGCGATCACTTCGCCGGTGTCGAGCGTGACGTTCCAGCCATCGGCGCCGGCATCCCAATCGGCCGCCGTCACCCGCGTGTTGAAGCTGATGTCCTTCTTGAGGTCGTACCGGTCAGCGACATGGTTGGCATAGGCCAGCAATTCCGGCTGCGGCGCGTAGCGTTCCGACCAGCGCCATTCCTTCTCCAGCTGCTCGTCAAAGCCATAGCAATAATCAAGGCTCTGGATATCGACGCGGGCGCCGGGATAGCGGTTCCAGTACCAGGTGCCGCCAACACCACTGCCGGCTTCGAACACATGGCTTTTCAGGCCCAGTTCGCGGCACTTGACCAGCATGTACATGCCGGAAAATCCGGCCCCGACGATCAGCACATCCAGACGCTCTGCCATTACCCTCTCCCAAGCAAAGGCACCCCTCCCCAGGGGCTGTGAATGTGCAGGCTATCACGCGGGGGCACGGCGCAAAGCTGGGACTATTGAGTGCGACAGACTGTGCGGCACAAAAGGAAAAGGCCCGGCATCTAACGATGCCGGGCCTTGCCTTTTCGTCTCGCCGTGCGTCAGGCGGCGGGCTTGGCTGCCGGTGCAGCCGGCGCAGCAGCAGCCGGAGCAGCCGGCGCGGCGGCGTCCGCGACCACCGGAGCCGGGGCAGCG
>NZ_WNJP01000133.1 GCF_009733735.1 Sandarakinorhabdus oryzae | reverse complement strand
CCAGAGGCGGCCGCCGCCAGTTGCAGCCGGCGCGTCACGGTCAGATCGACGGCGCTGGCACTCCCCGCCTCGATCACCAGGCAGGCCAGCGCGGCACAGCGCTGCGCCTCGGCGGCGGCGCGCAGCATCGGGACGGCGCCACCGGCTGCTACCCACCACAGCCGCCCGGGATCGCCGCCCAGTTCGGCCAGGCCCGCACCATAAATCCGCCCATCCTCGCCGCGGGCATCGGCCAGCCACAGGATCGGACCCGTGCGCGGGGCGGCCAGCGCCAGCATCAGCGCCAGTGCGGTGCCGCCCGGCCCATAGATTTCATGGCACCCCGCCAAGAGCAGCCCGCCGCCCAGCGCCGCATCCACGCGCCCGCCATCCAGCGCCAGCCGCCCGGCAGCGACCGGGACAGGCGGGGACACAGGTGGCACCAGGCGGGCAACAGGCGGCAACAGAACGACTCACTTTCAGCAACATGTTCCACTTTTGTTCACGTTGCCGCCAGCCGCTCCCCCGAGTCAAGCCGGCTGGTCTGTCGCAGGGATCAGCGCGCCCGCGCCGCCGCCTCGCGCACCAGCAGGATCCGGTCCTGCCCGAAATACATGTCCTCACCGGCCACGAAGAAGGTTGGGCTGCCGAAGCCGCCGCGGGCAATCAGTTCGTCGGTATTGGCGCGCAGCTTCGCCTTCATCTCCGGCGCATCGGCCTGTTCCAGTGCCGCCGCGCCTAACCCGCCGGCCGCCGCCGCCTCGGCCAGCACATCGGGCAGGCTGATGTCGCGGTCCTCGCCCCAATAGAGCTGGAAGATGCGGCGGGCGACCGGCTCGCACACCGAGGCATCGGCCGCCACCAGGCACAGCCGCATCGCGCGCGCACTGTTGATCGGGAAGATGCTGGGTGTCCATTTGATGCTGAGGCCCGATCGGCGGATCCAGTCGTGCAGGTCCTTGGTGAAATAGCGCGCCTTGGGCACCACCGGCTTGGAGCGCATTTCATAGACGCTGGGGTTCACCGTGTTGAACACGCCGCCGACCAGGAACGGGCGGAAACACACGCCAAAGCCATCCTCGTTCGCCGCCTTCACCAAGGCTTCAAAGCCCAGATAGGTCCACGGGCTCGAACAATCGAAGAAGAATTCCACCTGTGCCGTCATGCCCCTCTCCCCAAACGCCGTGTTGCCGTTACTGTGGGGCCATGACGCATCGTTTCAAACCGCTCTTTTTGCTGGCACCGCTGGCCGCGCTGTTGATGGCAGCGGCGCCCACCACCGCGCCGGCCGCCGCCCCCAGCCGCGAGGAGCGCCTGGCCCAGGCCGCCGGGCTGGTGGACAATGGCAAGCCGGCCGAAGCGCTAGCCATCCTCGATCCGCTGCTGGAAGCGTCCGATCTGCCGGCCGACAAGGGCCAGGTCGAAGGCCTGCGCAGCTTTGCCCTCGCCCGGCTCGGCAAGTTCGCTGAAGCCCGCGCCGCCATCGAGCTGGCTGTGGACGCCGCGATCACCCCCACCCCGCTGCTGCTGCGCCAGCTTTTCGTGCTGCGCTCCCTGACCGGCGATGTGGCCGGTGCCGGGCAGACGCTGCAGCTGGTCGCCACCACCAACCCGAAATGGCTGGCCCAGCTGCCGACAGACCTGGTTGGCGAAGTGCAGCATGCCGCCGCCAGCGACGAGCAGCGCGCCTTTGATCTCGCCTACACATTGGTCACCGCCAATTATGCCCCGGCCGAGGAGACGGTGAGCGATGGCGATGCCCTGCGGCTGCAGGTGATCGCCGGCCTGGCCAAGCGCGACCGGCTGGACGATGCCAAGCCGATCATCGCGGCGCTGGTCAACACCGCCAACATCGCCCGGCTGGCGATCGACCGGCGCTACCAGTCGCTGTGGCCGGCGCTGGAAGCCCGGCTCGGCCCTGGCGCCGACATCGCTGACCAGGCCTTCATCGCGGCAGCCGAAAAGCGCCTGGCCGCCAGCCCGCAATCGATCGTGGCCCGCGCCGGGGTGGCCGAAGCGCTCAACATCGCCAGCAAGGAGCCGGAGGCGCTGGAGCGCATCAAGGACATCGGTGCCACGCCGGACGCATTGGCTAAGATGAGTAATCGCGAACTGTGGACGCTCAATCTCAAGGCCGCCCTGCTCAGCGATGCTGGCCGCACCGACGAGGCATTGGCGGCGCTCGATGCCGTTGCTGCCCTGCCCGCCGAAGGCCGGCCGAGCGGCCTCGCCTTCCGCATCATTGCGGCCGACATGGCCGAGGAAGCCGGCCGCCACGCCGATGCCCTGGCGCGCGTCGCTGCCGCTGACAGCCCCGATCTCAACCCCTATGGCCGCCAGGCGCTGGCCGGCATCCGCGTCTGCGCGCTGGCCCGGTCGGGCAAGCTGGCCGACGCGCAGCAGGCCGCCGCAGCGCTTCCATCTGGCTGGACGAAGGACGGCAACAACCGCGCCGTGCAGTCCGCTTTGTCGTGCCTGGGCAAGCCGGACGCAGCCGCCGCCGTGCTGATCAAGCGGCTGGAGGACGAAAGCAGCCGCGATGATGTGCTGTTCGAACTCCAGCCCTTCCTGATCAACGACCGGCCCAATGCGCCGGACCGGATGACCAAGGCCGCCCTGCGCGCCCTCAAGGCCCGGCCCGACGTGAAGGCCGCCTTCCTGAAATATGGCCGCGACCTGCCGGCGGCTGTGGCCCCGCCGCGGTGACACCATGACCAACGAAAGTTTGCGGCCGGGCTTCGAGCCAGATAGAAAATCTCCGAGCTTCGGAAAGTTGCTGAAGTCTGCGCTTCTGGCTGCTTTGGTCAGCGGTGTTGTGAACGGATTTATCGTTGTTGTTGATTTTTTATTATCAAACTCGTCACATGAGAAAACTGCGATAGTGATTGGATTTCAATTCACTTCTACATTTCTATTATTCTTGATGGCAAACTTCGCTCCCATGCTGTTGGCGGCAAGTCTTGGAACGGTGCTTGCCAAGCGAGTTGAAAACACAGCAGTGCGGGGCCTGTTCTGGCTTCTCAACGGTGGAGCTTGCGGATTTTTGGCCATATCGGTTGCGGTTGCCATGGCGCCCGGAAAAATTCCCGCTGCTGAAGTTTCGAGCTTTGTGGGACCACTTTCCCTGTTCGTCACGGCCGGACTGGTGGGTGGCATTGTGCTCCGCGACATGCTCGATCCGCGCTAACGCCGGAACCGGTCCCTCAGCTCGAACTTCAGCACCTTGCCCGCCGGGTTGCGCGGCAGGGCGTCGACGATCTCCAGCCGGGTCGGCAATTTGTAACGGGCGAGGCGCTCGGTCGCCCAGGCGCGCAGGGCCTCAAGGTCAAGGCTCTGCCCCGGTTTCAGCGCGGCGACGGCGGTGACGCTTTCGCCCCATTTCTCGGATGGTTCACCAAACACCGCCACTTCGGCGATGGCGGGATGGTCATAGAGCGTAGCCTCGATCTCGGCCGGGTAGATATTCTCCCCGCCGCTGATGATCATGTCTTTCAGCCGGTCGCAGATGTAGAGGAAGCCCTCCGCATCGAGATAGCCAATGTCGCCGCTATGGAACCAGCCTTCGGCATCGATGGCGGCGGCGGTGGCTTCGGGCTTGTTCCAGTATCCCCGCATGATGTTGGGGCCGCGCATCAGGACTTCGCCGCGTTCGTTGGCGGGCAACGGCGTGCGGCCATCCTCGTTCACGATCTTCAGATCGACGAACATCATCGGCCGGCCGGCCGAGCCCAGCTTGGCCAGGGCGAATTCGGGGCCGAGGTACGTGCCTGATGGCGCGGTTTCGGTGAGGCCATAGCCCTGGTTCATCGGGATGCCGCGGCCATTGTAGAGCCGCAGCAAGGGCTCTGGTACCGGCGCGCCGCCGCAGATGATCATGCGGATGCTCGACAGATCGGCGCTGGCGAAATCCGGCTGCTGGCTGACGAACAGCAGCATCGCCGGCACCGCGAAGGTGGTGGTGACGCGATAATACTGCACATCGGCGATGAAGCGCGCCGGATCGAAGCCGCGGTGGAGGACGACATGGCCGCCCTTCTGCCAGCAGGTGAGCGGTGACACATTGAGTCCACCAATATGAAACAGCGGCGCCATCACCAGCGTCACATCGGTTTCCAGCACGTCCGAACCAAGGTGCGAGTTGATGTTGGCCCACCAGAAATTGCCGTGGGTCAGCATGGCGCCCTTGGGCCGGCCGGTGGTACCCGACGTGTACATGATCACCGCGATGTCATCGTCGGCGGCGGCCTCGCCCTGGGCCAGCGGGGCTGACCTGCCGACGAAATCGGCCACTGGCCGCCAACCGTCAGCGGGGCCATCGGCCGACAGGAAACGCCGGCAACACAACTGGCCGCGCACGCTGTTGATGATCGGCCGGTGCGGGGCATCGACGACCAGCGTGTGGATGCCGGCATCGTTGATGATATAGTCAAGCTCCGGCCCGGTGAGGCGGAAGTTCAACGGCACGAAGATGGCGCCAAGCCGGGCGGCAGCGAACAGCAGATCGAAATAGAGCGGCTGGTTGAGCCCGAGGAAACCGACACGATCGCCCTTGCAGATACCGCCGGCGCGCAGGGCGGTGGCGAGGCGGTTCACGGCGTCGCCCATCTCGCGATAGCTGCGGGTGGCGCCCTCGAAGGTCAGCGCTGGCCGGTCCGGCGTCTGCTGCACCCGCCGGGTGAACCAGCTGGCCAAGCCAATATCCGCTTTCGTCATTCCAATGCTCCCCAATCCCCGCCCGCTGTGTGGCGCGCCGGCTCGGCAGCGTCAATTGTCAGGCGGCGGCCCACGCGTCGATGGCGGCGAGGTGCGGGGCCTGGGCTTCGGGGGGCAGGAAGCTGCCGGTAAAGCTGTTGCGGGCCAGGGTGACGATTTCGTTGCGCGTCAGGTCGAGCGCGTTGGCAACCGCGATGAAATTGGCGTTCACATAGCCGCCAAAATAGGCCGGATCATCGCTGTTCACCGTCGCCTTCAGCCCGGCCTGCAGCATGCGGCGCAGCGGGTGGCGGGCCAGATCATCGACCACGCACAATTTCAGGTTGGACAGCGGACAGACGGTGAGGGTCAGCTCGTCGCCAGCGATGCGCTCCACCAGCGCTGCATCCTCCAGCGCGCGATTGCCATGATCGATGCGATCCACGCCAAGCACATCCAGCGCCTGCCAGACATAGGCGGGCGGGCCCTCCTCGCCGGCATGGGCGACGATCTTCAGGCCAAGATCCCGGGCACGGGCGAAGACCCGGGCAAATTTCTCTGGCGGGTGGCCGACTTCGCTTGAATCGAGCCCGACGCCATGGATCAGTTGCAGCCACGGCCGCGCTTCATCCAGCGTCGCCTGGGCATCGGCTTCCGAAAGATGGCGCAGGAAGCACATGATCAGCCGCGAGCTGATCCCGCGCGCTTCGCCGGCGGCCAGCGCCCGGGCGATGCCGCTGACGACATGGGCAAAGGGCACGCCGCGCGCCGTGTGGCCCTGGGGATCGAAGAAGATCTCGACATGGCGCACGCCATCGGCGGCCGCGCGGTCGAGATAGGCGGCGGTGAGATCATGGAAATCCTGATCGGTGAGCAGCACCGCCATGCCCTGGTAATAAATGTCCAGAAAATCCTGCAGGTTGGAAAATTCATAGGCGGCACGGATCGCCTCGACACTGTCGAACGCGAGTTTGACACCATTGCGCCGGGCCAGCGCGAACATCATCTCCGGCTCCAGGCTGCCTTCAATGTGCAGGTGCAACTCGGCCTTGGGCAGGCCGGCGATGAAGGCGGCGCGGGCTTCGGGAGAGGCAAAGCCGGTCACTTGGTCAATCCTTCAATCGGCGCCAGGATCACCTCGGCGGCGGGCTTGTGGGCGCGGATCTCGTCTGGGGTCAGCCCGTCGATCTCGTGCGGGAACACCAGCCACTCGTTGCTTTCGTGGATGAAATAATCGGGTTTGAGCGATGTCTGGTTGCGCGCCGGCTTGTACCAGACGGTGGCGATGCGGAGTTCGGTCGGCGTGTTGGCGCGGCAGCGGGCCTGCAATTCGGTCAGGAAGGCCTCGATGCTGCGGCCGGAATCGAACACATCGTCGATCACCAGCAGCCGGTCATCGGCGTTCAGCGTGTCGATCAGATAACCCAACGCATAGACCTTCACGGTTTTCGACTGGCGGTCGATGCCGGTGTAGCTCGCGGTGCGGATGGCGATGTGATCGCATTCCACGCCGTGCACATCGAAGAATTCCTGCACGGCAATGCCGATCGGTGCGCCGCCGCGCCAGATGCCCACCAGGTGCGTCGGGCGAAAGCCGCTTTCCAGCACCTGCCGCGCCAGCCGGAAACTGTCGGCCAGCAGGGCATCGGCGGTGAGCCAGATTTTTTTCACCTCACTCATGCTGTCACCCGCGCGCTGTCGGCCGAATTGGCCGGAAGGCGACAAAGGCGACGGTTTCGCCCGGTTTTTTCGCAGCCATTCGCAACAAACATGGCAAGGGTCGGATCAGGCGTCATGCCCGGCAGGGTGACATTTTTTCCAGGCGTAGGACAGGGGTTCAGCGCCAGCCCTTTGCCTTGGCCGCCGCTTCCTGCGCCGCATCGAACGGCTCGCCGGCGATCATGCCATCAACCAGCGCCGCCACGCCGGGCCCGCTGGCCATGCGATAGCGGCCATCGGCTTCCGGCGGGCGCGCCAGTGCCGCCGTCACGGCCCAGCCATCGCCACTTCGGCAGGCAATGCCTTCCTGGGCCTGCGCCTGCCAGCTGCGGCAGACGCGGCCCTGCGTGTCGCGGAAGCTGAGCGCCACCCGCACCGGGCCGGCGGCAGGCGACGCTGCCAGCTGGTCGTTCAAGGCCACTTCCAACACGCCGCCTGCCTTCAGGCCCGACGGGCTGGTGACGACCAGGCCGGGCGCCGCATCGTCCAGCGTGGCCCGCCCCATGAACAGGCCGAGGGCGAGGCTGGCGGCGAGCGCTGTCACTTGCGGCCACCAGCGGCGCGGCGGTGCGGCTGCTTCGGCCTTCGCGGCGCGGAACGCGGCAAGATCGGTGACTGTGGCCGCCGGCGGCGCCGTCACGGCCTGCAGCAATCGATCCGGCACTGGTTCGGCCAGCACGGCGTCGAAACTGGTCTGCAAGCGCTTTGCCAGCGCGCGGTGGGCGTCTGCCAGCGCCTGTAGATCGGGATCGGCAGCCACTTCGGCGGCAACCCGCGCCGCTTCGTCGGCGGGCAGTTCGCCATCAATCCAGGCCAGCAGTGTGGCATCATCAACCATGGTCATTCTCCCGCAGCAGCTGCAGCAGGGCGGTGCGCCCGCGCAGCAGTCGGCTTGAAACCGTGCCGATCGGCAGATCGAGGATGGCCGCCGCCTCGGCATAGCCCAGTCCCTCGACGGTGATCAGCACCACGACTTCGCGCTGTTCCTCCGGCAGCTGCGCCAGCGCCCGCTGCACCGCCGCCAGCTCTGATCGCGCTTCCAGCTGGCCACGCGGGTCCTCGCCAATATTGAGTCCGTCCTCCTCTGGCGCTTGCCTTGCGTTGCGGCGGGCCTGGGCGCGCGCCGTGTCGATCCACAGGTTGCGCATCACCCGGAAGGCCCAGGCGTCGAAGCGGGTGCCCGGCTGCCACTGGTCGCGGGCGCGCAGCATACGCTCCACGCTGGCCTGGGCCAGATCGTCGGGATCGGCCGGCGGCCGCGCCAGCGCATGCGCCAGCCGGCGC
>NZ_WNJP01000132.1 GCF_009733735.1 Sandarakinorhabdus oryzae | reverse complement strand
GGCGATGCACCGTCGCCAGCAGCCAGGGCCGGTCGCGCGGGATGCCGGCCAGCGGCGCCATCGCCACTTGGCGCAGCGCCGCATCGCCGGCCAGCCGCGCCTGCATCAACAGTAGGGCATCGATGCCGCTGTTGCCGGTGACATGCACGCCACCGTTAATGCCTTCGGCGCGCAACGCCGCTGCGGCGGCCACAGTTGGCGCGAAATGCAGATCGGCCATCTGCGCCACCAGCTTGCGGTGCATTTCCTCGGGGTGCGGATCATCCGTCCCGGTGCGCAGGCCGGCCTCGACATGCGCCAGCCGCACCCCGGCATAGCGCGCCGCCAACGCGCCCGCCAAGGTCGAGCTCGTGTCCCCCTGCACCACCACCCGCGCCGGCCGCTGGGCGCGGATCAGCGACGCGAGCGCCGGCACCATCCGACCGACCTGCGTTTCCGGCGAGCCCGCCATCACCCCCAGGTCATGATCAGCCGCCAGCCCGAACCCGGCCAGCGCCTCCGCGAACAGTTCGCGATGCTGCCCGGTCGCCACCAGCAGGGGGTGTTTGCCACGAGCCAGGAGATCCAGGATCAAGGGCGCCAGCTTCACCGCCTCTGGACGGGTACCGGCGATGAACATGATCGGGCCTGTTGCTCGATAAGGGTCGTCGACAGCCATCGCCCACCTGTGCGAAGTGACTGACCCTGAACTCCATTCTGCGCGAAGCGGGCAAATCTGGCAACTGCCGGACGGCCGGCCACGACACCGGCCTGATCAGAACTTGTCGTCCTTCACGCGGAACAACGCTTCCAGCGCGGGATCGGTTGGCCGGCCGAGCACGCGTTCGGCGATATATTCACCCACCACCGGGCCATGCTTGAAACCGTGGCCAGAGCCGCCGCCGGCAATCCAGACATTGTCCCATCCCGGATGGCGCTGGATCATGAAATGCTCGTCCACGCTGTTTTCCAGCTGGCACACCCGCGTTTCAACGATGGGCTGGTCCTTCAGCCCCGGGAAGCGGCGAGCGATATAGTCGCGCGACCGGCGCACCTGGAACGGCGTGACGATCCGATCATCATTGTCGGGGTCCATGATGGTGTCGCCGCCGACCGGGCAGACCTTGATGCCCTTGCCGTCGACATTGGGGAAGCCATAGTGGCTGGCTTCCGAAAACACCGGCAGGTTCGGGCAGGAATAGCGGTCATCACCAGCCGGGGCGCCAAAGAAATAGACCTCGCGGCGCGGCGTCTGCAGTTTCTGGCCCAGCAAATCCGGGAACAGCCGGCCCAGCCACGGCCCGCAGGCAAACACATACTTCGCGCCGCTCACCGACTCGCCGCCCTGCAGCGTCAGATTGGCCATGGCGCCGCCACTGGGCTGCCCGGGCTGAGCGCGGCCTGATACCAGTTGCACACCCTTGCGCGCGGCGGCCTCGGCCACGGCCAGGCAGGCCCGGTGCGCCCGGACGATCAGGGCGCCGGGCTCATACAGCCCCGCCGCCATCTCGCCCGGCTCCATCTGCGGCCAGCGCCGGCGCATGTCGGCAGCGGTCATCACGTCGTGATCAACATTCAGCTTGGTGAACACGTCGCGAGATGCGCGCATGCCGTCATTGAAATCGGTCGCCAGCTGTAACCGCCCGGCCAGCGACAGCAGCGGCAGCCCGAACTCACGTTCCCGCTCGCGCCACAATTCCATGCCGCGCTGCACCCAGCGCGAATAGACTTCACGATCCCCATAGCCCACGCGGATTTGCCGGGTTTCCCCGCCCGACGTGGCGCGGGCATTGCCCGGCCCATAGGCATCGACAAGCGTGACCGTATGGCCCATTTCCCGCAGACGCAGCGCCGTCCAGCCACCGAACGCGCCGGCGCCGATCACCACCACATCCGCCGGCTTTGCCGTGCGCTGCCATTTCAAAGCGGATTGCGCCGAAGCGGACGCCGCCACACCGCTGGCCGCAGCAAGGCCGGCCGCCTTCAAGAATGTGCGACGCTCCATATGGTCCCCCCGATCATTGGCGCGTCCGGTCTTGATGGCCGTGATCAACTGCCTTTGTGCAAAGCCTAGGTCTGCCCCTCGGCTCCGTCAATTGAGCGGCCCCTGCGTGCCACTTGCCCACCTGTGGTCGGCCCGCTAACGCCTGCAGCCGTGAACACCGCCCCTCCCCCCGTCACCGCTCCCCTCGTCATCGCAGTCGACGGCCCTGCCGCCAGCGGCAAGGGCACCATCGCCAAGGCGCTGGCGCGGCATTACGGCCTGCCGCACATGGACACCGGCAAATTGTACCGCGCCTGTGGGCTGGCGGTGCGGCTGGCGGGGCATGATCCCTATGATGCCGATGCGGCGGCAGCGGCGGCGAATGCCATTGATGCCCGGCTGCTCGATGATCCCGATCTGATGAGCGCGCTCAACAGCGACTATGCCTCGATCGTCTCCAGCCATCCGGCGGTTCGGGCGGCCCTCTTCGATGTGCAGCGCGCCTTTGCGCAGCAGCCCGGTGGCGCGGTGCTGGATGGGCGGGATATCGGCACGGTGATCGCGCCGGATGCCATCGCCAAATTGTTCGTGACGGCCGCGCCCGAAGTGCGGGCCCATCGCCGCCATGCCGAACAGGCCGGGCGAGGAAGCGAGCAGACATTGGCCGATGTGCTGGCCGATATCCACGCCCGCGATGCCCGCGATTCCGGGCGCTCTGCCGCGCCGCTGGTGCAGGCTACCGATGCTGCCTTGCTTGATACCAGCAATCTCAGTATAGCCGCGGCCGTCGCTGCTGCGATTGCCTTGGTTGAAAAGGCAAGGGCACAGCGTCGCCGGTAACGGTCTATCGGCGCCCCGGCAGGGAAATCCCCTGTGCGGGCGTTTGGCTTTTTCCGGGTTCTCAAGAGCGGCTGGCATGGTGCCACCGCGACGGCGATGAACGACGGGCAATGGTGCCTTGTCGAGGGGTTTCGTGGGAACAGGCGGCCAATGGCCGTCCATCCTTGCCCGCGCCGGCCCCAATTGAAGGTGTTTGATACTCTATGGCTACCTCTGCCCAGCCGACCCGCGATGATTTCGCGGCTCTGCTTGATGCCTCGCTCGGTGAGAACCAGAGCTTTGAAGGCCGTGTTGTCCGCGGTGTCGTGACCGCGCTGGAAAACGAATTTGTCGTCATCGATGTCGGCCTGAAGAGCGAGGGCCGCGTGCCCCTGCGCGAATTCGCCGGTTTCGATGGCAAGGCCGACCTCAAGGTTGGCGACGAAGTCGAAGTCTTCGTTGATCGCGTCGAGAACGCCAATGGCGAAGCCATGCTGTCCCGCGATCGCGCCCGCCGCGAAGCCAGCTGGGATGCGCTGGAATCCAAGTTCGCCGCTGGCGAGCGCGTCGAAGGCGTCATCTTCGGCCGCGTCAAGGGCGGCTTCACCGTCGATCTCGGCGGCGCCGTGGCCTTCCTGCCCGGCAGCCAGGTCGATATCCGCCCGGTGCGCGATGTCACCCCGCTGATGAACCTGCCGCAGCCCTTCCAGGTGCTGAAGATGGACCGCAAGCGCGGCAACATCGTCGTCTCGCGCCGTTCGATCCTCGAGGAATCGCGCGCCGAAGCCCGCTCGGGCCTGATCTCCAGCCTCGCCGAAGGCCAGATCGTCGATGGCACCGTCAAGAACATCACCGATTATGGTGCGTTCGTGGATCTGGGCGGCATCGACGGCCTGCTGCACGTGACCGACATGAGCTACAAGCGCGTCAACCACCCGTCCGAAGTGCTGAACATCGGCGACGTGCTGCGCGTGCAGATCGTGCGCATCAACCGCGACACCCAGCGCATCAGCCTGGGCATGAAGCAGCTGGAAGCCGATCCCTGGACCACTGCTGCTGCCAAGTACGCCGTGGACACCAAGCACAAGGGCCGCGTCACCAACATCACCGAGTATGGCGCCTTCGTCGAGCTGGAAGCCGGCATCGAAGGCCTGGTGCACGTGTCGGAAATGTCGTGGGTCAAGAAGAACGTCCACCCCGGCAAGATCGTTTCGACCAGCCAGGAAGTCGAAGTCATCGTTCTCGAAGTGGACGAGGAAAAGCGCCGCATCAGCCTGGGTCTCAAGCAGGCCCAGCGCAATCCGTGGGAGGTTTTCGCCGAAAATCATCCTGTCGGTTCGATCGTGGAAGGCGAAGTCAAGAACGCCACCGAGTTCGGCCTGTTCATCGGGCTGGATGGCGACGTCGACGGCATGGTCCACATGTCGGACATCGCCTGGGGCATGACCGGCGAAGCCGCGCTGTCGCGCCACCACAAGGGCGAGCGCGTCTCGGCCCGCGTGCTGGAAGTGGACATCGAGAAGGAACGCATCAGCCTGGGCATCAAGCAGCTGGATGAAGCCGGCGGCCCCGCGGTCGTTCGCAACACCAGCGGTGGCGACTGGAAGAAGAACGACATCGTGACGGTGACCGTGGTTGCCGCCCGCGATGGCGGTCTCGATGTCCAGATCGGCGAAGATGGCCCGGTGTGCTACATCAAGCGTGGCGACCTCAGCCGCGACCGCGACGAGCAGAAGGCCGAGCGTTTCCAGCCCGGCCAGAAGGTCGACGCCATGGTCGTCGGCTTCGAAAAGGGCCGCAAGCCGATGCTCTCCATCAAGGCGCTGCAGATCACCGAAGAAAAGGAAGCCGTGGCCCAGTACGGCACCTCGGATTCGGGTGCGACGCTCGGCAACATCCTGGGCGCCGCCTTCAACAAGGCCCGCGAGGAAGCCGACAAGAGCTGAGCGCCCATCAGGGCAATCGCTGAACAGCGCCCCGGTAGCCCTGCTGCCGGGGCGTTTTTCGATGGACACCGCACTGCGGCATGACCGGAGAAGGCGCCCGTGCCCGGATATTGGCACGACGATTGCAATTTTTTGACAGGTTCGCCTTGACCGCCCCTGCCAATGCAATAGAATTAAAGTGGTTTTTGGGGGGAGCGCCGGGGAGGCGCAGACAGGGGTAGGCAAACATGATCAGGTCCGAACTGGTTGCCATCGTCGCCGAACAGAATCCGCACCTGACCCTCAAGGATGTCGAGCGCATCGTCGCCACCATCTTTGATGAGATCACCGATGCGCTGGCCCAGGGCCGCCGTGTCGAACTGCGCGGCTTCGGGGCGTTCTCGACACGGGCCCGCGATCCGCGCACCGGCCGCAACCCGCGCACCGGCGCCGCCGTGAAAGTGGACGCCAAGAAAGTGCCCTATTTCAAGCCGGGCAAGGAATTACGCGAACGCCTCAACGGCTGAGCATTTTGGTTGGCCGCCAGCGCGCGGCCGACCCCCAACCCCGCGCTCTGGCGGCTGGGCTTGACCAAGAAGCGGGCGTGGCGGAACCGGTAGACGCAGCGGACTTAAAATCCGCTTTCCCAACGGAAGTGCGGGTTCGAGTCCCGCCGCCCGCACCATTATTTGATGCGCGATGCCGCCCACCAACCCATCGCGCGGATGCGCGAAGCCGCCCAGATCGCCTGAATTGCCGCACAGCCTTGCAATCACAGCCATGAAAGCCGAATGTAAGCCGCTGAGGGCCGGGTTCTGAGGTGATTCCCGCATTGTGCCACACTGGCGCTGGGCGGATGATCCCGAAAATGGCCGTCATCGAGTTGTGGTGCCATCAGCCGTGATGGCCGGAGAATGTGAATGTCAGACGGGAATGCCTGGATCGAGATCGTGCTGCTGGCGATGCTGGCCGCCTTCATCGGTCTGCGTCTCGTGTCCGTGCTGGGCAAGCGCACCGGCCAGGAACGGCCGATCGGCGATGCCTTCCGCCCGACCGCCGAAATCACCGCGCCATCGCGCCGCGAGGCCGATCGCCCGGTGCGTGGCCAGCTCGCCGTGCCGCCCGGCACCGATCGCAGCCTGCTGCCTGCCCTGGAAGCTGTCGCCGATGCCGATACCGGCTTTGCGCCCGATCGTTTCCTGTCTGGCGCACGCAGTGCCTATGGTTTGATTCTCGATGCCTTCTGGTCTGGCGACCTGTCGGGCCTCACCGGCCTGGTGTCGGACGAAGTCCATGCCAATTTGTCAGCCGCAATTGACGCCCGCGGCGGTGATCGCCTGCCCAACCGCCTGATCGGCGTTGGTGAAGTGTCGATCCATGATGCCCAGGTGGTCGGCCAGATGGTTGAGGTGACGGTGCGCTTCGTCGCCCGCATCGCCAGTGCCGAAGGCGAGACCGAAACCCGCGACCTGTGGACCTTCAGCCGGCTGGCCGGCAATCCCGATCCGGCCTGGGTGCTGATCGCCACCGACAATGAAGACGACAGCGCGCAGATGCCGCCCGACCACCTGGGCAGCGACGCCGAACCCACCGCCTGATCGCCGTACCATGCGCCGGTTGCTTGCCCTGGCCAGCCTGGCCTTGCTGGCGGCCTGTGCCGGCAAACCGGAACGGCCGGCCACCACGCCGCCACCGCCGGCCACCAATCCACCACCGCCGGCCACCGAAGCGCCACCCAAGCCCATCACCCGGGCCGCCGATGCCGGCGTTGCAATGGTCGACATGCCGGCCCTGCCCGAAGCCGCCGCGGCGCTGGCCGCCTTCCGTGCCTCCTGCGCCGGCGTCACCCGCCGTGAGGATCTGTCAGGGCTGACAAGGCCGCAGGACTGGCAGCTCGCCTGTGCTGCCGCCGCCACGGCCAGTGACGCCGAGGCGTTTTTCCGGGACCAGTTCAAAGCGGTCCGCATTGCCGGCGGCAGCGGTTTTGCCACCGGCTATTATGAACCCGAAATCGCTGCCAGCCTGACCCGTCAACCGGGTTATGACGTGCCGCTCTACAAGCGGCCGGCTGATCTGATCGACGTACCGCTCGGCGACTTCGCGCCCAGCCTGAAGGGCCGCACCGTGCGCGGCCGGGTGCAGGGCACGCGGCTTGTGCCCTATGCCACGCGCGAGCAGATCAGCGCCGGCGCGCTGGTCGGCAAGCAGTTGGAACTGGCCTGGGCAGCCGATCCCTATGAGGCGTTCTTCCTGGAAATCCAGGGCAGTGGCCGGCTGCGCCTGCCCGACGGCCGCAGCATCCGTATTGGCTATGACGGGCAGAACGGCCGCGACTATGTCGCCATCGGCCGGCTGCTGATCGAGCAGGGCAAGCTGGAGCGCGGCAAGGCCGGCATGGCGCAGATCCTCGACTGGCTGCGCAGCCACCCGGACGAGGCCCCGGCCATCCTCAACGCCAACCCGTCGAAGATCTTCTTCCGGGAACTGAAGGGCGATGGCCCGGTCGGCGCGATGGGCGCTGTCGTCACCCCCTTTGTCAGCGTCGCCGCCGATCCGGCCTTCATCCCGTTGGGCGCGCCATTGCTGGTTGAAACCACCCTCACCGGCCCGGCCACGCCGTTTACCCGCCTGATGGTGGCGCAGGACACCGGCGGCGCCATCAAGGGCGCCAACCGCATCGATCTGTTCCTCGGCCCCGGCGCCGAGGCCGCTGCCATCGCCGGCGCCCAATCCTCACCTGCCACGCTCACGCTGCTGATCCCGGCCGCGGCCGCCGCGCGGCTGAACCCCTGATGCCCAAGGGATGAGACGCCTGTCCGCCCACGAACGGGCCTTGTGGGCGCGGGTGGCGGCCAGTGTGAAGCCGCTGCCCGGCAAGCGTGCGCCCGAGGTGCTTCCGGCGCCCGCCCCTGCGGCGCCTGCGCTGACCGCACGGCCCGCCCCGGCCAAGCCCAAGCCGCCCCCACCGCCTGCCCGCCCGCAGCCCCACCCGCTCGGCGCGCCGCTGGATGGCACGTGGGACCGGCAGATCAGCCGCGGCCGCCTCTCGCCAGACCGGGTG
>NZ_WNJP01000131.1 GCF_009733735.1 Sandarakinorhabdus oryzae | reverse complement strand
GGCCACGCCATGCTCGCCGCCGCCCGCGCCGCGGCACCGGCCAGCACGCGCGTCGTGGCCGTCACCGTCCTCACCAGCCTTGATGATGCCGATTTGCTGAGCGCTGGCGTCCCCGATGGTGCCGCCACCCAGGCGCTGCGGCTGGCGCGACTGGCGCGCGGGGCCGGGCTGGATGGCATTGTCTGCTCCCCGCACGAGGTCGCGGCGGTGAAGGGCGAATGGGATGGCGGCCTGTTCGTCGTGCCCGGCGTGCGCCCGGCCGGCAGCGACGTGGGTGACCAGAAGCGGGTGATGACGCCGGCCGAAGCGCTCAAGGCTGGGGCCGGCGTCCTCGTCATCGGCCGCCCGATCACCTCGGCCCCCGATCCGGCTGCCGCCGCCGCCGCCATCGCCGCCAGCCTGTGACGCCGTTCAAGATCTGCGGGCTTACGACGCCCGAAACGGTGGACGCCTCGATCGCGGTCGGGGCGGCGCACCTGGGTTTCAATTTCTTCCCGCCCAGCCCGCGCTTTATCGATCCAGCGGCCGCGGCGCCGTTGATTGCCCGCGTGCCGGCCGGCGTTGGCCGCGTGGCCGTGCTGGTCAACCCCGATGACGCGCTGGTGGCTGCGGTGATTGGGGCCGGCATCACCATCCTGCAACTGCATGATGCACCCTCGGAACGGATCGCCGCGCTGAAATCGCGCCACAATCTGCCGGTGTGGCTGGCCGCCGGGGTGAAGACCCGCGCCGATATCCAGTCGGCCGAAAAAGCCGCAGGCCCGGCCGACCTGTTGCTCCTCGATGCCAAAGCGCCTAACGACGCTCCGCTCCCCGGCGGCAACGGGCTGGCCTTTGATTGGCGCCTGCTCGTGGACTCTCGGCCGGGGCGGCGCTTTGGCCTGGCCGGCGGCCTTGGCATCGGTAATGTCGCCGAGGCCATCCGCCTGGTTCAGCCAGCGCTGGTGGACGTGGCATCAGGTGTCGAGGAACGAGCAGGGGTGAAATCGGTGGAGAAGATCATGGCCTTTGCCAACGCCGTGAGGGCAGCATGAACGCCGAGACTGGAAGCCTGCGCGCCGGCCCCGATGCGAACGGCCATTTCGGCCAGTTCGGCGGCCGCTATGTCGCCGAAACGCTGATGCCGCTGATCCTCGAACTGGAACAGGCCTACACCGCTGCCAAGGCTGATCCGGCCTTTCATGCCGAGCTCGATGACCTGCTCAAGCATTATGTTGGCCGGCCCAGCCCGCTCTACTTCGCCGAGCGGCTGACCGACGAGTTGGGCGGCGCGAAAATCTACCTGAAGCGCGACGAGCTGAATCACACCGGCGCGCACAAGATCAACAATTGCATCGGCCAGATCCTGCTTGCCCGCCGCATGGGCAAGACGCGCATCATCGCCGAAACCGGCGCCGGCCAGCATGGCGTCGCCACTGCCACCGTGGCGGCGCGCTTCGGCCTGCCGTGCACGATCTACATGGGCGCCCGCGATATTGAGCGCCAGGCCCCCAACGTGTTCCGCATGAAGCTGCTGGGCGCCGAGGTGAAGGCGGTCGAATCCGGCAGCAAGACCTTGAAAGACGCGATGAACGAGGCGCTGCGCGATTGGGTGACCAACGTGCACGACACCTTCTACATCATCGGCACCGCTGCCGGCCCGCATCCCTATCCGGAGTTGGTGCGCGATTTCCAGACGGTGATCGGCAAAGAGGCCCGCGCGCAAATCCTGGAGCGGGAAGGGCGCTTGCCCGATCTGCTGGTCGCGGCGATCGGCGGCGGCTCCAACGCCATCGGCCTGTTCCACCCCTTCCTTGATGATGACGGCGTGCGCATCGTCGGCATCGAAGCCTCGGGCAAGGGCCTCGACACGCACGAGCATGCCGCCAGCCTCGCCGGCGGCCGCGCCGGGGTGCTGCATGGCAACAAGACCATGCTGCTGCAGGACGAAGACGGCCAGATCACCGAGGCGCACAGCATTTCGGCCGGCCTCGATTATCCCGGCATCGGCCCCGAACACGCCTGGCTGCATGCCATCGGCCGCGTCGAATATCAGAGCGCGACCGATACGGAGGCGCTGGAAGGTTTCCAGCTGCTGTGCCGCACCGAAGGCATCATCCCGGCGCTGGAACCCAGCCACGCACTGGCCGCTGTCGCCCGCATCGCGCCGACCATGGGCAAGGACCAGATCATCATCGCCAACCTGTGCGGGCGTGGGGACAAGGATATCTTCACCGTTGCCGCCGCGTTGGGAGTGACGATGTGAGCGGCGATCGCCTCTCTGCCCGCTTTGCCGCCTGCGCCGCCGAAGGCCGCGCGGCGCTGGTGACCTTCGTGACAGCCGGCGATCCAGACCTGGAGACGTCGGCCGAGATCCTCGCCGCGCTGCCCGGTGCCGGTGCCGACGTGATCGAGATTGGCATGCCGTTCACCGATCCGATGGCCGATGGCCCGGCGATCCAGCGCGGCAATCTCCGGAGCCTGGGGGCCGGCACGACACTCAAAGCCGTGCTCGCCATGGTGAAGGCCTTTCGTCAGACCGACGATGCCACGCCGATCGTGCTGATGGGCTATTTCAACCCGATCCTCAGCTTTGGTCCGGAACGCTTTGCCATTGAAGCAAAAGCTGCCGGCATTGATGGCTGCATCGTCGTCGATCTGCCGCCCGAGGAAGCCGGTGAACTGGCGCCCGCACTTGCTGCCCATGGCCTGCACCTGGTGCGTCTGGCGACGCCGACCACCGATGCCCAGCGCCTGCCTGCCGTACTGTCGGGCGCGTCGGGCTTTCTCTACTATGTCGCCGTGGCCGGCGTCACTGGCGCCAACAGCGCGGCGGCCGCCGATATCGCCACGGCCGTTGCCCGCCTGAAGGCCTCCACCAGCCTGCCCATCGCGGTGGGTTTCGGTGTGCGCACGCCCGATCAGGCCGCGGCGATTGCCACCCACGCCGATGCGGTGGTGGTGGGCAGCGCCATTGTCGATGCCATCGGCGCCGCCGCCGAGGAACGCGCCAACGATATTCCCGCCCGCGTCGCCGCCCAGGTTGGCGCGCTGGCCCAGGCGGTGCGTACCGCGCGTTATGAATCAGCCGGCGTCGGCGCCGGACCGGAGAAAGCCGCATGAGCTGGATCACCCGCACTCGCCAACAATTGACCGGCTTCCTCGCCCGCCGCGACACGCCGGACAATCTGTGGACCAAGTGCAAGAATTGCGGCCAGATGGTCTACACCAAGGAATGGGAAGACAATGCCAGCGTCTGTCCGCGCTGCGACCATCATGATCGCATCGGGCCCAAGGCGCGCTTCACCCAGTTGTTCGACGGCGATTACAAGGTGCTGCCGGCCGCCAAGGTCGCGGAAGACCCGCTGAAGTTCAAGGATCAGAAGAAATACACCGATCGCCTGAAGCAGGCGCGCACCGCCACCGGCGAGCCTGAAGCCATGATGATCGCCGACGGCCAGATCATGGGCCAGCGGGCGATCGTGGGCGTGCAGGATTTCGCCTTCATGGGCGGTTCCATGGGCATGGGCGTGGGCGAGGCCTTCCTGGCCGGGGTCGATGCCGCGCTGGCTGCCAACGCGCCCTATATCGTCTTCACTGCGGCCGGCGGCGCCCGCATGCAGGAAGGCATCCTCAGCCTGATGCAGATGCCGCGCAGCACGGTGGGCATCCAGCAGCTGAACGAGGCCGGGCTGCCCTATATCGTCGTGCTCACTGATCCCACCACCGGCGGCGTGACCGCCAGCTATGCCATGCTGGGCGATATCCAGATTGCCGAGCCCAATGCGCTCATCGGTTTCGCCGGCCAGCGCGTCATCGAGCAGACCATCCGCGAGAAGCTGCCCGAAGGCTTCCAGCGCGCCGAATATCTGCTCGAACATGGCATGCTCGACATGGTGGTGCACCGCCGCGACCTGAAAGAGACGTTGGGCCGGCTGATCACCCTGTTGATGGCGCGCCGCCCAAGAGACACTGCTGCCGCATGAGCCTGCCGCCCGCCCCGACAGGCGCGCGCATGCCGCCGGCGCGGTCCGACAATCCGCGCCTCGATGCGCTGCTCAGGAAGGCGCACGATCTGCACCCGACCGAGATTGATCTCACCCTCGGCCGGCTCGAACGCCTGCTTGGCGCGCTGGGCAATCCGCACCATCGCCTGCCGCCGGTGTTCCATGTCGCCGGCACCAACGGCAAGGGCAGCACCTGCGCCATGCTGCGCGCCTGCCTGGAAGCCGAAGGCCGGCGCGTCCATGTCTATTCCAGCCCGCACCTCGTCCGTTTCAACGAGCGTATCCGCCTCGCCGGCCAGCTGATCGACGATGATGCGCTGATCGTGCTGCTGAACGACGTCATCGGCCGCAATGGCGAGGCGCCGATCACCTTCTTCGAACTCACCACGGCCGCCGCCTTCCTGGCCTTTGCCACGGTGGAGGCCGATGCCTGCATTATCGAGGTCGG
Organism: Sandarakinorhabdus oryzae; assembly: GCF_009733735.1. Lineage (GTDB taxonomy): Bacteria > Pseudomonadota > Alphaproteobacteria > Sphingomonadales > Sphingomonadaceae > Sandarakinorhabdus > Sandarakinorhabdus oryzae. The sequence continues at coordinate 3,508 of NZ_WNJP01000131.1, read as the reverse complement.
CCTCGGCGGCCGCATGGACGCCACCAACATCATCCCGACTGCGCTGGTGAGCGGCATCGCGCAACTGGGCCTCGATCACACCCAGTGGCTCGGCCCGACCATCCTCGACATCGCCCGCGAAAAGGCCGGCATTGCACGCAAAGGCGTGCCGCTGGTCACCGGCCGCCACCCCGCCGCCGTGACAGCGCGCATCGCCGAAGTTGCCGGCCTTGCCGGCGCGCGCCTCTTGATCCGTGGCCAGGATTGGGATGCGGCGAGCTATGAGGGCCAGCTGCATTACCGCGACGAGGCCGGCAAGCTCGCGCTGCCGCTGCCGCGCCTGGCCGGAACGCACCAGCACGACAATGCCGCACTCGCCATCGCCATGCTGCGCGCCCAGACGGCGCTGCCGGTGAAGGACGCCGCCTATCGCGCCGGCATGGGCTGGGTGGAATGGCCGGCGCGCCTGCAGAAACTCGAAACCGGCCCGCTGCCGGCGCTGTTGCCGGCGGGCAGCAGCCTGTGGGTCGATGGCGGCCACAACCCGGCCGCCGGCCGCGCGCTCGCCGAAAGCATCCGCCCGCTACTGCAGCCAGGCCAGCGCTTGCTGCTGGTCACTGGCATGCTTGCTGCCAAGGATGCCGAAGGCTTCCTGAAGAGCTTTGCCGGCATGGCCAGCGCGCTTTATGCCGTGCCAGTGCCTGGCCACGCTGCCCATGATCCGGCAAAATTGGCCGCTGCCGCGTCCACCATGGGGCTGGCCGCTGTCACCGCGCCCGATCTGCCCAAGGCCCTGAAAGCCATCGCCCGCACCGGGGACAGCCCGCCGCTGGTGCTGGTCACCGGCTCACTGCACCTCGCGGGCCGCGCGCTGGAGCTGAATGGCAATCTGCCGGCCTAGTCCTGGCGTCAGGGCCGCCGCACCAGCAAAGTCACCATCGCCAGCCACGGCACGTCGGCCAGCACCTGCTGGCGCGCGCCTGGCGTGGTGGGGAGGAGCTGGATGCGGCTGCCTTCCACCGCGATCAGCCGGCCAAAGGCGAAGCGGCCGGCGGGGCGGGGGGCGAGCACGTCGCGGTTGATGGCGCGGGTGAATTGGCCCGGCGCCAGCCGCTGCGCCCACAATTCATCGCCGCTGCGATAATCGCCCTGCGCGGTTTCCACCAGCAGGCCCATCATGTCCCCCTGCGGCTGCGGCGGCACCAAAGTGCGCGGGCGTTCCGGCGCATCGGCGCCATTGCCGCCGATCAGTGCCGCCACCGGCACATCGGCCCGATCCGGCATGGTGACCAGGGTGGAGGCCGGCACGTCCATCGCCGCGGCAATACGCTCTAGCCAGTCGATGGACACGGTGCGCATGCCGGTTTCCAGTCGCCCGATGGTTTGCGGCGTCGTTGGCGGTACACAGGCCGCGGCAACATCGGCGAGCGTGAGACCGCGGGCTTTTCGAACATCACGAATGCGGGTGATCATCAGCAAATAACCTCTCTGGTTCCTTCTGTCCTACAATCGCGTTCCTGTGCAAGGTGTAATTCACCACCAACGTGCCAGAACGGAGAGAAGCCATGGCCCGTCACACCCCAGCTGCCGCCCCCGACATCGCCCCGCTCACCGAAAACCGCCTGCTCGCCACCCGCATCCTGCCGCCGCCCGATATCGTCGATCGCGCCCGGGTGACGGTGAACCTCGCCGAATCACCGCTGGCCTGGCTGGCGCGGCGCGGCCATGTCTCGCCGCTGCAATTGCTGGCCAGCGAACGGCTGCGCGCCGATTTCCATTTCGCCCAGTTGGGTCCGCGCGTCACCATGCGCTGGGATCCGCTGCCTGCCAGCGCACGCGGGCAGGGCGGTGCGCCCGATCTGTCGGGCGGGCAGATCGCGGCCAAGCGCCGTTTCGAAGCCGCGGTTGCGGCCTGCGGCCCCGGCCTGTCCGACATCGCCTGGCGGGTCATCTGCCAGGGGGAAGGGCTGGAGACGGCCGAACGCGCCCTGGGTTGGCCGGTCAGGGCGGGAAAACTGGTGCTGCAACTGGCGCTTGATCGCCTGGTCAGCCATTATGGGCTCTATCAGAAGGAGTGACCCCCCATGTCTGCTGCCCGCCGTCTTGCCCTCATCCTGCCTGTCCTTGCCCTCGCCGCCTGCGGACCCAAGACGGAGTCGCTGGGCAAGGTCGGCGGCGCGCCGCCGTCGCTGATCCTCGCCACCCGCCTGCTGACGCCCGATGGCAACAGCCTCGGCGAGGCTGAACTGCTGCAGATGGCCGGCGGCGTGCAGCTGATCGCCACAGTGAAGGGGCTCCCTGCGGGCCAATATGGCATGCATCTGCACGCCGTCGGCCGCTGTGTCGGCCCGGATTTCGCCAGTGCCGGCCCGCATTTCAACCCGATGACCAGGCAACATGGCCGCGACAATCCGATGGGCGCCCACATGGGCGATCTGCCCAACCTGGAGGTGAGCGACAAAGGGGTGGGCGAGGTCAACATCATGCTGACCGGCCTGCGCCTGGTCGATGGCGATGCGCCATTGCTCGATGCCGATGGCGCGGCAGTGGTGCTGCACGCCAAGCCCGACGATTATCGCACCGATCCGGCCGGCAACGCCGGCAGCCGCATTGCCTGCGGTGAGGTGAAACGGCAATAAGAAGGTGGGGCGACTGACGGGGCTTGAACCCGCGACCTCTGGTACCACAAACCAGCGCTCTAACCAGCTGAGCTACAGTCGCCACGATGATGGCATCGGGAGGCGCGGGATAGACGAGGGCGCGGCGGGAGGCAAGCCAGAAGTTCCGGCACCATCCCCGCCGGCAGTGCGCGAATGCGCGTTGCGCGATACGGAAACTTTATTACAATGACGCGCAACGAAATCCTGCCGTTGGAGTCGAACCGATGACCGCTGCCGCCCCCGCTGCCCGCCTTGAAACCGTGCAGCTGGCCGCCATTGATGCCGGCAGTGCACCCGGATTTGACGCGCATGAGCGGGTGGCGCTGGTGAAGGACGTGGCCACCGGCCTGCACGCCATTGTCGCCATTCATTCGACGCACCTCGGTCCGGCGGCCGGCGGCGTGCGCCGCTGGGTCTATGCCAATGAGGCCGCCGCGCTCACCGATGCGCTGCGCCTGTCGCGCGGCATGAGCTACAAGAACGCCATGGCGGGGCTGAAGGCCGGCGGCGGCAAGGCCGTGGTGCTCGCCGATGCGCCCAAGACCGAAGCGCTGCTGGAAGCCTTTGGCGACGTCGTCACCGCGCTCGGCGGTCGCTATGTCACCGCCGAGGATGTTGGTATGAGCGATCACGACATGGTCGTCGTCGCGCGCCGCACGGCCCATGTCGCTGGCCTGCCGGTCGGCCCTGGCGAAGTGGGTGGCAACCCCGGCCCGTTCACGGCGCGCGGCGCGCTGGTCGGCCTGAAGGCCGCCGTCCGCCACAAGCTGGGCACGGACAGTGTCAAGGGCCTGCATGTGGCCGTGCAGGGCGTTGGCAGCGTGGGCGGCGCGCTGGCCCGGGCGCTGGCAGCCGAAGGCGCGCGCCTC
>NZ_WNJP01000130.1 GCF_009733735.1 Sandarakinorhabdus oryzae | reverse complement strand
GCCCAGCCGGCGACGTGCAGGATCTCCACGGTCACGCCGGTCTTGCCATCAGCATCGGCCAGCGCGGCAAAGCGCTCCGCCGCCGCCATCAGCACATCGCGGCGCAGCGGCCGACGCTGGCGCAGCACCGATCGCGCGCCCATCGCGGTCAGATCATCGAACAGGCCGAACAGGCTGGCATAGCGCAGGGTCAGCCGCTCCACGTCGGCCACCGGCATGGCAAAGCCGGCGCGGGCGAGCAGGCCAGCGGCGGCACTGGCTTCCACCATCGGCGCGGTGTGGCTGCCGGCGCCGCCGGTGATGGCGGCCTCGGCCTCCAGCAGGCAGGCGCGCAGCTCGATCAGGCTCATGCCACCCACAAAGGCCGCCACGAACAGGCCATCCGGGCGCAGCACGCGGCGGATGCCGGCCAACGCGCCGGGCAGATCATTAACCGTGGTCAGCGCGCCGGCCGAGACGACGAGGTCGAAGCTGGCATCGGCAAAGGGCAGCCGGTCTTCATCGCCCACCACAACACCTGGCTCGCCCGAAGTCAGCGCCAGGCGGGTCGCACCGGACCAGACGGCTCGCGGCCCACCCAGATCGAGCACGTCGGCAAACGGCCGCGCCACCAGCGCCACCCGCTCGCGCACTTCATCGGCCATCAGATCGTGCAGAAAAGCCACAAGGTCAAAGCGCGCTGCCGCGCGGGCATGGCGGCGGCGGCGCAGCGCGGCATCAAAAGGGCCAGAGTCCTGTTGGGCTTCATCCATCCACCGCCCTTTACGCCAGCCCAGCCGAGGCGCAAACTGCCGCCATGGCCACAAGCGCCCTTCGCCTCGCCACCCTGCCGCTGCGCGCCGTGATCGATGTCGTGCTGCCGCCACGCTGCCCCGGCTGCGGCGAGATGGTTGATGGCGATGACCGCTTTTGTGCCGCCTGTTTCGGCCAGCTGCAGGGGCTCGGGCCGCCGCAATGCGCATGTTGCGGCGTGACGCTGCCGCATGATGGCGATGCAGCCGCCCGTTGCGGCGCCTGCCTGGCCGACCCCCCCGCCTTTGATCGGGCTCGCGCGCCCTTTGCCTATGGTGGGCCAACGCGGCAGCTGGTGCTGGCGCTCAAGCACGGCCGCCGCCTGCACCTGGCGCGCATGATGGCCCGCGCCATGCTGCGGGTTGCCGGCGATCTGCCCGATGATGCCGTGATCGTGCCGGTGCCGTCGCACCGCTGGCGGCTGTGGCAGCGCGGTTTCAACCAGGCCGCCAGCATTGCCCGCCAGCTTTCCCGCCAATCCGGCCGGCCGCTGCTGGTCGATGCGCTGGAACGGGTCAAGCCGACGCCGAGCACAAAGGGCCTGACCCGAAAGGCCCGATTGCAGAATGTCGCGGGGGCCTTTCGGGTGGCGCGGCCCGAGGCGATCAAGGGCCGGCTGGTGGTGGTGGTGGACGATGTGATGACCACTGGCGCCACTGTGGCGGCCTGCGCCCGTCGGCTGCGGGCCAGCGGGGCGCGACAAGTGGAGGTCTTGACCTATGCCCGTGCCTTGCGCGAGGGGCAGGGGGCATGACACGCATGCGATACCGGGGGGATCGCTGAGGATGGGACAGTATGGCCAGAATTGAAATCTACACCAAGTTCCTCTGCCCCTTCTGCACGCGGGCCAAGGCGCTGCTGAACGCCAAGGGCGCTGCGTTTGAAGAGATCGACATTTCCATCGGCGGGCCGCGCCGCACCGAAATGCTGGAGCGCTCTGGCGGCCGCCAGACCGTGCCGCAGATCTTCATCGACGGCCGCCACATTGGTGGCTGTGACGATCTGCAGGCGCTCGATCGCGCCGGCGGGCTTGATCCGCTGCTGGCGGCATGACGCTCAGCCTCGCCATCCTGCAGACCAATACCGGCATCGACCCGGTTGCCGAAGCCGAACGGCTGGCCGCGCAGATCGGCGAGGCCGCCGCCCAGGGCGCGCAAATCGTCTTCACGCCGGAAATGAGTGGCATGCTCGATCGCGACCGGGCGCGGGCGGCGGGCAAGATCCGCGATGAGGCTGATGATGGGGTGCTCGCCGCCGTCCGCGCCGCTGCCGCCCGCCACGAGGTCTGGGTCCATCTCGGCAGCCTGGCGCTGAAAGGCAGCGCTGACAAATCGGTCAACCGCGGCTTCCTGATCCGCCCCGATGGCGCGATCGCCGCGCGCTATGCCAAGATTCACCTGTTCGACGTCGCACTGGGCACCGAAAGCTGGCGCGAATCCGCCGCCTATGACGCCGGTGAGGAGGCGGTGGTGGCGCAGACGCCGTGGGGCGGGCTGGGCCTGACCATCTGTTATGACGTGCGCTTTCCCGCGCTGCACCGCGCCCTGGCCGAAGCCGGCGCCCAGATCATCGCCGTGCCCGCCGCCTTCACCCGGCCCACCGGCCAGGCGCACTGGCACGTGCTGCTGCGCGCCCGCGCCATCGAGACCGGCTGCTGGGTCGTCGCCGCCGCCCAGACTGGCGAGCACGAAGACGGCCGCGTCACCTATGGCCACAGCCTGGTCATCTCGCCGTGGGGCGAGGTGGTGCTCGACATGGGCGAAGCACCAGGCATCGGCCGTGCCACCATCGATCTGGCGGCAGTGACGGCGGCGCGCGGCAAGGTGCCAGCGCTCGACCATGCCCGCCCGTTCCGCGTTGTCAGCGCATGATCGTCTATGACCTGGTGTGCGAACAGGCCCACCGGTTCGAAGCCTGGTTCGGGTCCAGCCGCGATTTCGACGATCAGCAGCAGCGCGGCCTGCTCGAATGCCCGCTGTGCGGCTCGACCAAGGTGGGCAAGGCGGTGATGGCACCGGCTGTGCCTGCCAAGTCCAACCAGCAGACCGAACGGCAGAGCCTGGCCAACGACGATCCCATGGCCCGGCTCTTGATGCTGCAACGCGCCTTCGAAGCCGGCAGCGATTATGTCGGCGATCGCTTTGCGGCCGAAGCCCGCGCCATCCACCAGGCCGGCGAGGCCCGCAGCGTGCACGGCGAAGCCACCCCGGACGAGGTGAAGGCGCTGCGCGAAGACGGCGTGCCGCTGCTGCCGCTGCCGTTCCGGCCGCGCGCCCGATCGGATGCCTGACGCGCAAATTCCACTTGAACCGCAGCGCGCATCATGGCCTTGGAAACCTGCGCACCCGTAGCTCAGCAGGATAGAGCGACGGTTTCCTAAACCGCAGGTCGCAGGTTCGAATCCTGCCGGGTGCACGTTTTTGTGGCCGCCAGCGCACGGCCGATCCCCCAACCCCGTGCTCTGGCGGCTGGTTGAAATTGTTGGCCGCCAACATACGGCCGATCCCCCAACCCCGTGCTCCAAAGCCCTTCACAAAAAAGGGGTGGCCGAACCCAAGTCCGGCCACCCCAATCCTGCGCAGGCGTGACGCCTAGAAGTGCACGCCCATGCCAACGCGCACGAACGTGCCGATCACACCCGGGAAATAGGTGTTGAGGCTGTTGCTGCCGTCGGCGGTGTTGGTGGTGCCGATCACCGGGAACGGCGACGGCGGCTTGGCATCAAAGATATTGTCCACGCTGGCGCGCAGCGTGATCATCTTGGTGATGTCGTACGACACCGACATGTTGACGAAGGCGACTTCATTGATCCGATTGATCGAATAGAAGTTCGCCGGCGCGTTGTTGTCCCCATTGGCGCTGCCGATATACTGGACCTGCGCCTGGTAATTGAACGGGCCGTTGTCATAGTTGAAGGTGAACACACCCTTGTGCCGCGAATAGCCAGGGGTGTTATCCTTCACCAGCGGCACTGCGCCCGCCGTCACCTGCTCAGTCAGCGTGTCGAGATACTGATAGCTCACGCCCAGCATCACGTGGCTGTCCGCGCCCAGGAACGGCGTGGCGGTGCGATAGTTCACCGCCGCCAGGATGCCCTTGTAGCGCAGATTGGCCGAGTTGAAGAACGTCGTGCCCACGCTGGAGATCTGGAAATCTTCATCGCGCTGGACCAGCGAGCAGAAGGGATTGTCCGGGAAGTTCACCGAGTCATAGCAGGCGGACACCACCTGGGTGGCGCTGAACTGGCTGATCGCGTTCGACAGGCGGACGCTGACATAGTCAACCGTTGCCGTCAGGCCGGGGATGGCCTTGGGCGCCAGCACCATGCCCAGGGTGAAGCTGTTGGACTTCTCGTTCTGCAGGAACGGGTTGCCAAAGGTGAAGCCGCGGAACGAGCGCTGGTCAGACAGCGAGTTGAACCCGGCCGGCACACCCGCCGCCGCGCAGTTTGCGGCACGCGTGCTCGGATCGGGGCCGCGCGTGATCTGGGTCTGGTCGCACGGGTCGGTGGCGAAGAAGAAGCCGCTCGACCGCGGGTTGAAGGCTTCGGTCACCGACGGCGCCCGCACCGCGCGGGTGAAGGCACCGCGGAAGGTGAGCCCGGCAACCGGCGCATAGCGCCCGCCGACGGTCCAGGTCAGATCGCCGCCGGCCAGCGTGTTCCAGATATAGCGGGCCGAGGAGTTCACTGACAGCTCGTGGACGAACTTCACGTCGTTCTTCGGCGAGATGATGTCGGCATTCAATTCGCCGAAGATCTCGTTGGTGATGAACTTGCCATAGACCGGATCGATCGGCGTCGACCGGCCATATTGGCCACGCTGGCTGCTGTCACCGCTGCCCGAACCGAAATAGAAGGTGCCCGGATCGAAGCGCGAGGTTTCCTCGCGATGCTCATACCCCAACAACACTGCCAGATCGCCGCCCGGCAGGGTGGCCACCGGGCCCGAGGTGGTGACCAGGAAATCGGTCTGGCTGTTGAGGTTGCGCGGCGTCGCGATGGTGGTGACATAGGCCCTGGCCGCATCCGACACCTGGTTGCCGAACGGATTGAGCGGCGCGCAGGTCGAGCTCAACGTGGCGATCGGGGCGTTGGTATAGCCCGGCGCGCACACGATGGTGCCACTTTCATTGCGCACGGCATTGAGGGCGTTGACGAAGTTCTGCTGCACCAGTTCCGGGTTGCGGCTGCTGGTGGTGGAGGTGCCATAGGTCAGGCTGATGCCGAAGTTCCATTCGCGGCCCTTGAACAGCTCATAGCTGCCCTCGAGGCCGAACACGCCGCGCAGCACCTGCACACGGCCGGTGGACACGCCAGGCGACAGATCGAAGTTGGCACGGCCAAGATAGAAATAATCCTGGACGAAGCCCTCACCGATCAAATTCTGGTCCGATAGCGGGTTGTTGTTGATCGAATCCTGGATCGCGGTGCGCGTCGCGGCCGAGAGGAACGGGTTGGACAGCGGAATGATCAAATTGCCATCCGGGTTCCCGGCCGCATCGAAGAAGGCGTATTGATAGGTCGGCTGGCTGGCCAGGTTGCGGCCTTGCGAGACGCTGTACCAGCCTTCGGCAAACAGCCGCACCTTGTCGCTGATCTCATAGGACGCGGTGGCGGTGGCGTTCCAGCGCTCCAGATCGGTCACCAGATTCTCGACGTCGGTCAGGCGATAGCCATTGCCGCCGCTGGTGAACAGGCTGAAGGCGTCGTCACGGCCGATGGTGCTGCCGAAATCGATCGGAATCAGGTTGCCGGCGTTGTCGAACTTGAGCTGGCTGTTGTTGGCGCCGTTGACGCCGAAGTTCAGCGACGGATCGCCGAAGAATACATTCGACTGCTGCGGGCTGGTGGAGATGAAGTCGCCAACCAGCGGCACGCCGGAGGTGGCAATCGAGGGCACCCGGAAATCGCGATAGGGCACACGGGCGAACGGGCTGCCACCGGCCGGAGCGTCGTCGAAACGATCGTCGCTGATCGTCACCTGCCGCTGGTTGAACAGCAGGCCCTTGGACTTGCTGTATTCGCCGCCCAGCGTGATATTGCCGCGACCGCCGGCGAAATTCTTGCCGACCAGGGCGCGCAGACGCCAGTTGGGCGCATCACCGCGCGTTGCGCCGCCATACTGGCCGTCGACGTCGATGCCTTCGAAATCCTTCTTCAGGATGATGTTGATGGTGCCGGCAATGGCATCGGAGCCGTAGATCGGCGCGCCGATGGCGGCGACGGTTTCCACCCTGTCGATCATCTTGGTCGGGATGGTGTTGAGGTCAACCTGGCTGCCGCCCGAACCGGTCGGGCCGAACACCGAGCCGGTGTTGGACGACACGAAGCGGCGGCCGTTGACCAGGGTCAGGGTGCGCTGTGAGCCGAGGCCAAGGAAGTTGACGAAGCTCTGGCCAGCGCCAAAGCTGGACTGGCCAAAGCCGACCGGCGACGCGCCGGGAATGCCGAAGGCGGGCTGCTCGTTCAGCGCTTCGGCCAGCGTGCTGAAGCCGCGCGTGTCGAGCGCCTTGCTGTCGATGATCTGGATCGGCGAGCTCGATTCCACGTCGCGGCGCGCAATGCGCGAACCGGTGACGATCATCACCCCAGTGTCCTCGGCCGCCGCCGCGTCCGCTTCCGCTGCTGCGCCCTGCGCCAGCGCCGGCTGGCTGCCCAGCACCATGGCAATCAGCAGTGCCGACCGCCCAACATTGTCCCTCAAGATACCCCGAACTGAACCCATCATGCGCTTGCCCTTCTGCATGGATTTGGTTATGACTTTTTTGTAATGCTGACGTGCGCACAGTGGCGCAGGCCACCAACGCCACACAGGTCACCCGCGCCAGCCGGACCCTCATCCGTCTCGCGTTTACACTTCCGAAATCTCTGGAAATGCGGGTGAATTAAAAGCGTAACGTCAGTGTCACACGCCTAACAGCGTGTAACCTTGCTGCAACGTGGCAGCAGGTCGCAGTGTCAGGCCGCGGTCCCCAGGCTCAGGCGGCGGCGAGGGCCGCGATCAACGGCGCGGCGGCCGCCATGTCGAGATATTCTCTGGCCTGCGTCACCCGTCCATTGCGCACATCGGCGACCACCCACACGGCAAGATCAAGGCGGGCTCCATCAGCCAGCGTGCCGCGCACTGCATGCTCCTCGACAAAGCCGGTGGCGGTGGCGGCGCGCACAGGGCCCGCACCCGCTGGTCATCCTGGCTGGCCAGCGCGTCGAACAGCGCTTCAGCGATTGCGGCGTTGTCCATCCCAGGTCCCCCTTACTGTGCCCGCATCACAACAGGTCCTTCGAGTTTAATCTAGCCCGGCTGCCCCGGCCGCTTGGCGCGCAAGGTCGGAGGCGCCTCCAGCGGATTGTCCGGCCAGGGATGCTTGGGATAGCGGCCTTTCAGGTCTTTCTTCACCTCGGCCCAGCTGCCCGCCCAGAATCCGGGCAGATCCCTGGTCACTTGGATCGGGCGGCCCGCAGGCGAGGTCAGACGCAGGGTCAGCGGCACCCGGCCGTCTGCGACCATCGGGTGACGCGCCAATCCAAACAGGGCCTGCACGCGACAATCCACGGCCGGGCCGCCATCGGCGGCATAGTCGATGGCGTGGCTGCTGCCGGCCGGCGTGCTGAAGCGGGGAGGCGCGAAGGCGTCGAGGCGCTGGCGCTGGTTCCAGTCCAGACGGTTCAGCAGCGCCTCGGCCAGCTGGGAGTCAGACAGGTCAGACAGGCGGCGGCTCAGCAGCGGCGCCAGCCACGCATCAAGGCTGGAGACCAGTGCCGCATCATCGCTGGGCGGCAGGTCGAGGCCGTGGGCGACCGCAAAGGCGAGCCGGGCGCGCAGCGCAAGTCCCGCCTCCCCCCAGGGCAGCAGCATCAGCCCCTGTTCGGCCACCGCGCCCAGCAGCGCCGCGCGCACCCGGGCTGGATCAGGCCGTTCCACCGGCTGCCGGGCCAGGGTGATGGCGCCCAGCCGACGCTGCGTTTCGGCGGTGATGCCGGTGGTGGCGGGATCGAACGCGAAGACCGCCCTGCTTTCGATCCGGTTGGCCAGCAATTTCTCGACATCACCGTGCAGCGGCGCGCCGAGCAGCAGGCGCGCGCCGGCCGCCGAACCGCTGGCATCGGCGACCACGATCCAGTCGAGCCGCGCCAGCGAGGAGTCGGGCGGCACGGCAACCGCGCGGCCATTGGCCATCAGGAAGC
>NZ_WNJP01000013.1 GCF_009733735.1 Sandarakinorhabdus oryzae | reverse complement strand
GCCGGCCTGCACCAGCGGCCAGCCGCGCGCCAGGCCGCGCACCACGAACGGTGCCGTGGCACCGGTGACGCGCGCAGCAAGGTCTGCCAGCGTCACCGGCTCCTCGGCGACACGCGGCAGCCGCTCGAGACGCGCCGCCTCAGCCATCACCGCGCTTGTTCTTGCGGCGCACCAGCCGGGTCAGGTTCCCCACTGACGCCACCGCCATGTAGATCGGCAGCAGATGGCCGGCGGCGTGCAGTTCGGACAGCACGCCGGGTTCCAGCGCCGCCAGTCTCTCCTCGGCGATCAGGTGATAACCAACCAGCCGGTGCATGGCGCCGTTGTCGAGCGTGACGTCCATCGAGAACGGCTCGAGCAGGTCATAGCGGCTGAGCGCGGCATAGAAATCGCCACTGGCGCGGTGGCTGCCATCGAGCGCGCCGAGCAGATCGGCAATCTGTTCGAGATAGGGCGTCGCCACGCCGCTCGGTTCGAACAGGCGCATGCCCTCACCGCTGTGCGACACGCGCGGATGGTCCATGTCGATATGGACCTGGCCCGGCCCATCGCCGTCGCGGCTGCGGCCGACGAGGAAGGGCTGCACGACCATCGCGAGCGGCCGGTTGACGGCATCCCAGTCATTACCATCAAGGAACAGATTCTCGCCCGGTTCGAAGCCGAACAGGGCCAGCGCCGAAAAGGCGCCGCTTTCCTCGTCCTGCCGAAACAGTATCGGGTAATCGACGGCGAGACGGCGGAATTCGGCGGGCACGGCAATGCAGGCCATCACCGCATCGCCCAGCGCCGCGCCGGCCCCCACATGCACGCGCAGATCGGCGTGTTCGGCGGGCGTGACAATCTGGTGGTTGGGCATGATGATCCTCAGGCGGCCTGGGCGGCGATGGCGGCGAGATAGCTGCGGTTGTCGGGAAGAGCGGCGGTGATGCGACGCGCGCGCTCCTGCACCTCGGCGATGCGGGCGGCGGCAGCGGTGATTGCAGGCGCCGGCGGTGGCAGCGGCAGGCCATAGCCCATGCCGTAGAGGATATAATGCTGGCTGGCGGCCGGAAACATCTCGTCGTGCAACGGGAAATCGCGGGCCGAGGGCGGCTGTTCGCGCCACAACACCAGGTCTTCGGCCAGCCGTTCCGGGATGGTCGCCGGGTCGCGCTGCGCCAGCCAATAGGGCTCGCTGCGCTGGCTGAGCACATAGTGCAGCTTCAGGAAGGCGATGATCCGCTCCCAGCGGGTGCGGAACTGGTCGTTGAAGCGCTTGGCCTGCACCGCCATCACCGCCGGACTGGCCGGCAGCGCCTCGGCCAGCGCCCGGGCCGACAGCTCGATCAGCACGATGGCGGACGCCTCCAGCGGCTCGATGAAGCCGGCCGACAAACCGACGGCAACGACATTGCCCTGCCAGAAGCGCGCGCGGTGGCCAGTGGCAAAGCTGAGCTTGCGCGGGCTGAGCGCCGCGACATCGACGCCCGACACATGGGCGGCAACATGGGCGCGCAGCACCGCATCGGCCTCGTCATCGGCCATGAAGCGGGAACTGTAGACGCAACCAATGCCGCGCCGTGTCGGCAGCGCAATGTCCCAGATCCACCCCGCCCTGTGCGCGGTGCCGATGGTCTGCGAGGCGACCGGGCTGCCGGGCAGCACCGGCACCTGGGCTGCGAGCGCGCGATCATTGAACGAGACGGTGCTGCGGTCGATCCACGCCACGCCGCAATGGCCGCCGATCAGCCGCGCGGCCTGGCCCGTGCAATCGATGAACAGGTCAGCCGCCAGCGTGCGGCCATCGCCCAGCACCAGCGCTTCAATGTCGCCATTGGGCGCCCCCTGCGTCGCCACCACGTCGGCGGCGATGTGGGTGACGCCCAGGCGCTGCGTGGCGTGGCGGCCGAGCAGCCGGGCGAACTTGCCGGCATCGAAGTGATAGGCATAGTTCAGTGCGCCGCCATAGTCCGGCATGGTCCGCTGGCGCGGCGCCAGATCACGGGCGCAGGCCGCGGCCTGGGCTGTCATCGCCGCGGCAAACGGCATGCCGGGTGCCATGGCGGCCCAGGCGTGCAGCAGCGCCGCCGTGTCGCCGGCGGGCGGCAGGGTGAAGGGGTGGAGATAGGAATCGCCGGCTTCGCCGGTCACCCAGCCATCGAAGCGCGAGCCCTGCTTGAACGCGGCATCGCAGGCGACGAGAAATTCGCTTTCACTGATGCCGATGTTGGCCAGCGTCTCGCGCATCGTCGGCCAGGTGCCCTCACCCACGCCGATGGTCGGGATGTCGGGCGATTCGACCAGCGTGATGGCGAGGCCGGGCCGGCGCGCGGCGAGCACGCAGGCGGTGAGCCAGCCGGCGCTGCCGCCGCCAACGATCACCACCCGATATGGCGTCTCACCCGTCACCTCGTCCTCTCGTGCTCACACAGTGGCAGAGCGCAAGAAGAGCCGCAACGCTTGCGCGCGCGGCCCTTCCGGCGACCCAACCGGTTGCCCCCGGTCAGAAGCTGTAGCGCACCCCGGCCGTGTAGCGGGCATAGCCCGGCGCGGCGAACTGCACCGCCTTGTCGCTGCGCATGTGGCCGCGGCGATCGGCATTGGTGATGTTGATGCCTTCAACAAAGGCGGTGAAGCCCTTCTTGAACTCCCACGAGGCCGAGACGTCGAACTGGCCATAGGGTTCGATGTAGGACGGATCGAAGCCATAGCCCGACAGGAAGCCATCGCGCCAGTTGTAGGCGACACGGGCCTGGATACCGTTCTTGTCGTAATAGAGCACGGCGTTGGCACTGTCGCTGACCCCGGTCACCGCGAACTGGGTGGCGGTGTAGCGCAGCGTGTTGTCGAAACGGGTGTCGCTGCGCACGATCGTGTAGTTCAGGATTGCGCCGAAGCCGGTATCCCAGAAGCTGTGCTGAACGGCGAATTCAAAGCCGTGCAGCTTGGCGGTCTGGCTGCTGTTGCCCGGCTGGGTGATAGTGAACACCACCTTTGGATCGGACGCCTGGCCGATGATGCCGGTGGGCGTGTTGACCCCTTCAATATTCTCGAAGCGGACGACGGCCGGGTTGTTGGTGGCCAGCCAGGCCAGGATGTCGGCATAACCGGGCGTGCCACCCAGCGCCGTGCGCGCCGCCTGCACCGCCGCGCCCTGCGCCGGGTTGGGCAGATCAAACAGCGGCCCCTGAGTGGTGGTGTTGGCGATATAGTTGCTCACATCCTTGTGGAAGAAGCCCACCGAGATGTAGCTGTCCTTGCCGTAATACCACTCCGCCGACAGGTCGATATTCTTCGACTTGTAGGGCAGCAGGCCTGGGTTGCCGCTGCCGGCAGTGCTGCCACCGTTCGGGCGCAGCGGCTGGTTGACCGTGATGCCGCCCTGCATGCTGGTGTAATCCGGGCGCGTGATGGTGTGGCTGTAGGACGCGCGCAGGCGGATGCTGCTGGTCGGTGCCAGGTCGAAATCGAAGGCCGGCAGCCAGTTCTCATACTTGCCCTTGAGCGTGGTGAAGCTCGAGTTGCTGTTGCCACCGATCAGGCCCATTTCGTTGGCGGCCTGCCAGACGACACCGGTCGGAACCGGGGCCAGCGCCGACGAGGAAATGCGCGTCTGTTCGTAGCGCAGGCCAAGGCGGATGTTGGCGCGCATGTCGCCGATGTCAAACCGGTGCGTCGACTGGATATAGGGCGCCCAGGTTTCCTCGCGGATGCGCCGGTCGGTGCCATAGCTGGCCAGGCAAGCGCCCTGGACGGTGCTGGCGTTGCAGATGCCGATACGGCTCTGGAGCAGCGTCACCAGGCCGGCGGTATCAACCTGGAAATAGCTCGGGATGATGGCCGAGCTCTGCGAGCCGTCCATGCCGGCCAGGTTCGCGGCCAGCGGGGTGATGGCATAAAGGGCATCCGGCGTGTCGGCCGCGCTCAGCGTGCCGCCCCAGGTGTCGTTCTGGATGACGCCGAAGGCAGAGCGCACCTTGTTCTCGGTGTAGGTGACGCCGAAATCGAGGCTCTTGATCAGATCCGATTCAAAGTCATAGCCGCCGCGCAGCGAGACTTCGTTGATCGTGTCCTTCATGTAGCCGTTGCGGAAGCTGTTGCCGGCCGGCCGGATGTTGGACGCCTTGATTTCCGCGCCCGGATACATGGCGACCGAGATCACCGGCATCTTGGTGCTGAAATCGACCTTCTGGCTGGCGACGCCATAGATGGCGCTGCCGACGGCGCTGTTGCTGCCATAAGGCGAGGTCGGCTTCGATTCCGCGGTCGAGTGGTGCGCATCGAGTTCGACGCGCAGGCCGCCGGGGC
This sequence comes from Sandarakinorhabdus oryzae, assembly GCF_009733735.1. GTDB lineage: Bacteria > Pseudomonadota > Alphaproteobacteria > Sphingomonadales > Sphingomonadaceae > Sandarakinorhabdus > Sandarakinorhabdus oryzae. The sequence continues at coordinate 30,000 of NZ_WNJP01000013.1, read as the reverse complement.
CGTCCCACTTGATGTTGCCGCCGATGGAACGGTTGATGTTGCGGTTGGCCGCCAGCGCGCCGGTGATGGCCAGATCCTTGCCTTCGCCCGGGCCGAAATCCTCGGCATAGAAGTTGGCGCCCGAAACCGGGCCAGGCGTCCAGCTGCTGCTGGTGTTGTTGTGGTTGAACCACACGCCGATGCTGTTGGTGCGGGCGTCAATGGTGTTCTGCGAGAAGGTATAGTCCACGGTCATGTCGAGCGTGTCGGTGGGCTTCACCTGCAGCACGACTTGGCCATTGATGCGTTCACGATCGATGTCGATGAAGTCATAGCCGGCGTTCTGGACGACCTGATAGATGTCGTTCGCGCCCGGGCGGTTCTGGGTCTTGGCATAATTGCCGCGCCAGTCGTTGGCGTCGACCGGCAGCGAGCCCCAGTTGTTTTCAAAGCCCTGATAGCCTTCGCGGAAGCCGGCGCCAAACTGCGTCAGGCTCGCCTTGCGGCGCTGGTAGACGCCAGTGACGAGGATGCCGACGCGATCATCAGCGAATGTCTTGCTGAGAATGCCGGAGATTTCCGGCGTCACCTTCGTGTCCTCGAAGGTATGATCGATCATGCCCTTGACCGAGATGCTGCCCTTGAAACCCAGGCGATCAAGCGGACGCGGCGTCTTGATGTTGATGACCGAACCGATGCCGCCGGTCTGCAGCGTGGCACGGCCCGACTTGTAGACTTCGACGCCCGCGACGCTTTCGGCGGCAAGATTGGCGAAATCGAACGAGCGCGAGGCCGGCGCCTCGCAGCAGCTGCCCAGTCCCGAGGCCGGCATCTGACGGCCGTTCAGCAGCACCAGGTTGTAATCCGGGCCGAAGCCGCGAACGGTGACCTTGGAGCCTTCGCCGTTCTGGCGGTCAATCGACACGCCGGTGATGCGCTGCAGCGATTCGGCGAGGTTGGTATCGGGGAACTTGCCGATGTCTTCGGCGGAGATGGCATCGACGACACCCAGCGCGTCGCGCTTCACGCTCAGTGATTTCTGCAAGCTGGCGCGGATGCCGGTGACGATGATTTCCTCGCTGTTGCCCTCATCGGCAGCGGCAGCCGTCTGCGCCTGTGCCAGCGCCGGCTGTGCAGCCACACCCAGGGCCACGACCGATGCGCAAGCCATGAAACGGCCAAAGGCCGGACGGATCGACGTATTCATCCCCAATCATCTCCCCCAGGATCGCCCAACCGGCTTCAAACCGCGTTTGTGAACGTTCACTAATGCCGATTGCTATATGAGAACGTTCCCTTGGTCAAGGTCGCGCGGCGGTTCTTGGCAATTTCATGACAGCGTTGCGCCTTTGCCACAGACGGCGGCGGGCCGCTGGGCGGGCTCGCTTGCCGGCCGGGCGCACGCACGGTATCATGCGCGACAGTGCGGGGGTGTGAGATGGCAATCAGTCCAAGGACTTCGTCCACTGCAAGGGACGGCCAGCGGCGCCGCAGCGGTGCCGCTGCGGCCGAATTCGCCATCATCGTGCCCTTGCTCGCCGTGATGCTGTTCGGCGCGCTGCAATATGGATTTCTGATCTATACCACCAACGCCATGACGACGAGCGCGCGTAACGGCGCCCGGCTGATGGCGTTCGGGCAGGATCGCACCGCCGCCGAAACTTATGTGCGTCAGAGCCTGCCCGGCTGGGTGAATGGGTCGGTGACGATTGCCACGGTGGAAAATGACAATGGCGTGGCGCGGATGACGCTGAGCGTGCCGGGATCGGCTGCCGCCATCCTGGGCCTCGTGCCGATGCCGGCACAGATCAGCGTGACGGGATCAATGCCGCGCGTTGCCGACCGCTAGGGCTGAGCCTGTCAAAGCCGGACCACCGGCGCGGCGATCGTTGGGTCGGGCCGTTTCAGCCCACCAGCCGCACATAGGCATCGCCCAGCCGACCGCTGGCCGGACAGCGCATGACGATGCGGATATCGTCATAGTCGGTGTCGGTCCACGCCGGCTGCAGCCAGTTGGCATTGGCGCCAGTCTGGCCCGGCGGCCGGTCCTCAAAGCCGAAATACATATACTTGTTCGGCTCGCACGGTTGGGTCTCGCGGCGGCGCGTGGCCTGGCGATTGCGGCCCGACGGCAGGATCGAGCTGCTGGTGCCGGGCGTGCACTGCGCCAGCGAATCGCAGCGCACGGTCTCAAGGATGTTGAAGCCCTGCAGGTCGAAGCGCTCGACCCAGTCCTCCAGCAGCGTGTCGGTATAATAATTATATTCCGGCCGGCCCGGCTGGACGCCGCTGATGGTGGCGGCGGGATTGGCCCACAGCACCGGGTTGGCCTTCACGTGGCGAACATTGCGCAGCCGGATCGAGAGCGTCTGCCCTTCCTGGGTGCAACGCGGCCACACCGGATTGGCCGGCGGATTGGCGCTGATGCGGCCACCGGAAATCTGCACGATGTCCTGCCCGGCCGGCAGGTTGTTGGACACCAAGGTCATCTGCGTGCGCCGCGACTCTGGCGAGCCTGACCCCTTGGAGTCAAAGCAATAGACGTAGAGCTCGTTGTAGTCGCCAGCCTCCGGGTCGAGCGACTTGCTCTCGGGCGGCTGATAGAAGACGTTGACCGGCCGCGCCGCGATGGCTTCAACCGAGATCGTCTTCACATCATCCACGAACAGCGCAGTGAACAGCTGGTTCACCGGGTTGCCGCGCGCCGGCGACCGCTCGCCGCGCACCCGCACGGCATTGGCGTTGCTGCTGCTGTCGGGGCGGAAGCCGTTTTCGTTGTCATAGATGCCAAGCGTGATGTCACCGGCCGTGGTCATGTTGCCGAAGGCCGCCGGCGTGTCCGCCGCCAGGAAATTGAGCGCCGTCGTCGTGATGTCGCCGCCCTTCTCGATCTGCGCTGCCGCGGCCAGCGCCGCGCCGTCAACCGCCGTCTGCATGCGGTTGTGCACCATGTTGTAGAGGCTGAAGTCGATGCCCAATGCCAGGCCGCCGGTCATCACCGGCATGGCCAGCGCAAAGATGGTGGCCGTCGCCCCCTGCCGCCCGGCCCGCAGCCGGCGCAGCACGCCCCCCAGGCGCTGTTCAATCGACATACGGCAGCTCCTGCTTCACCGACACGGTGGTGGTCAGTTGCCAGGGCGCCACCCGGGTGAGCAGCGCCAGCGGCGTCGCCGCGGATGCCGGCGCCGAAACCCGGATGTTGATCATGTTGGTGGTCGGATCTGCCGCCGCCGATTCGGCGACCGTCACCGTCGCGCCACTGGCCAGCCAGCCGGGCAGATAGCCCACGATCGCCGATTGCGCCTGCGCATCGGTCATGGTGTGGACGGCCACGGAGCGGGCGACGCGGTTGGCCCCCAGCTGCATCAGGCTGTAGGAATAGATCACGCAGCCATATTCGAAGACGGCGAGGATCAGCGTGGTCAGCAGCGGCAGCGTGAGAGCCAGCTCGGCGGCGGCGGATCCGCGGCGACACCTGGCGAGTCCGCCAGACCGCGTTCTCCCAAGAGTAGGCAATGGAAAGCAAAGAGCCACAACAACACCTGTTCTGCTACTGCCACGAACGACGCGATAGACTGAACGTGAGTGTTGTTATTTTCTTAACCAGTAGGCGAGTCAAGCCGCACTTGGTTAATTTGTCAATTTAATCTTAATGAATTTAAACAGACACGGCCCCGCCTTGTCGCGATATCAGGCCCGTGTGGGTCTGGTCAGGCGGCAGTCGCCGGAGCGCTGCCGCGCCGGCGCTGAACCAGGCCCATCAGGCCAAAGCCGGCGGCCAGCAGTTCCCAGGTGCCGGGCTCGGGCACGCCGCCGATCGGGGGCGGCGGGGGCGGCGGGGGCGGATCGAGGCCAGGAATGACGCCGTTGCACGGCTGGCCCACCGCACACATCAGGAAGGCGTGCTGGCGTCCCGCGATCGTGCCCTGTCCGGTGATGTAAAAGCCGTTCTGGCTGATGTCCTGGGCGAATTGCACGTTCCAGCCCAGCAGCGGGTCGATCAGGTCGTTGAGCTTGGTGGCGATGCCGTTCTGCCAGATCACGCCGGAAATGATCGCGCTGTTGCCGAAGGCATTGGCATGATCGGCGATACCGACGATCTTGCCGTCGTTGCTGATGCCATAGGCGTAATAATTGACCTCGCCCGGCAGCCCGCCCAGCGTCTGATAGGTGCCGGTCGCCTTGTGCCACCAGAATGCGCGCGCGATGGTGTCGTTGTTGCCGTTGATCGTCAGGTAGCGCCCCACCACGTCGCCGCCATCATTCAGCCCGTAGGCGATACTGTCGTTGCCGTTGCCGATGTTGAGATTGGTGACAACACCATTGGCATCCCAGGTCACCGCGCGGCGAACGCCATAGACCAGGGGATTGGTGGCATAGCCAGCGGCCACGCCCGCACTGTTGACGCGATAGGCGTTGGACTGGTTTCCGGTGCCGAGCATCTGCAGGCTCTCGAAGCCGTTCTCGTTGGCCCAGCCCACGTTCCGGCTACCGGAAAAGATGCTGAACCCGACCATCTTGCCGGCATCGTTGATGTCGCGGCCCTGGGCGTGGACACCGCCATTGGTGCCCAGGTCGGTCATCGTGCCGTTCTGCCAGAGGAAGGCATGCTGGAAGTTGCCAGACACATTGCTGTAGCCCGTCACCTGGCCCTTGTTGTTGATGCCATAGCCGACGGCAATGGTGCCGGTGGCCAGCGTGCCCAGATCCTGCAGCGTGTTGTTGGCCCACAGGAACGCATGAGTGGCCCCGCGATTGGTGGTGCCGGTATCGGAAAAGCCGGTCACCTGGCCAAAATTGTTCACCGCATGGCCATAGCTGCGCACATTGGCGGCTGTCCCGAACGTGCCGAGATCGATGATGTTATATGCAATGGTGGCAGCACCCGCCGCCCCCGACAGGCCCGCACCCAACAGCGCGGCCGCCAGCAATTGAACCCTGCCCATATGCCCCCCCACGGCCTGACAGAACCCATCCACACAAAATTTATGAAATCTGCAGCCAAGGGTCAATATTGGCGCGCCACGTGCCACAAGTCCGACAAAATTGTAATATTGGTTGGAAAAGGCTGGCGCACCCGACAGGATTCGAACCTGTGGCCTCTGCCTTCGGAGGGCAGCGCTCTATCCAGCTGAGCTACGGGTGCGGACGATGGGCTGTTAGCAGCGCCGGGCGGCGGGCGCCAGCCTGATTCAGCCCCTTCGCCCTGCCCGGCTTCAGCCCTTGGCCTTGGCCTTGGTTGCCCTGACCGACAGGCGCTCGAACTTGCCTAGGCCGCAGGTGGCGCCCATGATGCCGGGGTTGTTCTGCACGATCACCCGGATCAGATCGACATTGCACAGCTGCGGGATGCTGGTCGAATAGGAAAAGGCGCGATCAAAGCCGAGGCCGGGGCAGCTGCGCGGCAGCCGGTTGCGCCACACGCTGCCATCGCGGAGGCGAAAATCGATGGTCTGCTCATCAACCACGTTGGTGCTCTGGATCTGCACCAACGACAGGCAGCCGCGCGTGACAGGGGTGGATGGGGCCGCAGGGGCCGGGGTTTGGGCCAGTGCCGGCGCGGCAGCCAGGAACAGGGGCAAGATCAGTGCGCGCATCAGGGCCTCCCTCGATTGGCGCCAGCCTCGCGCGATGCTGCTGAACCGATGCTGAATTTCAGCCCACCAGCTGCTGCTTCGCCTTGAACTGGCACAGCGGCGCCACCGGGCAATCCAGGCACATCGGCTTGCGGGCGGTGCACACATAGCGGCCGTGCAGGATCAGCCAATGGTGCGCGTGCCGCCGCCACGGCGGCTTGACCCGCTTCATGATGCCGGTCTCCACCGCCAGCGGCGTCCTGCCCGGTGCCAGGCCGGTGCGGTTGGCGAGGCGGAACACATGCGTGTCAACCGCGCAGGTCTCTTCGCCGAACAGCACGTTCACCACCACGTTCGCCGTCTTGCGGCCCACGCCGGGCAGGGTTTCCAGCACGTCGCGGCTGCGGGGCACTTCCCCGCCGAATTCCTCCACCAGCCGGCGCGACAGCGCGATGACATTCTTCGCCTTGGCGTTGAACAGACCGATGGTGCGGATATGCTGTTTCAGGCCTTCCTCGCCCAGATCGAGCATCTGCTGCGGCGTTGTCACCGCCTCGAACAGGCGCTTCGTCGCCTTGTTCACGCCCACATCGGTGGCCTGGGCCGAGAGCACGACGGCGACCAGCAGCTGATAGCCATTGCCATAGGCGAGCTCCGTCTCCGGCTCCGGGCGGGCGGCGGCGAGGATGCGGAAGAAATCGTCGATCTCGGCCGCCGTCATCAGGCGTTGATATTGCTTGGTCATGGTGTCGCCCTTCCGCCAAAGCCGTTGGCGCTGCAAGGCCCTTCCGAATAAGGAGTCCGGGTGTTGCTTGATCTCACCCTCCGGCCGAATCGCTCGCTCACCCGGGCCAATGCGCGCACGCTGGTGCTGGCGGTGGGCGGCCTGTTCCTGATCGGCTCGATCCGCTTCCTGGTGCTGGGGCTGTGGCCGGTGATCCCGTTCATGATCGCCGACGTGGCGCTGCTGGCCTGGGCCTTTCGCAGCAACTACCGCTCCGGCGGCGCCCACGAGCGCCTGGTGCTGGCCGGCGACGCGCTCACCCTCACCCGCGTCAACCCGTGGGGCGAAGAGGTGGAGCATGTGCTCGAACCCTTCTTCACCCGCGTCGACATCGAGGAAACGCCGCTGGGCGACGCGCTCTTGTTCCTCAATGTCAGCGGCCGGCGGCTGCGGGTCGGCCAGTTCCTCTCAGCCCCTGAACGCCGCGAAGTCGGCGCGCTGATCCGCGAGGCACTCGCGCGATACAGGAATCAGAGGCCGAGCACGTCGGTCATGGCGTAACGCCCGGCCGGTTTGCCGGCCAGCCACTGCGCAGCCTTCAGCGCGCCGCGCGCGAAGATGCCGCGATTTTCGGCGCGGTGCCACAGCTCGATGCGCTCACCCTCGCTGGCCAGCAGCACCATGTGATCGCCCGCGGCGCTGCCCCCGCGCAGGCTCGCAAAGCCGATATGGCCCTCCACGCGTGCCCCGGTGATGCCATCGCGGCCACGGTCGCTGTGGCTGGCCAGATCAATGCCGCGACCCCTGGCCGCCGCTTCGCCCAACGCCAGCGCAGTGCCCGACGGCGCATCCACCTTCATCCGGTGGTGCAGCTCGGCAATCTCGATGTCCCAATCCGGCCCCAACGCGCGGGCAGCGTCCTCCACCAGCCGGGCGAGCAGGGTGACACCAAGGCTGGTGTTGGCCGATTGCAGGATGGCGATGTCGCGCGCCGCCTCGTCGATCAGGGCATGATGCGCCGCCTCCAGCCCGGTGGTGCCCACCACCAGCGCACAGCGGCCTTCCTGCGCGGCCTCGATGCTGGTGGCGAGCGCGGCCGGCACCGAGAAATCGATCAGCACGTCACATTTGTGGGCGATGGCGCCGATGTTGGAACAGACGGTGAGGGTTTCCGGATGCCCCGGCCCGGCCGGCAGGCCGCAACTGGCGTGCCCGGCCCGCTCCACCGCGCCGGCCAGCGCCAGGCCCGGCCAATCGGCAATCTGGCCGATGATGGCCTGGCCCATGCGGCCGCCAGCCCCCAGCACACCCACGCGGATCGGCTTCTTCGTCATGCGCCCACTTTGGGCGATGCCGCAGGCCAGCGCAACCGCTGGCGCCGCCGCAGCTGTTTGCTATGACTGCAGCGATGCACCTGCGCCCCGCCACCGCCGCCGACGCCGCCGCCATCGCCGCCCTGCACACGGCGAGCTGGCAGACGGCCTATGCCCATATCCTCGGCGCCGACTGGCTGGCCAATCAGCTGCCCGCCGACCGGCTGCGCGCGTGGAGCGACCGCTTTGCCGCGCCCGATCCCGCCATGCATGTATTGCTGGCCGAGGATGCGGAGGGCCTGGCCGGCTTCGTCTGCCTCTTTGTCGCCGCCGATCCGCACTGGGGCAGCCATGTCGACAATCTCCACGTCCGTCCCGGCCTGAAGGGCCAGGGCCTCGGCCGCCGCCTGCTCGCCGCCGCGGCGCAGATCGCGCTGGCCGAAGCGCCGGGGCTGGGGCTCGACCTCCACGTCTATGCCGCCAACACCGCCGCACGCGGCTTCTACCGCCGGCTGGGGGGCCTTGAATCGCTGGCCGAAAAGGAAGCCGCGCCCGATGGCAGCACACAGGCCTATCAGCGCATCTGGTGGCCAGATCCCCGAGCGCTGACCGCATGAACATCGTCATCCTCACCGGCGCCGGCATTTCGGCCGAAAGCGGCGTGCCCACCTTCCGCGCCGCCGATGGCCTGTGGGAAGGCCACCGCGTCGAAGACGTCGCCACCCCGCAAGCCTTCCGCCGCAACCCTGCGCTCGTCCAGCAGTTCTACGACCAGCGCCGCGCCTTCCTCGGCCAGGTCGTGCCCAACGCCGCCCACCTGGCACTGGCCCGGCTGGAAGCGAACTGGACCGGCGACTTCCTGCTCGTCACCCAGAATGTCGATGATCTGCACGATCGCGCCGGCCACAACCGCCTGCTCCACATGCACGGCGAGTTGAACTCCGCCCTTTGCACCCGCTGCGGCGCCGCCCGGCCCTGGCGCGGACCGCTGCTCGGCAACCCACCCTGCCCCGCCTGCAAGCAGCCGGGCGGCCTGCGCCCCGATATCGTCTGGTTCGGCGAAATGCCCTACCACATGGACGACATCAGTGCGGCCATCGCGGCGTGCGATCTGTTCGTCTCCATCGGCACCTCCGGCGCGGTCTATCCCGCCGCCGGCTTCGTGCAATGGGCCCGCGACGCCGGCGCGCACACGCTGGAACTCAACCTCGAACCCTCCGCCGGCACCCCCCTATTCGACGAAGCCCGCCACGGGCCAGCCGGGGTTTTGGTGCCGATTTGGGTGGAGGAGATGCTGGCGGGGAAGTGAAGGCGAGAAAGTGGGCCTCCGGCGGGCAGGGGCTGAGCCCCTGCACCCACTTTTGTTTTGGGCGGTCCGACTGGCAGTTTTTGGCTGGACAGGAGACGTTCTGCCTTCGGGATTGATCGCCAATCAGCAGACGGTCTGATCAGTCCTCCTCTTCAACCCAGAATATGAAAGCGTTTTCACGGTCGAAGCCTATGACGCCACAGTCGAAGGTCGCCGAAGTGATGCGATTCCATGAAACTGGTGCGCTGGCACTCCAGTGCCCATTGCTCAAGAAGGTCGCATCTGCGGCCAAATCCTTCAGCGCTTCCCTTGCATCTTTAACTGATCCGGCAGTTGGTGACAGCTTCCCATACGCTAAGCTCGTCGTTCCAGCCACCGCAAGAACGCGCGCGGCATTTTCCGAATCAAGATAGGTCATCCGATCACCGTCGAAGGGGTCATCAGGCGAAGTCGGTAGCCCTACCTGCCCGGCAATCGCCTTTACGAGTTGCCCTTTGCGAACCTCGGGTCGTTTCCCAACCCACCAGCGCGCGTGTGACCGCCGAGCGAACTTACGAAAGAGAGTTTCGAGGGCCTGCATTCAGCGAGTAAAGCAAGACCAGAATTTGGCTGCAACGGTGTTGCAAGCTGACACACTCCCAACCCGCACACCCGAAAACAAACGGGTGCAGGGACTGCGTCCCTGCCCGCCGGAGGCCCCTTGCTTCAGCCTTCATCCAAAGCGCGGATATCCGGTTGCATCAGCTGGATGAACAGCAGCGCGGTCAAATACGCACCGGCGGCGATAGCGAACATGGGCCAGTAGCCGACGCCGTTGGTGAGGCACCAGCCGGTCAGTTCGATGATGCCGGTGCCGGTGAGGTTGCCGGCGACGCCGCCCAGCGCCATCACCCCGGCGACGCGCGAGGTGGGGACGGTATCGGCGGCGAGGCCGAAGATGTTGGTGGAGAAGCCCTGGTGGGCGAAGAGCGCGAGGCCGATGATGAGGGCGGCGACGGTGGCGCTGGGGGCAGTGAGGGCGAGCGGGATGGGGAGTATGAGGACAGCGTAGAAGAGCATGCTCGATTTGCGGGCGCGGTTGACGGAGAGGCCACGGCGCAGCAGCGCCGGGAACAGGAAGCCGCAGCTCAGTGCGCCGGCGCCGGCCAGCGTGAAGATAATGGCGGTGGGGATGCCGATCTCGGCCTGGCTGAGCCCGAAGGTCTTGGCAAGGAAATCGGGGGACCAGAACAGCACGAACCACCAGACGCAATCGGTGAGCGCCTTGGCGCCGACGACCGTCCAGGTGCGGTGATCCTTGAGCAGCTCGGCCCAGTTCCCCTCCAGCGCGGCGTTCTTCGCCACGCCCACCGGTTCCAGCCGGCGCGTGCCCATCACCCAGAAGGCCAGCCAGACAAAGCCCAGCCCGCCGGTGACGATGAACGCCGCCTTCCAGCCGAAGACCAGCGCCAATGGCGGGATCAGCAAGGGTGTGAGGATGGCGCCGATGTTGGGCGCGGTGTTGACGAGGCCGAGGCCCAGGCTGCGCTGGGTGAGCGGCAGATAGGTGGCCGAGGCCTTCACGGCGGCCGGCGTGTTGACGCTTTCGGCCACCGCCAGCACGGAGCGGGCGACGACGAACTGGCCGACTGTGGCGGCAGCGGCGTGGGCCATGCCGGCCGCGCTCCAGATGGCAACGGCAATGCCATAGGCGAGGCGCACGCCGAACTTGTCCACGAACCAGCCGACGGCGAGCAGTGCGAAGGCGGCGGAGAGCTGGAACACGCTGCCGAGGTGGGCGAATTCCTGATCGGTCCAGCCGAATTCGACTTCCAGCGTGGGTTTCAAGAGCGCCAGCACCTGACGGTCGACATAGTTCAGCGCGGTGCCGGCAAACAGCAGTGTGATCAGCAGCCAGCGGGCGCCCGATTGGGCCTGTGTTTCAGCCGCGGTCCCCGTGTTCAATTCGCCTCTCCCTAGGGGCTTTTGCGACAGGCTTGGACGGGTGCAGCTCAGAAGTCCAGTTTGTCGTAGTGCGCCGGCGGCGGCAGGCCTTCCAGCCGTTCGGCCAGCAGCGGGCGAAACGTGGGGCGCGACTTGATCGCCGAATACCAGGTCTTGGCCGGTTCATGGCCATCCCATTCCAGGCCACCCAGATAATCGGCGACCGAAAGATGCGCGGCCGCGGCGATATCGGCGAGGCCGAACTGGCCGCCGCCCAGCCAGGCCCGGCGCTCGAGCAGGAAATCGATGTAATCCAGGTGCATGTCCGCCATGCGACTGGCGGCGCGGATGATGCCGCCATCGGGCGTGCCGCGCACCACGGCGCGCTTGTACATGCGCTCACCCAGCAGCGGCGCGTTCACCTCGGCATAGAATTTCTGATCGAACCAGGCGACCAGCCGGCGGGATTCGGCGCGATCATCGGGCGTCGCGCCCAGCAATGGCGTGCGGTCCAGCGTTTCCTCGAAATGCTCCAGGATGGCAGTCGAATCGGCCAGCACGCTGGCGTCGCGCTGCATCACCGGTGTCTGCCCGGCGGGATTCAGCGCGGTGAAGCCCGGCCGCTTTTCCCACGGCCGTTCCTGCACCAGTTCATGCGTCACGCCCTTCACCGCCAGTGCGAAACGCACCTTGCGGCTGAACGGGCAGAGCGTGAAATGATAGAGACGCCACATTGCGTCTCCGTTCTTAATGATGTTTGCCGGCTTGGAAAGGCCCGGCAATCACACTGGAGGCAATAAGGCCTCAGCCGGGCGTCGCTGTCCGGGCACGGGCCTTGGCCTTCGGCTTGGCCTTGGGTTTTGCCTTGGCCTTGGGCGCCGCCGTGGCCTTCAGCGCCGCCAGTTCGGCTTCCAGTTCGTTGATGCGCAGCGCCTGGCGGACGATGATGTCCTGCAGGGCACCGGTGTCGGGGCTGGGCGCGGCCGGCGCTGCGCTAGTGGCGTCCGGGGCTTTAGCCGGTTCCGGTGGTGTCGGGGCTTCGGGCGCCTTCGGGGTCACGATCTCGGCGTCCACCACGCCGTCGTCACGATCACGGAAAATGCCGCTTTCGCGCGCCTTGCGGATCAGCGGGGCAGCCGCCACCGCCATCTGCATCAGGCTTTCGATCAGCGGATCATTGTTCTTGGCCATGGCCGGGTCCTTCAACTGTTATAGTGAAATATAGCAGCGAAGAACCCGGTTTCAAGATGGCGCCTATTCGGCCGCGATGCTGGCGACGCTGTCGCTGAGCGGATGCGCGAGCCTGCTGACCATTTCCTTGGGGCACACCTGCCAGATGGCCGCGCGGGTGCGGTCCCATTCCGCCAGCAGCCCGGCGGCCCACTTGGAGCCGGTCTCGGCGGCATGCTCCTCGATCAGGGCGAGCGCCACGCTTTCCCAGTGCGCTGATTCCAGCCGCTGCACGATCACGCTGTCGCGGTTGACGCGCCGTTCGAACTGACCGTCACGATCATAGACAAAGGCCATCCCGCCCGACATACCTGCGGCGAAATTGTCGCCGGTATTGCCCAGGATCACGGCGGTGCCGCCGGTCATATACTCGCAGCCATTGGCGCCGCAGCCTTCCACCACCACGGTGGCGCCGCTGTTGCGCACCGCAAAGCGCTCGCCGGCGCGGCCGGCCGCGAACAATTTGCCCGCCGTGGCGCCATAGAGCACGGTGTTGCCGACGATGGCATTGTCCTGGCTGGCCAGCGGGCTGGAGACCATCGGGCGCACCACGATGGTGGCGCCGGAAAGCCCCTTGCCGACATAGTCGTTGGCCTCGCCAAACACCTCCAGCTTCACGCCCTGCACTGCAAAGGCGCCCAGCGACTGGCCGGCCGAGCCGCGCAGCCGGATGTGGACATGGCCTTCGCTGAGCGCCGTCATGCCGAAGCGCCGCGTGATCTCGCCCGACAGCCGGGTACCGACGGCGCGGTGCGTGTTCCTGACCGTATAGGCCAGCTGCATCTTCTCGCCGCGTTCGAACAATTGGGCTGCGTCGCGGATCATCTCCGCATCCAGACTGTCCGGTACCGGGTTGCGGCCGTCGCCCAGGCCCCAGCGACGCTGGTGATCGGGCGCATCGACCTTGGCGAGGATCGGGTTCAAGTCGAGATCGTCGAGATGCTCGGCGCCGCGGCTCATCTGGCGCAGCAGTTCGGTGCGGCCGATGACATCATCCAGGCTGCGGAAGCCCAGGCGGGCGAGGATCTCGCGCACTTCTTCGGCCACGAAGCTCATCAGGTTGATGACCTTCTCGGGTGAGCCAACGAACTTGCCGCGCAGCGCTTCGTCCTGCGTGCAGACGCCAACCGGGCAGGTGTTCGAATGGCACTGGCGCACCATGATGCAGCCCATGGCGACCAGGCTCATCGTGCCGATGCCAAACTCCTCGGCGCCCAGGATGGCGGCGATCACCACATCCCGGCCGGTCTTCAGGCCGCCATCGGCGCGCAGCTTCACGCGGTGGCGAAGACCATTCAGGGTCAGCACCTGGTTGACTTCGGACAGGCCCATTTCCCACGGCGTGCCGGCATATTTGATGCTGGTCTGCGGGGAGGCGCCGGTGCCGCCGACATTGCCGGAAATCAGGATGGTATCGGCATGCGCCTTGGCCACCCCGGCCGCGACCGTGCCGATGCCGGCGCTCGACACCAGCTTCACGCAGACGCGCGCGCGGGTGTTGATCTGCTTCAGATCATAGATGAGCTGGGCCAGATCCTCGATCGAGTAGATGTCGTGGTGCGGCGGCGGCGAAATCAGAGTCACGCCCGGCGTCGAGTGGCGGAGCTTGGCGATCAGCTCGGTCACCTTGAAGCCCGGCAGCTGGCCGCCTTCGCCGGGCTTGGCGCCTTGGGCCACCTTGATCTCGATCTCCTCGCAGGCGTTGAGATATTCCGCCGTGACGCCGAAGCGGCCCGAAGCGATCTGCTTGATCACCGAGTTGGCGTTGTCGCCGTTGGCATAGGGCTTGAAGCGGACCGGGTCCTCGCCGCCTTCACCGGACACCGCCTTGGCGCCGATGCGGTTCATGGCGATGGCCAGCGTCTCGTGGGCTTCCGGCGACAGCGCCCCCAGGCTCATGCCCGGCGTGACGAAGCGCTTGCGGATCTCGGTGACGGATTCGACCGATTCGATCGGCACAGCCTTGGTGCCCGGCACGAAATCCAGAAGATCGCGCAAGCTGATCGGCGGCAGCGCCTGCACGCCGCGGCTGAACTTCTGATAGTCCGAATAGCTGTCGCGGCTCACGGCCGTCTGCAGCAGGTGGATCAGGTGCGCGCTCCAGGCATGGGCCTCGCCATTGGCGCGCCAGCGATAGAGGCCGCCCACCGGCAGCGTGATAACATCCTCGTCCCAGGCCTTTTCGTGGCGCATCTGGGCGTTGACGAAGAGGGATTCAAAGCCCTCGCCGCTGATCTTCGCCGGCATGCCGGGGAAGAAATCATGCACCAGCGCACGGGACAGGCCGACGGCTTCGAAATTATAGCCGCCGCGATAGGAGGAGATCACCGCGATCCCCATCTTGGCCATGATCTTCAAGAGGCCATCATCGACCGCCTTCTTGTAGCGGGCCACACAGTCATCAAGGCTGAGCGCGCCGAACAGGCCGCGGGCGTGGCGATCGGCAATGGCTTCCTGCGCCAGATAGGCGTTCACCGTGGTGGCACCAACGCCGATCAGCACCGCGAAATAATGGGTGTCGAGCGCTTCGGCGGCGCGCACGTTGATGCTGGCATAGGTTCTGAGGCCCTTGCGCACCAGGTGCGTGTGCACGCCGGCGGTGGCCAGGATCATGGCGATGCCAGCGCGCGCGGCGGACTGGTGCTCGTCGGTGAGGAAGAGCTGCGTCTTGCCCTGGCGCACCGCGGTTTCGGCTTCGGCGCGCACGCGGGCGATGGCGGCGCGCAGGGCGCCGGGGCCGCCGTTGATGTCGAACGTGCAATCAATCTCGGCGACCTGGCGGCCGAAATGGCCCTTCAACACTGCCCAATCGCGGTTAGACAATACCGGGCTGTCCAGCACCATCACCCCGGCCTGGGTGGCCTCGTCATCCAGGATGTTGGTCAGGTTGGAAAAGCGCGTCTTCAGGCTCATCACGCCGGTTTCGCGCAGGGAGTCGATCGGCGGGTTGGTGACCTGGCTGAAATTCTGCCGGAAGAAGTGCGACAGGTTGCGCGGGTTCTCGGAAATGACCGCCAGCGGCGCGTCATCGCCCATGCTGCCCACCGCCTCCTTGGCGTCTTCCACCATCGGCGACAGGATCAGCTCCATGTCCTCCAGCGTCTGGCCGGCAGCGACCTGGCGGCGGCGCAGATCATCACGGCTATACTGGGCGGCCGGTTCCGGCGCGGCGCGGCCGGGCAGATCCTCGAAATTGGTGAAGCCGGCGACCAGCGAGGCATAATCCTGCGCGCCGGCCACCTTGGCCTTGATCTCGGCATCCGAATAAAATTTCGACGGCGCGGCATCGAGATCGACCGCGATCATCTCGCCGGGGCCAAGCGCGCCCTTCTGCACCACGTCGCCTTCCGGCACCACCACCATGCCGGCCTCGGAGCCGGTGATGAGCAGGCCATCGCGGGTCAGGCAATAACGCATCGGCCGCAGTGCGTTGCGATCGAGGCCAGCCACCACCCAGCGGCCATCGGTCATGGCGAGCGCCGCCGGCCCGTCCCACGGCTCCATGAGGCTGGCGAAGAAGGCATACATGGCGCGCGTCGCCGGATCGAGGCTGGCATCGCGCTGCCAGGCCTGCGGGATCAGCATCAGCTTGGCGGTCGGCGCATCGCGGCCAGAGCGCACGAAGGCTTCGAACACCGCATCCAGCGCCGCCGTGTCCGACGCGCCGGCCGGGATCAGCGGCTTGATGTCTTCCGAATGCTCGCCGAACGCGGCGGCGGCCATCTTGATCTCGTGGCTCTTCATCCAGTTCGTGTTGCCACGGATCGTGTTGATCTCGCCATTGTGCGCCAGTGTGCGGAACGGCTGCGCCAGCCACCATTGCGGGAAGGTGTTGGTGGAATAGCGCTGGTGATAGATGGCAAAGCGGCTGACGAAGCGCTCGTCGTTGAGATCGGGATAGAAGACGCTCAGCGATTCCGCCAGGAACAGGCCCTTGTAGATCAGCGTGCGGCACGACAGCGAGCAGAAGTAGAAGCCCTGGATCTGGGCCTCGATCACCTTCTTCTCGATGCGCCGGCGGATGAGATAGAGATCCTTCTCGAACCGCTCCTTGGCGTCCTCGCCGTCGTTCTGCGGCCCGGCAATCATGATCTGCTCGATCTCGGGCCGGCTCAGCATCGCCTTCTCGCCGATGCAGCTGATATCGACCGGCACCTGGCGCCAGCCATAGACCTTGTAGCCAAAGCCGATGATTTCGGATTCAACGATGGTGCGGCAGGCTTCTTGCGCCGCCAGATCGGTGCGCGGCAGGAAGACCTGGCCCACGGCGAGCAGCCCGGCGACCGGCTTCTGGCCGTGGCGCTCAACATGCTCATGGAAGAAATCGACCGGAATCTCGACCAATATGCCGGCGCCGTCCCCGGTCATCCCGTCCGCATCAACAGCGCCGCGGTGCCACACCGCCTTCAGCGCATCGATGGCGGCGGTGACGACGCGGCGCTGTGGCTTGCCGTTGGTGGCGGCGACCAGGCCAACACCGCAGGCATCGCCCTCGAAATCGGGGCGATACATGCCGTGTTCGGCCAGGCGGGCGCGCTCCTCGGCGCTGGCGGTGAAGGGGGCGGGCAGGTCGGTCATGGCTTGCGTCCCTGTTGTCCGGTGCCGTTCAGCGGGCTGAGCACTTCGGTCAGCCGCTTGGCATTGGCTTGCATGGCAGCATCGATCTTCGCGCCAATCATCTGGCCGGTGGCCTGGCCGATGGCCGCGGCGACGGCGGGTTCCTTGCGGATTACCGCCTGGCCGGCCGGGCTGCGATAAAAGGCCAGAATCCCATCAAGTTCGGCCTTGGTATATTGGCGGGCATAGGCCTGGGTGGCAGCATTCACCACGCCATTGAGATTCTGGTTGATGACGCCCTGGGCAATGTCCGCCTGCAGCGCCCCGGCCTTGGCCAGCACCGTATCAAACTTCGCCTTGTTGGCCTGATAGGCCGGGATGAAGCCCGGCTGCTGCGCCAGCATCGAGCGGATGACGACGCCCGTTCGCATCTGCGCCACAGTGTTCGCCATCTGCGCCTGCAGCTTGGCCTTCACCCCCAGCTGCGCCACCACAGCCGCCGCTGATTGCAGCGTCGCCGGATCGGCCTTTGCCGCCTGCGCCTGGGCGGTGCCGGCCAGGGCGACAGCAGCAGTGGCAGCGATCAGAATCTTCATGGTCGATTGTCCTTGGGAAAACGCCGGCCGCATCAGGCGGCCTCGACGGCCGCAGTGGCACGGCTGCGCAGATACTGGTGCATCTGCGCCGCCACGTCACGTCCGTCACGCACCGCCCACACCACCAGGCTGGCGCCGCGCACGATGTCGCCGGCGGCGAACACGCCATCCATGCCGGTCATCATCGTCTTGTGATCCACCCGCACCGTGCCCCAGCGCGTCACCGGCAGTTCGGGCGCGCCAAACAGGGTGGGCAGATCCTCGGCATCAAAGCCCAGCGCCTTGATCACCAGATCGGCCTTGAGAGTGAAGCGATTGTCGGCATCAGGCTCCGGCGAGCGGCGGCCATCCGGGCCGGGCTGGCCCAGCCGCATGCCCTGCGCCACCACACCGGTGGCCGTGATCTCGGCCGGCGCGGCCAGCCAGACGAATTCGACGCCCTCTTCCTCGGCATTGGCGACTTCACGCACCGACCCCGGCATGTTGGCGCGGTCACGGCGGTAGAGGCATTTCACACTGGCCGCGCCCTGGCGCACAGCGGTGCGCACGCAGTCCATCGCGGTGTCGCCACCACCGATCACAACGACATGCTTGCCCGCCGCATCGAACATCGCTGCATCGGCCAGCACATCGCCGAAACCACTCCTGTTGGCGGCAATCAGATAGTCCAGCGCTTCCATCGTGCTCGGGCCATCGGCGCCCGGCACCTCGACCTGGCGCGCCTTGTAGACCCCTGTGGCGATCAGCACCGCGTCATGCTCTTCGCGCAGATCGGCCAGGCTGGCATCAACACCCACCGCAAAACCGGCGTGGAAGTGCACGCCGCCCTCGCGCAGCCGCTCAACCCGGCGCATGACCACCGGCTTTTCCAGCTTGAAGCCGGGGATGCCATAGGTGAGCAGCCCGCCGGCGCGATCGTGCCGGTCATAGACATGCACCTCATAACCCTTCACCCGCAGCGCCTCGGCGGCGGTGAGGCCCGCCGGGCCGGCGCCGATGATGGCGACGCTCTGGCCCGAACGGTCGGCGACGGGCTTCAGCGGCTTCACCCAGCCCTGTTCCCAGGCGTTGTCGGTCAGGAATTTTTCCACCGAACCGATGGTGACGCTGCCAAAGCCGGGCTCGATCACGCAATTGCCTTCGCATAGCCGGTCCTGCGGGCAGATGCGGCCGCAGATTTCCGGCATGGCGTTGGTGGCCGACGAGACTTCATAGGCTTCCTGCAGCCGGCCTTCCGCCGTCAGCTTCAGCCAGTCGGGGATGTTGTTCTGCAGCGGGCAATGCACCTGACAGAAGGGCACGCCGCACTGGCTACAGCGCCCGGCCTGCTCCTCGGCCTTGGCCAGGATATAAGGCCGGCTGATCTCGAGGAAATCATGGGCGCGTTCGTCGGCGGCGCGCTTGGCCGGATAGGCCTGGCTGCGTTCGACAAACTTCAGCAATTTTGTTGCGGCCATGGGCGCGTATCCTTTCGTTCGGATGCGCGAAACCATGAACGGCGGCGATTGTCACGCGAAAAACGCCATATAGGGCAATAAAACTGCCCTAAATCCGGACTGGCCGTGCGATTTGGGCGATTTGGGCGGTATTTTATGGCCGTTCCGGCCCTAACGCATCGCCAGCCACACCAGCGCCGCGCTGCCTGCCGCGATTCGGTACCAGGCGAAGGGCGCGAATCCGAAGCGGCTGACCAGCGCGACAAAGCCCTTCACCACCAGCAAGGCCACCACGAAGCTGACGGCAAAGCCGATGCCGATGGCGCTGAGGTTGGACGCGTCGAGCGTGTCGCGGTTCTTCCACAGCACCAGCGCGGTGGCGCCCGAGATTGTCGGGACCGCCAGGAAAAAGCTGAACTCCGCCGCCGTCTTGCGGTCCACCCCAAGCAGCAGCGCCGCCATGATCGTCGCCCCCGATCGCGACACGCCGGGAATCATGGCGAGGCACTGGCCCAACCCGATCAGCAACGATGTGCGTGTGGGCAAGGCTTCAACGCTGAACACGCGCGGCACCGTCATGCGCCGCTCGATCCACAATATCGCGATGCCGCCGACGATCAGCGAGACCGCGACAGTGGTCGGGCTTTCGAGCAACGCCTCCACCGTCTTGATGAACAGCACGCCCATGATCGCCGCCGGCAGGAAACCGAGCAGGACATTGCGCAGGAAGGCAAATGCGCCCGCCTCGCGCGCCAGCAGGCCGCGCGCCACCCCCATGAACCGCCCCCAATAGGCGACCAGCACGGCCAGGATCGCGCCTGACTGGATGGCAATTTCAAAGGTGGCCCCGGCCTCGCCCTTGAAGCCGAGCAGTTCGCTGGCGAGGATCAAATGCCCGGTGGAGGATACCGGCAGATATTCCGTCAACCCCTCGACAATGCCGAGCAGGATGATGGTGAGCAGATCGGGCTGCGTCATGCGGCGGCATCCTGGGCCGCCTTGGCAAAGCGCCCGCCGCGGCGGAAGCGCAGCATCATGTCGGGCACGAAGCCCGACAGCGGGGTGGGCGTGACGCCCAGATCGGCAAGGCCGGGCACGCCGGGGGCGCAGATATTGCCCTTCTTCAGCATCGCCAGCTGGTCACTGTTCATCGGCATGAACGGCAATACATCGCCCATCTTCGCCAGCAGGCCCGAGGTGAAGTCCGACAGCGGCACCACCGGGCGATCGAGGCCAGTCAGATCGGAGATCATCTGCAATATGGCGGTGAAGCTCAGCACGTTCGGCCCGCCCAGTTCATAGGTGCGCCCGCGCGCATCGGCCGATTGCAGCGCCGCCAGCACCGCATCGGCGACATCGCGCACATAGACCGGCTGGAACAGGCTGTCGCCGCTGATCGCCGGCAGGAACGGCGCGATGCGGGCCATGCCGGCAAAGCGGTTGAAGAACTGGTCTTCCGGCCCGGCGACCAGGCTGGGGCGCAGGATGGTGGCGAACGGCAATGCCGCCAGCACCGCCTGTTCGCCTTCGCCCTTGGAGCGGGCATAGGGGATGGGGCTCGCCGCATCGGCGCCGATGGCAGAGACCTGCACATAGGCGCTCACCCCCGCCGCCGAGGCCGCGCGCGCCGCACGGCCAGCGCCGGCCGCCTGCAGATCGGCAAAGCGCTGGTCGCCGCTTTCGGCCAGGATGCCGACCAGGTTGACGCCGGCTGCTGCGCCGGCAAAGGCCGCGGCCATATCGGCATCGGACCGGATATTGCCCGACACCACCTGGATCTGGCCAAGGTCACCCAGGGGTTTCAGGAACAGGGCGCTGTCGGCATGGCGGGAGACGGCCCGCACGCGATAGCCCGCCTTGGCCAGCGCCTCCACCACGTAACGGCCGATGAAGCCGGCACCGCCGATCACTGTGACCAGGCTGCCGGGAGCAAGGGTGGGAGCGGAGATGTCAGTCATGCCGGCGATTTAGCCGCTGGCGCCGGCCTTGTCTTGGCCCATCTTGCCCCGCGACGCTGCCACCGCCGGAAAAATCGCCCTGGCGGCGTGCAGGCGATTGACAACCCCCGATTCCACCCATATCAGCCGCCGCCTACCCCGTGCCCAGATGGCGGAATTGGTAGACGCACCAGCTTCAGGTGCTGGCGCTCGCAAGGGCGTGGAGGTTCGAGTCCTCTTCTGGGCACCATTTTTCTGAGCTGACATGTTGAATTCGCGGGGGAACAACCTTCCCCTGCGATTTCTTGTCCGTTAGAATGTCCACTTCGTTCAGACGAGCCCCTTCCGCTGGGACGGGGAACCAGTCAGACAGATGCCTGCGGTGCCAAGGTTAAGTTTGGGCCGAGCGCAACACCATATCCTGAACGCGCCCCGGGTGTCGATCGCCCGACCTTGCTGTCGCGCCGGCGTGCGGCCTGGCTTGCGGCATTCCCCCACAGAGCAGAGCGCGGCACCAGCGTAGATTCCGGCGCTGTCCCTCACAGGCCCAATCCCTAAGACTTTCTTCATCTTTCCGTCATTCAGGCGGGGCAGAAAGCAAGGGGCTTAGCTCATGACACTCTTCCGAAATTTCGCCGGCGCCGCGATTGCGGCTGCCATTCTCGCCAGCCCGGCGCTGGCCGTTGACAGCGGCTCGGTGACCTTTGCGCAGTTCACCCAGCAGACCTCCAACAAGATCGCGCAGTACAACGCGATTGCCGGTGGCAACAGCCTGACCATCCTGGAATCGCCGGTCTATTTCGTGGTCAGCGCGTTTGGCCCGATCGGTTTCTATCCGTCGACCATGACGATGTCGGCCAGTTCGAACGCCATGGTCACCAGCCTGGGCCCGCAGTTTCAGCAGCTCGGCTGGACCGGCAACATCCACTTCGGCAATGGCGCCAACTATCTTGACGTGAACTTCACCAACGCCACCTTCAGCTTTGATGGCGCCGGCGGTTCGGCCAGCATGATCTCGACCGATCCGAGCAATCCGATCAGCTATACGTCGAACCTGCTGACCCTGCCGGACTTCGACTTCCGCAACTTCTCGCTGGCCTTCACCGGGCTGACGCCGGCCTTCACCGTGGCCGCCAACGGTTATGGCACCCCGTTCAACGCCAATGTCGCCGGCTCGTTCGCCGGTTCGGTTGGCGAAGGCCCCACCGGCGGTGTGCCGGAACCGTCGAGCTGGGCGATGATGCTGGCCGGCTTCGGCATGGTCGGCTTCACCGCGCGTCGCCGGGCCACCATGGCAACCGTCGCGTCCTGAGCTTGCCTTTCCCCGTCCCGCCCCCGGGGCGGGGGAAGGTTGCCGCCGATCCCGGTCCCGTTAGCCGCGGACCCCGCCGGGATCGGCGGCCATGGCCAGCCGGGCCAGTTCCGGCAAGGATCGGCACTTGGTGCGGTGCATGATTTCGGCGCGGTGGTTTTCCACGGTGCGCTGGCTCAGTTTCAGATCGGCCGCGATATTCTTGCTGGGATGGCCATCCAGCACCAGCGCCATCACCTCGCGCTGGCGCGGTGTCAGCGTCGCCAGCCGGGCCACGGCGGCCAGATGCGCGGCGCTTGCCACTTCGCCGCCGGCACGGCCCTGGGCCAGGGCGCGGCGGATGCTGTCAATAATGGCCTGGCCGGGCGCCGGCTTTTCAATGAAATCCATGGCACCGGCCTTCATCGCCGCCACGGCCAGCCCGATATCGCCCTGGCCGGTGATCATGATGCTGGGCGGCAGCGCGCCTGCAGCCTTCAGATTGGCCAGCAGTTCCAGGCCGCCTTCGCCGGGCAGCACGGCATCGACCAGCAGGCAACCGCCCTGTCCGGGCCGCCACGCCGCGCGGAAGGCTTCGGCCGAAGCATGCAGCAGGGCAGGCAGGCCGGCACCGGCCAGCAGGATGCCGAATTCGGCCAGTGCATCGGGATCATCCTCGATCACATGCACAAGGGCGGGCGCGTTCGGATCAGCGACCGGCGCTGCCGCTGCATCGGCCGCCGCATCGCCCAGGGCCGCCGCAATGGCGGCGTGCAATTCCACCGGACGGACCGGCTTGGCCAGGCGCACGATGTCGTTGGCGGCAAAGCGCACCAGCGCCTCGATGGCAATGTCGCCGGTCAACATGATCACCGGCACGGTGCGCCCGTGGGTTTCCAGCAGCGCGGCGCGCAGATCGACCACCAGTTCCAGCCCGTCGCGCGGCCCCATCAGGCGGAAATCGGAAATGATCAGGTCTGGCGTCTGTGCGGCAAGGCTGGCCATCGCCTCGGCCTCGTCGCGGGCGGTGGCCACCGCGTGACCGGCGGCGCGCAGCAGTTCGTCGAGCAGCTCCAGCAGATCGGGATCATCGTCGATCACCAGGATGCTGGCCGAGCCGGGGGCAGGCGCAGCGGCCGGCTCCGACGCCGGCGTGGCGGGCGCGGCCAGCAACAGCGGCCCATCGCCTGAACCGGTCGGATCCGGCGTGGCCAGGGGCACGATGATGCTGAACACCGAGCCATGGCGCGGATGTTCGCCATGCGGCCAGGATTGTACCTCGATCTTGTGGTCCAGCATGTCCGCCAGGCTGCGCACGATGGCGAGGCCCAGGCCCAGGCCGCGGCTGCGGTCGATCAGGGTCGGGCCCAGCTGCTGATAGGGCTTGAAGATGGTTTCCAGCTTGTCGGTCGGAATGCCGATGCCGGTGTCCCACACCTCGATGCGCACCATGTTGCCGCGCCGGCGCGCGCCGAGCAGCACGCCGCCCTTTTCGGTGTACTTGATGGCATTGGCCACCAGGTTGCGCACCATGCCGGCGAGCAGGCGGCGATCGGAGACGACATGGCAGCTGGTCGGCACATGGCGCAGGGTCAGCTGGCCGGCGGCCGCCTGTTCGCTCAACCCGGACACGGTTTCGGCCAGCAGGCTGTCGAGCGGGAAGCTGCCCGGCGCGATTTCCACCGCGTCGGCTTCGATGCGGTTGATGTCGAGCAGGCCGTCCAGCATCGCCGCCATGGCATCGAGCGTGTGGTCCAGCCGGGCGAGCAGCGCCTGCTTTTCAGGGTCAGTCGTCTTGCGCGCCAGCAGTTCCTGCAACAGCACCATCGATTGCAGCGGCTGACGCAGATCATGGCTGGCCGCGGCCAGGAAGCGTGACTTGGCAAGGTTGGCGGCCTCGGCCGACTCCCGCGCCTCCAGCATGACATGTTCGGATCGCTTGCGTTCTGAAACATCGGTATAGGTGATGATCACCCCTTCGGCATGATTGTCGTGGGCGCGGTAGGGCAGCACCCGGCGGCTGAAGCAGGTGCCATCGGCGGATTCGATCTCGCGATCCGGCGGCTGCGCGCCGGTGCGCACGCTGGCGATGTCGCTGGCCAGTGTTGGATCCGGGGTGATCGGCGCCAGATCGGCAAAGGGCCGGCCAATGTCGCCGGGCAGCATGTTGAACAGCGTGCGGGTGGCCGGCGTGAAGAAGCGGATGTGGCTGTCGAGATCGAGGAAGATGGTCGCGACATTGGTGCTGTTGAGGATGTTCTGCAGATCGTCGGCCATGGTGCGCTGGCGATCGATGGTCTCCTGCAGCTGGCCGTTCAGCGCCACGAGCTCCTCGTTCAGCGATTGCAGTTCCTCCTGCGAGGTGATCAATTCCTCGTTGGTGCTCTGATATTCCTGATTGCGCGACAGCGTGTCGGCCTGGATGGCCTGCAGTTCGGGATCGAAATCGCCCAGATGGCGATCGGCGTTGGCCAGTTCGGCGCGGATGCTGGCCAATTCCGCCTCCAGCGCCTGCAGACGGGCCGACGGCAGGGTGGGCGCGGCCAGCCGCAGCCCCACCGGCGCGCCGGTATCGGTGCCCAGCGCTGGCGGTGGCCGGTGGCTGGCGTTGCGGCGATAGATATGGGCCTGGCGCGAGATCAGGGTGAAGGCCGGCGCCGGCGCGTCGGCCGGGTCGGACACGGTTTCGGCCTTGCCCAGCAACAGCAGGCCGCCGGGGCGCAGCGCGAAGTGGAACAGGCCGATGGCCCGGGCCTGGGCCGGCGGCTGCAGATAGATCAGCAGGTTGCGGCAGGAGATCATGTCGATGCGGCTGAACGGCGGATCGGTGAGCAGATCGTGGACGGCAAACACCACCGATGATTGCAGCGCCGGGCCGACCCGCCAGCCATGATCATCGGCGGCAAAGAAGCGTTGCAGCCGTTCGGGCGAGACTTCGCGTTCGATGCCGGGCGGATAGACGCCGTGGCGCGCCGCGGCGATGGCATCGGGATCAAGATCGGTGGCGAACAATTGCAGCTTCAGCGTCGGCCGGCTGCGGGCGATTTCCTCCAGCACCAGCATGGCCAGCGACCAGGCCTCCTCCCCCGTGCTGCAGCCGGCGCACCACAGCCGGATCGGCTGCACGTCGTCGTGGCGGCGCACCAGGTCGGGCAGGATCGAGCTGGCCAGCGTCGCAAACACCTCGTGGTCGCGGAAGAAGCCGGTGACGTTGATCAGCAGGTCGTTGGCCAGCGCCTGCAGCTCCGCCTCGTCATCGTCAAGCCGGCTGACATAGACGGCCAGCGCCTCGGCACCGCTGCCGGCGCCATGGCCGGCCATGCGGGCGCGGCGTTCGATGCGGCGCTGCATGGTGCCCAGCTTGTAGCCGCTGAAATCATGGCCGCTGCTCTTCAACCGGTCGAGCACCGGGCTGATCCAGTCCTTGCCGGTGAGGGTTGGCAGCGGCAGCCGGTTGCGGCGATCGATGATCGCGGCGCCCATGGCCGCCACCGGCAGGATGGCATCAACGCAGCCGGTGGCGATGGCGGTGGCGGGCATGCTGTCGTGGCCGGCTTCAGCCGGATCCTGCGCGATCACATAGCCGCCGGCATCGTGAATGGCGCGCACGCCTTCGCGGCCATCGGCACCATTGCCCGACAGCAGCACGGCCACCACCCGCAGTTCGGGCTGGGTGGCGAGCGATTGCAGCAGGAAATCGACCGGCAGGCGCGGGCCCTCGTTCTGGGTCGAAGGCGTGAGGCGCAATATGCCATCGGCCACCGCAATGCGGGTGCCCGACGGGATGACATGCAGGCGATCGGCCAGCAGGGGCATGCCATCGCTGGCTTCAAGCACCGGAAAGGGCGTTTCATCGACCAGCAGATCGGCCAGCAGCGAGGGATGACCGGGATCGAGATGCTGGACCAGGATATAGGCAATGCCACTGCGCGCCGGCAGCCCGGCAATCAGCCCGCGCACGGCATCCAGCGCACCGGCGGAACCGCCAATGGCCACCACCATCATGCGCGACGTGTGAGGCGCTGCCGCATCCGGCAGGCGTGGAGGCCGACTCTTCTTCACTTGATCGTGCCTCTCATGCGCCGGGGGGCCGACGCCCGCACAGCATAGACCATGCGGACCGTCCCGTCGAATGCGCAGATTTCCGGCCGTTCAGCGGTCACAGGCGGCCGGCAACAACCATGATGACCAGCACGACCAGAACGACGCCGAACACGCCGCTGGGGGCAAAGCCCCAGCGGCCGCTGTGCCGCCAGATGGGCAGCACGCCAAGCAACGCGAGCGCGAGCAGGATGATGATGATCGTGACGATCGACATGTTCAGGCGTCTGTCAGGTCGGCAGGGCGGGCGCCCGGCCGTTGCCCGTCACTTTTTAGCCCTGTCCTTGATCTTGGCCGTCGCCTTGCCGACGGCGCTCTGCACCTTGCCCGCGGTCTTTTCGACCTTGCCCGACAGTTCCAGGCTCTTGTCGCCGACCAGCTTGCCAGCGGCTTCCCTGGTGGCGCCGGCAACCTGCTTGCCAGCACCGGCGATGCGATTCTTGTTGATGCTCATGGCGCCTTCCTTTCCGGCCTGCTGGCAGGGGTACTGCCCCGGCGCCGGGTCCGGGGGGAACCGGGAGGTCTGGCCGGGGCAGTGAGCGAGAATTAACCAGCGGCCCCGGCAGCCGGCAGTACCGGATTATACTCAGACCACCAGGGCTCTGGCAGGCGTAGATTCCGGCGCTCGCCAGCCCGCGCGTGAGGACGGAAAGTGGGATTGCCTGGCCGACAGGGCCGGAACCAACGGCCACGGTGCTGGCGGCCTGCCCCTCGCGGAGCGGACCTCACCCGAGGAGACTGGCGATGAAGATCGCATATGGTGCCGTCGCGGCATCGCTTTTGATCAGTGGCTGCATGTCGGACATGTCGGACAGCCGGCCCCAGCGCAACTGGCGCGGGTATGATTACAACCGACCCGATCCGCAATACGGCGGCTATGACGCCGGCCGCTATTACCGGGAAACGCCGCGCATGCGCGAACGCCGGCTCGGCTACAACGACCGGGTCTATCGCGGCCAGGACGGGCGCTATTACTGCCGCCGCTCCGATGGCAGCACCGGCCTGATCGTGGGTGCCGTGGCCGGCGGTGTGCTCGGCAACGTGATCGCGCCGGGCGGTTCGGAAGTGCTGGGCACCATTCTGGGCGCCGTCGCTGGCGGCGCTGCCGGCAACGCCATCGATCGCAACAACGTACGCTGCCGCTGACGCATCGGGGTGTGGCCCTGACAGCGCCTGCAAGGACAATCAAGATGATCAGAACCATGATGCTTGCCGCCGGCATGGCGACCCTGCTGGCGGCGCCAGCCGTCGCCCAGAGTGACCGCCGTGACCAGGGCCCGCCCGTGATGGCCGGCCGTGACACCATGCTGCGCGCCGGTCCCGAAGCCGGCTATCCGCCGGTGGGCCGCATCGAACAGGGCCAGGCCGTGCAGTTGTTCGGCTGTCTGCGGGATCGCAGCTGGTGCGATGTCGGGCAAGGCAATGCGCGCGGCTGGGTGAGCGGGCTTGACCTGCAGGCCGATGTCGGCGGCCGCCGCGACAGCCTGGCCAATGCCTATGGCAATTTCCAGCTGGGCGACCGCGATTTCCGCCTCGGCGATTACTGGGACGACCATTATCGCCAGCAGCCTTTCTATGGCGAGCGCAGCCGCTGGGAACAGCGTTATGTGCAGGATGACCGGCAGGGCCTGGGCGATCGCCAGACCGACAGACGCTGGGGCGATCGCAATTATGGCGACCGCGGCGACGGCGGGCGCAGCATCACCGGCACCATGCTGCGCATGGCCTATCTGCGCGCCGGACCCGATGTTGCCTATCCGCGGATCGGTGTTGCCCGCGCCCGCATGCGGGTGACCGTGTTTGGTTGCCTGCGCGACTGGACCTGGTGTGACGTCGCCGTCGGGCGTGATCGCGGCTGGCTGTCGAGCAAGCATATCGGCACGCGCTATCGCGGTCGCCTGCAAAGCCTGGCCAGCATCGCGCCGGGCATGGGTGTGGGTGTGCGAAACTTCAGCTTCGGCCGCTATTGGGACGAGCATTATCGCAACCAGCCCTTCTATGCCGAACGCGGCCGCTGGGAGCGCCAGTATCAGCAGAATTACCGCTCCAGCTGGGGCAATGGCCCGGAACGCGACGGCCAATATCGTGACCGGCGCGACCGCGACGAGCGCGACGACCAGCAGCGCGACGACCGCCGGCCACAACCCGATGGCGGCTGAAGCGGCGGCGCCGTTGCCGCGCCTGACCTGACCCACCTGTTCCGGAGCCCCCACCGATGAACACCCGCACCATCCAATCGAACGTGCTGTTCCTCTATCCCTTCCGGTTGAAGGGCATGACGAGCCCCCTGCCGCCCGGCCTCTATCGGCTGATCGCCGACCAGGAACAGCTGAGCGGCCTGTCGTTCACCACCTATCGCACCTTGATGGCGTTCCTTGAACTGCCGGCGCTGGGCACCGGACTGCTGGCGACCAGCCATGTGCTGATCGACCTCGCCGATCTGGATGCCTGCCTGCGGGCCGATCGGCTGGCGGCCAGCAATCCGAATCTGCTGCCCGGTGCCCTGCCGGCCGCCGCAGTTGCGCCGCGCCAGCACGCCTGACCCATGCTGATCCGCTGCGGCTACCAGATCAGCCTGGTCTGCGCCGAACCCACGCCGCTGATCACCATGCTGGCCGTGCGTGATGACCAGCCCGACGTGGAGATCCTGCGTGATCACTGGCACAGCCTTCCGGCCGTGCCGGTGAGCCTTTATCGCGATCTGGCCGGCAACCGCTGCCAACGGCTGGTGGCGCCAGCCGGCGCGCTGCTGCTGGAAGGCGATACCATCATCCGCTGCAGCGGCCTTCCCGACCAGTTGGTGCCCCAGGCGGTGGAGGTGCCGGTCTCCGATCTGCCGGCCGCTTGCCTGCTCTATCTGCTCGGCAGCCGTTATTGCGAGACCGACCGGCTGAGCCAGTTTGCCTGGGACCAGTTTGGTGCAGTGCCGCCCGGCTGGGGCCGGGTGCAGGCGATCTGCGATTTCGTGCATGGCCATGTGCGCTTTGCCTATGATCAGGCCAGCGCCACCCGCACCGCGCATGACACGCTGGACCAGGGCGTCGGCGTGTGCCGCGATTTTGCCCATCTCGCGATTGCGCTGTGCCGCTGCCTCAATATCCCGGCGCGCTATGTCAACGGCCACCTGGGCGACATCGGCGTGCCGGTGGTCGAGCCGATGGATTTCAGCGCCTGGATGGAGGTTTATCTGGGCGGCGGCTGGCACGTGTTCGATCCGCGCAACAACCGCCGGCGCATCGGCCGCATCGTCATCGCCCGCGGCCGCGATGCCGCCGACGTGCCCTTGCTCAACAGTTTCGGCCCGCATCTGCTCGAAGGCTTCTCGGTATGGACCCATGAGGTGGCCAGCCTCGCTGCAACGCCGCCGCCGGCACCGCCGGCGCCCGCCCCGCTCTGGTCGTGGCGGGCCTGATCCTTGGCGATGGAACCTTTCTCGTTGCCGCGCGTTGCACACCCACCGAACACCAAACAGGAGACCTTTCGATGCCGTTGAAACCCATTACCCTGCTGCTACTGGTTGCCGGCACCATGAGCCTTGCCGCCTGTGAGAAGAAGGTCACTGATGCCCAGGCCGATGCCGTGCGCGACACCAGCGACGCTGCCGCCACCGATATCGAGAACAAGGCCGATAGCGCCGAAGCCAAGGGCGAAGCCACTGGCGATGCCATGCGCGACAAGGCCGATGCCGTGCGCGACCAGGCTGAAGCCAAGGCCGATGCCATCGAGGACGGCAAGGTGGGTGCCACCACCAAGACCGACACGATGACGACGACGACTGCGCCGACCGATCCCAAGTAACTGCCAGTTCCTGGACGGGAAGACGGGGCACCGGATCGCGTTGATCCGGTGCCCCTTTTCGCGTGGGGCGTTGGTCAGCGCGGCGCCGACAATAACTCGGCCTGGGCCATGATCTGATCGAGCGCGGAGCCGCGGCCGGCCGGCGCATCGGCGCGGCTCTGCGCCAGTTGGCCGCCATCGAGCAGGATGCGCAGCGCGGCGCGGGCGCGGGCGACACGGCTCTTGACCGT
>NZ_WNJP01000129.1 GCF_009733735.1 Sandarakinorhabdus oryzae | reverse complement strand
CCCGCGGCTGGCCCGGCGTTGGTCCGCGCGCACCTGCTGCTGGGCGTTTCGGGCCTGCTGCTGGCCACCAGCCCGGCGCTGGCCCAGCAGGCCGCCGCCGCTGCGGACGATGACGCCGGTGAAATCCTGGTCACCGCCCGCCGCAACACCGAACGGCTGATCGACGTGCCGGCAACGGTGTCGGTGATCACTGCCGAAACGCTGGCCGCCACCGGCACCTTCCGCACCCAGGAACTGGTGCAGCTCACCCCCGGCGTCACCATCGTGTCGGGCACGGCCGAAGCCGGCGACACCCAGATCAACATCCGCGGCCTCAACGGCGCCCGCGACGCCGAATCCAGCGTCGCGCTGGTGGTTGACGGCATCCTGAAGACCAACACTGCCCAGCTGAACCAGGTGCAGGGCACGCTGCGCCAGGTCGAAGTCCTGAAGGGGCCGCAGGGCGCCATCTATGGCCGCAACGCGGCGGCCGGCGCCATCGTGATGACCACGATCAAGCCGGGTGACGTGCTGGAAGGCGCCATCCGTGCCAATTATGGTGAACTCGGCACCGGCCAGGCCTTCGCCTATCTCGCCGGGCCGTTTTCAGACAAGATCGGCTTCGTGCTGTCCGGCAATTACCAGACCACCGATGGCTATTGGCGCAACGAGTTCCTGGGCAACAGCAAGGTTGTCGACGACCAGGAAAATTATGGCATCGATGGCCGCATCGTCGCCAAGATCGACGATGCCACCACGCTCGACTTCAAGGCGCGCTATGCCCATCTCAAGGGCGCGTCGATCAACTTCAACGCCAGCTTCCACCTGCCCTATTTCGCCGGCGTGAACCCGGCCTTCTACGAGAACGTCAACAACCACCCGTTCCGTTATTACAGCAACATCCGCCCGACCAACGAGCAGACCACGTTCGAAACCTCGGCCCGGCTCGAGCATGATTTCGGCAAGGGCAAGCTGACCGCCTGGATGCTCTATTCCAATGTAGATCAGTCGCTGACGGCCGACGGCACCTCGGCCGATTTCGCCCGCTACACCTTCCCCGGCGCCACCCCGGCCAGCCAGGCGGCCAGCGCCCAATGCTTTGCCACCACCGCGCAGCTGACCGGCTATCCGCTCAACGCGCCGACCTTCATCGGTTCGGTGCCGACGCCCTTCCTGTTCGATCCGGTCAACGGTTCGACCTTCGGCGCCTACAGCCCGACCACCTGCGACGGCACCCAGCTGCAGACCCGCAAGCAGGAAGATCTGTCGCTGGAAGTGCGCTATGCCTCCGATCTGGATGGCCCGCTGAACTGGTCGCTGGGCGTCTATTATCTCAACATCGATCGTGAAACCGGCGTCAGCCTGGGCGCCGATCTGGGCCAGGGCGTGTCGCCCAC
This sequence comes from Sandarakinorhabdus oryzae, assembly GCF_009733735.1. Lineage (GTDB taxonomy): Bacteria > Pseudomonadota > Alphaproteobacteria > Sphingomonadales > Sphingomonadaceae > Sandarakinorhabdus > Sandarakinorhabdus oryzae. The sequence goes on along the minus strand of NZ_WNJP01000129.1, from coordinate 6,631 downwards.
GCTCTACAACCCGCCGGGCAGCAGCAACCCGACCAGCCAGCTGTTCAACGACCGCTTCCGCACCGATGTCTATGCCGCCTTCGGCTCGCTGGACTGGAAGCCGACCGATCAGCTGATCGCCGGTCTCGCCCTGCGCTATGACATCGAACGCCGCCGCGCCAACAATCTGGTGCCGCTGGTCACCGATCCTTTCACTGGCGGCCCGATCAACCCCGGCCAGGCGAATGGCCTGATCCCGCCGTCGGCCGCGACCTTCAAGCAGCTGGAGCCCAAGGTCACCCTGCTGTTCAAGGCGACGCCGACCACCTCGCTCTATGCAAACTGGGGCGTGGGCTTCAAGGCCGGCGGTTTCAACAACCAGGGCTCGGCTGCGATCGTCCGCAACAATTTCACCGGCCCCGGCACCATCGGCGCCGGCGTGACGATCAACGATCAATATCGCCTGGAACGCTCGTCGGCCTTCGAAGCCGGCATCAAGGGCAGCCTGTTCGATGGTCGTCTCAGCTATGACCTGGCGGGTTACTACACCCAGGTCCGCGACATGCAGTTCTTCGAATTCTTCGTCGGCAGCTTTGGCCTGCTGCGCGTTGTCTCCAACATTGACCGCGTCGATGTGTGGGGCGGCGAGCTCAATCTCAACGCCAAGCTGACCAGCAACTGGACGATCTTCGGCTCCGGCAACCTGACCGGCAGCGAGATCAAGAAGAACGCCAGCCGGCCCGACACGGTGGGCAACAAGAGCCCCTATACCGCCGATTACACGATCAACGCCGGCACCCAGCTCAGCCTGCCGATCAACGATGGTCTGAAGGCCAATTTCCGCGCCGATTATCGCTTGACCGGCCCGACCTGGTTCCACAGCGTCCAGAACCAGGAAAAGCCGACGCTGTTCAGCGGGCTGCTGCCGATTTCGGCGCTGGGCCTGCCGGCGTTCGTCGGCAACGCCCGCTATGACGTGACCAAGCGCAAGGCGTTCGGCATCGTCAACCTGCGCGCGGGCCTGGAAGGCAACAACTGGGCGGTTTCGGTGTTCGCCAACAATCTGCTCGACAAGAAGTGGCTGAACGAGGTGATCCCGGCCATCGAATTTGGTGGATCGTTCATTTCGCCGGGCCAGCGCCGCGTAATTGGGGGCGAAGTCAGCTTCAAGTTCTGATAGAGACTCGAGTCATGGGCTGTCTCCCCCCGGGACAGACCCACATGGCGGGGAGGGCCCGCCCGGCCCGTCGCTCCACCCCCACCCAGGAGCGACGGGCCGTTTGCGTTTTTGGGGGTGCGAGTTCAATCCGTTCCTTCGGCTTGCCAGTGCTGAAGATTGGCAGTTACGCTCCTTGATCGGAGCGACGCCATGGATTCTCGCATAAAGTTCGACGCGTTGATCAAAGCGCAGTTGATTCCCGATTTTTGTACCGACGAATATGCGCTGATCGTGCCAGATGGCTTCGATGAAAAATCGAACCGCGTCGCGGAGGCCGATGCAGAGGATTTTCTCCGTGCATGGGAAACTGGCTTGGCATCACACTTGGGTCGAGGACGATATCTTTTCGCCTCAGGTCGACTGAAGGAACAGTTCTTTTGGGAAGGCTCGAAGGAAGCGGCTCCTCGGAAATTCACACTATGGTTGGAGCCGATAATCACCCTGGGTGCCATTGGTCGTCTTCACTTGGACCATGGTTGGCCGGTGTCGCGCCTCAGATCGCAATCAAACGATGGTGCTTTTGATCTATTAGCGATCGCCGCAAACGGCGTCGATATTTCTATATCCGGCGAGGTGAAAAAGACTGAAAGAGAAGCTGATCAATTGATAGAACTTATGATTGAGTTTGGACAGAATCATTCGGCGCTTGAACCTTCGAAAGGAAAATTACAAAACGCATTCAGAAAGGTGCGATCTTTGCGATCAAATATTTCTCCAATCTTATGGATAATTGGTCCAGACCGATATGAACGTATATTCCAAGTAAATTACCAAAAAGACGGCATTATCGCGCTTAGTGAAACTGATAAAAAGTTACTATCATGCTCGATTCATCAATAGAAATTTATGGATATTTATGGATACCATAACTTAATTGCTGAGTGAGGCTAGCTTGATTAATCTCCCCGAAGCTTGGCGGCAGAAAAATTGATGTTGAGAGCCCTCACGCGAAGTTGAAGCTGATCGACACGCGCTCAGCCTTGGCCGCGCTGGGCATCACCTCATGGCGCAGCCAGCTTTCCCACAACAACAGGTCCCCCGCCGCCGGTTCGACGTGGACGAAGTTGCGTTGCTCAGGCGGCGCGTCGGGCGTGCGCGGCGGGCTGTGCATCAGCATTGGCAGGCGCGGGTCCTCGAAGCGGATGGCACCTGAACCCTCGGGCACCTCCACATAAAGCGTGCCGGAGATGATGCTGTGCGGGTGGATATGGCCGCTGTGGCCGCCACCGGGCTTGAGGACATTGACCCACAGGCTGTCGAGCTTGGGCTTGCGCCCCGCCAGATCGAGATGGGCGGCGGCGGCAAATTCGCTGGCCTGGCGCACCAGCCAGCGCGCCAGCTGGCCAAAGGCCGGATCGCGGGCCGGCAGATCGTTCAGCGAGGCATAGCTGGTGTAGCCGCGATAGCGGTGCGCGCGGCTCCAGCGGCGGCCAGCGGCATCATCGGCGGCCAGGCTGTGGCAGCTGTGCGCCAGATCGGCCAGCAGGCCATCGTCGGTCAGCCGGGCCTGCCACAAGGGCGTGGGAAACAGCAAGGTGATCGCCATGCCCCGCCCATGGCCGCTTGGCCGCGGCCGCGCAAGCCCAGCCGTGGCCGCCGGGCTGAATCCCGCCGCCCCAGCGCCGTTATCAGCCCAGTGACCGGCCCACGCCGAACCAATGGGAGACGCCATGACGACCCTGAACCGCCTGCACCTTGCCGTGGCCGCCAGCCTGGCATTGGCAAGCTCGGTCGCCCACGCGCAGCGGATCGTGGAACTGACGCCGGCCAGCAACCAGAAGACGGTGCTGGCCTCGCTGCAGCCCGGCGACACATTGCGGATCACCGGCAGCTTCACCAGCATCTTTGCCATGGCCAACCGCGATTTTGGCCGGCTCACCATCGATGCCAGTGGCGCGCAGTTCCTCGCCGGGCTGAAGATCAACAATGTCCACAATGTCAGCTTCATTGGCGGCACCTATGGCCGCAGCGACGTGGAGCTGGCGGCTTGGCAGACGGTGCGGATCGACAACAGCAGCCATATCAGCTTTGCCAACGCAACGGTGATCGGCAACGGTGACGACCGCGGCACCGGGCTGTTGGTGGCGACATCGAGCTTCGTGACGCTGCGCGACAGCCGGTTCCAGGGCCACCTGACCGGCATCGGCGTGCGCTCCTCCACCGACGTGATGGTGATGCGCAACCAGATCACCGGCAGCACCGCCGATGGCATCAACATCATCGACAACCAGCGGGTGATCGTCGGGTCGAACAGCTGTTCCGCCTTCGTGGCGTGGCAGGGCGGCCATCCCGATTGCATCCAGCTGTGGAGCCTCACCGGCCGGCCGCTGCAAGCCGATGTGTTCGTGCTCAACAACAGCTCGATCGGCTTCCAGCAGGGTTATCTGTCGTCGGACCCGAAGACCGGCAGCGGCACGCGGCTGCTGTTTGCCGGCAATTATGTGCTCACCAGCACATCGCACGGTATCACCTGCGGCAACTGCACCGAAAGCCAGTTCTTCGAAAACGTGATCTCCAACCTGCCGACTGCGGCGAACGGCGCACCGTCGCTGAAGCTCGGGCCGTCGCCAACCAACATCGTGGGCGTCAACCAGTTCTATGATCTGCGCGGACGGACCGACGGCTGGCTGCCGTCTCCCACCTGGAGCGCCTATGTGCCGGCGATCGCCGGGATGATCGGCAGCCGCTGGGATGGCGGTCTCTCCGCGTTTGGCGCGGCGAACGGCGCGCTGGCTGCAGCCGCGGTGCCGGAACCAGCGAACTGGGTGATGCTGGGCCTGGGCTTCGCGCTGATTGGCCGCAAATTGCGGCGGCGGCGCCAACCGCCGCACGTGATGGCCTAGCTGGTCAAGCTGCGCTGCATCATCACGATGTCGAGCGGCTTGCCGAACTTCTCGCCCACGGCTTTCAGCAGGCCAGCGCGCTCGAAGCCGCAGGCAGCATGCAGCGCGATGGAGGCGGTGTTGCCGCTGTCACCGATCACCGCGATCAGCTGGCGGAAACCAGCCTTGCCGGCCGCGCTGGTCGCCGCCGACAGCAGCGCCTGGCCGATGCCGGTGCGCTGCGCATCGGGGGCGACATAGACGCTGGTTTCACCGCAATAGCGATAGGCAGCCCGGTCGCGGAACTGGGTGACATAGGCATAGCCATCAACCTGGCCCATGGTGACATGCACCAGCCACGGCCAGCCGTGCGACTTCACCTGCATCAGTCGCTTGGCCATTTCGGCGGCTGATGGCGGCTCGATCTCGAAACTGGCGGTGCCGGTGAGCACGGCCGGCGCATAGATGGCGGCCAGCGCCGGCGCATCCTCCATGCGGGCAGGGCGGATGCTCACAGCGTTTCCGCCACGCGCTCGATCGGGCGGGCGAGCACGATGCCTTTGGGGCCGATCACCACCGGGCGGTTGATCAGGATCGGATCGGCCAGCATGGCGGCCAGAATGGTGGCTTCGTCGGCCTTGTCCAGCCCGCGTGCCTCTGCATCGGTGCCACGGGTGCGCAGCAGGGCGTGCGCGCCGCCAACAGCGCTGGCCACGCGCGCCAGCGTGGCGGCATCGGGCGGGGTTTTCAGATACTGGATCACGGTCACATCATGGCCCTGGTCCCGCAGCAGCGCCAGCGCATTGCGCGACGTGCCGCAATTGGGATTGTGCCAGATGGTGATGCTTGCCATGCCGTCGCGGTCCGTCGCCAACCCGAGTTTTCAATAGTCTGGCATGGGGCAGCGGGCGAAGTCCAGCCGCATGGTTACGGATATGGCCCGTGATTTTCGGGGGGCGCACAGCCCCCGCACACAACCGGGCCGCAGGGGGGCGATCCCTGCGGCCCGGCGTGGGGCCAACGGTGCGAGGCGCTGCGGCCCCAGTGCGCGACGTCAGACGATTTCCAGCGCGAAACTGGCCGTCTCGTCATAGTCATAGGCGTCGATGAAGCCGCCGCCATTGGTGTGCTTGGCATCGACGTGCAGATGGACCGAGAAGGTGCAGCGGTTGTGCGCCGAATGGGTGGGCGGAAAGGCCCCCAGCAGGGTCGAGAACAGCAGCGTGTTCGATGCTTCGGTGGCCAGTTCGCCCTGATCGGCGGTGCCGGTCTCGATCGTCCCGCTCGGCCCGTTGAGACCGCGCTGCCAGGTCAGCGCATAGCTGGCCATGAAGCTGTCGGCATCACCCGGTCCGCCGCCGGTCGTCACGCCTTCCTGGTGGAAGGCGCGGAAGCCGACCGAGAAGGTCGTGGTGCCGGGGCCAGACATGAACTGGCATTCGTCCGTGCTGGGAACGCCGTTCTTCCGCAGATCGACGATGTCGCCCGTCACCTTGCGGTTGTTGATCCAGAAGACATGGCCGCAATCGGCAAACGGCACGTTGGCGGTGATGGTCGGCGCGGTCCAGCGGCGGAACTGGAACGGCCTGGCCGTGCCGGGATCGCCGGCCGGTGCGCTCGCCGGCTTGATGCGGGCGCCGCCGGGGCCGAACAGTTCCAACAACAGCATATATTTGCCGTTGGGGAAGTCCGCGGCCGTCGTGTCCCAGATCTGGTGATACTGGCCGGCCAGCCAGTCCATCCCGCCCGACCAATAGGGCATGCGATAGAGGCCGATCTCGCCGCCAACATCAGCCGGCGCCACCGCCAGGCTGGTGGAGGTGGTGACGATCTGGCCGCTGACCGTGACAAAGCGCTGCCAGCTCACCGGGCCATCCAGCGTGACCGGCGGCCCGGCCGGATCGCCGGCGGCGTTTACCGGCACCACCTTCATCCGGTAGAAGACGACGATCCCGTCCAGCGTGGGCGATGACCACAGCCGCAGCCCCAGCCCGGTTGCCCATGGGCAGTCTGGCACTCCGGCAAAATTGATCAGGCCGCTGTTCGGCGCCAGGCTGGCCATGTTCGACAGGCCGGTCTGTGCCGGGAAGTTGAAATGGTGGGTGCCGGGCCCGCCGACATGTTCCAGCATGACGAAGGCGCTGCCGTCACCCGGATCGGGCGGGGTGGGGCCATCGCCGCACGGGCGCGCCTTGGGATGGGACGTGCGCAGATGCGCCACCTCGCCGGCGGCGAAATAATCCTGGCCGGCCAGCCCGTCATAAACGGTCACCCAGCCGCCGCCGATCATCTGCCGGACCTTGTAGGCAAAGGTCGTCCAGCAGCGCTGGCGCGGCGAGTGCCACTGGCGCGGGCGGCGATAGCAGAAATCAAATTCGCCGCTGGGCTGGATCGGCACCTCGCCCACCTTGCGCACGCTGCAATGGCACAGATAGGCCGACAGATAGGGCCGCTTGTCGACAAAGCTCGCGACATCGGCCGGGCGGATCTTCAAGAGCGCCTGGTAATCCTCGTAAATGCGCTCCGACGGGATGGTGCGGGTGATGTCGGGCGTGGGCGGCAGGCTGGGCGCCGGGCGCGGCGACACCCGCGGCGCGATGCGGCCGCGCGC
>NZ_WNJP01000128.1 GCF_009733735.1 Sandarakinorhabdus oryzae | reverse complement strand
TGGCGGTGGCGGCCGACACGGCGGCAGCGACCGTTGGTATCGTTGGCGCGACGGCGGCGCAGGGCATCACGGTCACGGCCGGCGGCGCGGCGACGATTTCGGGCGCGGTGAGCACCGGCAATGGCGGCGCTTACGTGGTGCGCGCGGCCAGTGTGACCGTGGGCAATGCCGGCGACACGCTCACCCAGTCGGCCGCGGGCGGCGTGCTGTTGCGCGCGCTCACCGGCGGGGTCGATTTCCAGGGCACGCTGTCGCTGCAGGCCGGCGCCGGCAATCTGGTGATCGATGCCTTCACCAACATCACCGGCACCACCGCGCCCAACCTTTCCAACGGCACACGGCCGATCCTGCTGCTGCGCGGCGACAACAGCCAGCCGCTGGCGCTGGGCAATGTCACTGCCGGTGTGCTGACCAATGGCCAGCGCGACATCGTCAACCCACTGTTGCCGGCCGATTATTCGGCGGCCAGCCTGCAATTCCAGGTGGGCGGCAACCTGACCCTGGGCAGCCTCACCCAGAATGCCGCCATCGACATCGTGGCATCGGCCGGCAACATCGTCCTGAACAGCGCCACCAGCACCACGGGCGCAGTGAGCATCGTCGCAAGCGCCGGCAGCCTGACCGTGGGCCGCACCGGCAATGCCGACAGCGTCGCCAGCGGCGGCAACGGCAACGTGACGCTCAGCGCATTGGGCGCCGGCAATGACGCCACCATCCGCGCCGGCATCAACGCCGGCACCGGCGCCGTGGCGATCACTGGGGGCCAGGACGTGCTGCTTGGCCGCGCCGCGGCGGTGACGCAACAGGGCGGCACCATCGCGGTGACCGCCGATCGCCGCATCGTCGGCACCAACGCGCTGACCCTGCAATCCAGCCAGGCTGGCGGTATCACCCTGTCGGCCGGCACCACCGCGCCCGGCCCGGGCCTGCGCAGCATCGCGTTTGAAAATGCCAGCGCACAGACTGCCAATGGCGGCGGCGCGGTCACCATTACGGCGGGCGCCAATTTCAACGGGCTGGCGCTGGGCCAGGTGACGGGCGGCAGCCTGGTGACCCCGGCCACCATCACCGGCGCGGTCGATATCCGCAGCCTGTCCATCGGCGGCCCGCTCAGCCTGAAAAACAGCGGCGCCATGGCCATCGGCTCGGCGGTGACGACGGGCGGCACCGGGGACATCACGCTCGATGCCGGCTCCACCCTGGTGCTGGGCAACGCCGATGCCGGCGGCAGCAGCGGTGCGCTCAACCTGCTGGCAACGGCAGCGGGTGGCAGCATCACGGTCAACGCCACGCCGACGGTCAACGGCGTGGCACTCGCCGGCCTGAGCGGCGCACTGGATGCCAATGGCGTCATCCGCGTGGTCAGCAGCGGCGGCATCAGCATTTCGGGTTCGGTGATCACCACCGCGCCGGCGCTGACGCTGGACGCAGGCGGCCTGCTCAGCGTGGGTGGCCAGATCCGCTCGCGCGGGCGGGTTGTCGCGCTGGGCAATGATGTGACCGTGGCTGGCGTTGAATCGCGCAACGATATCGTGATCGTGGCGCGCGTTGGCGATGTCGTCACCGGTGGGTTGACGATCGCGACGCCAAACGTGGCCAACGATCTGGCGCCGGTTGATGGCAACGGCAATGCGATCATCGATCCCACGACGGGTCTGCCGATCGGCGCCCTGGTCGGCAAGATCATATTCGTGCGCGCCGGCAACCAGATCACGCTGGGCCCGCCGGCCCCGAGCGGCGGCACGGTGAACAGCGCCGCGCAGATCCTCAATCTCGGCAATATCGACACGCCGGATCCGGTGATCGCCACCGGCAAGCGCATCACCGGCGGCACCATCAAGTCGGGCGCAGAAATCGTGCTGACCTCGACCGGCACCAGCATTGGCGGCAACACGCCGGACGGCCTGTTCCTTGGCAGCCTGGAGGCCGGCCTGCAGGTGGCGCTCACGTCACAGACCGATATCGTGGTGACCGGCGGCATCATTTCCAGCGGCGGCCCGACGACGGTAACCGCGCTGAACGGCAATGCCACCGTGGGCGGCGCTGTCACCGTTGGCGGCACCTTCGATTATATCGTGCGCGCCCGCGCCATTACCGTGGGCACCGATGGCCAGACCCTCACCCAGTCGGCCGGCGGCGGCGTGCTGCTGCAGAGCAGCGTCGGCGCCATCACCGCGCTCGGCAACCTGACGCTGGATGCCAATGGCACGCCCAGTGTCGTGGTCCCCAGGCTGGGCCAGACCGTGCTCGATGCGGCGACCAGCATCATTGGCCGCCCCAATCTGGAAGCCAACGGCAATGTGCTGGTGCGGCAGGGCACGGTTGGCACGCTGGCGCTGGGCAATGTGACGGCCAACCAGCTGCTGTTGGCATCGCCCGTGGCCGCGCCGGCACTGACACCCTCTGATTATGCAGCGGCCGGCCCCACCCTGACCAACGTCGGGGCAATCACCCTGGGCGCGGTGCAGGTGGTTGGCGATCTGATCATCAGCAACATCGGCGGCGACTTCAACATCAGCATCGAAGGCGCCAGCAGCAGCGCCGGCGCGGTGGACATCGATTCCGCGCTCGACCTGCTGATCGGCCAGACCGGCCAGACCCGCAGCTTTGGCGCTGGCCCCGGCTTTGGCCTGCGGTTGGCGGCGCAGCGCTCGATCCTGGGGTCGGGCACCATCACCCTGGCCGCGCCGACGGTCAGCCTGGAAGCCGGCGCGATCGCGCCGGGGGCCGGACCCGCGCCGACCAGCACGCTCAGCATCCGCCTCAATGGCGCCAGCATCACCACCACCGGTGCCACCAACGTGGTGGCCCGCAGCGCAGCCTTCAGTGGGCTGACGCTGGGCGATGTCGATGCCGGCAGCATCGACGCGCGCATTTCCGGCGCCGCCATTGCCGGCGTGAACGGGGCCATCACCACCGGCGCGCTGACCAGCGATTCCAGCCTGGCGCTGACCAGCCTCGACAACGCCCTGAGCGTTGGGACGGTCACCGTGACCAACCCTGCCAGCGACATCGTGCTGCTGGCCGCCACCAGCATCACGGCCGGCGGCGCCAGCGCCACCCGCGACGTGCGGATGACCGCCGCTGGCGGGACCCTGTCGCTGACGGGCGCAGTTACGGCCGGGCAGGACATCGTGCTGGTGTCGAGCGGGGACATGACCGCGACCGGCGAACTTGACGCTACCCGAGACCTCAAGGCCAAATCTGGCGGCGCGCTGACGTTCAGCTGGCAGTCGGGCAATGCAGCGCTGCAATCGGGCGCCGGCCGCGACGTGGTGATCGATGCGGCGCAGACCAGCGTGGCCCAGATCGGCGCCGGCGATGACCTGGTGCTGGTGGCCCGCAACGGCAGCCTCACCACGCCGGATGTGGTGGCGCGGGCACTAGGCGATGACAGCGGCGGCAATATCACCGGTGCTGACGGTGCGGCCGTGACCAACCCGCGCAACGCTGCCGTGCTGGGCGCATTGCCCGGCCGGTCGCTGGTGCTGCTCGCCACCGGCAATTTCGGCCAGGCCGGCGATGACCTGCTGTGCAACGCCAATTGCGTGATCGGTGCGAATGACGTGACGCTGCGTGATATCAGTGGCAGCGGCGGCGTGCGCATTGATGCCGGCAGTATCACCGTGCGCGACGTGATCGTGGGCGGCGATATCCGCCTTGCCAGCTCGCCCGGCGGCATCACCACCCGGCAGCTGGACACGGACGGGCAGGTGTTCCTTTCCAGCGCCACCAGCATTGACGTCACGGGCAACACCCGCGGGGCTGCGGTAACGATGAGCAGCACCAACGGCAATCTGACCGCGGCTGACATCAGCGCCGGCGCGATCAAGGCTGACGCTGGCAACGGCACGCTCACTCTTGGCGTGCTGGCCGCGACCCAGGTGGCGGGCGACGCCGTGCGCGATGGCACCATCAAGCTGACGGCCACCGGCACCACCGGCGACATTCAGCTAGCCGGGGTGACGGCTGCCAGCGATCTCAACGTCAATGCCAGCCGTGACCTGACGCTGTCGGGGCCGGTGGCGATGACGGGCAATGCGACGCTGCAGGCGGCCCGCACGCTCAGCAGTGGCGACATCGGCCTTGGCACCGGCGCCCTCAGTGCCACCACCACGGCTGGCGACATCAATTTGGGCGCGGTGACGGCAAACAGCATCGGCGCCACCGCCAACAGCGGCAAGCTGACCGCGGGCTCGCTGGCTGCCAATGGCGGCAGCATCACACTCACCGCCACCCGCGATGCCGGGGCGGCCGCGGCCAGCACGGAGGGCGATATCGACGTTGCCGGCGTCACCCAGGCCAATCTGCTCAGCATGACGGCGGGCCGCGACATTGTCGTGAGCCAGGCCATTACCATGACCGGCAATGCCACGTTGCAGGCCGCGCGCGACATTGTTGCCGGCAACATCGCCCTCGGCGCCGCTGGCAACCTGTCGGCGACGGCGCAGAACGGCAATGTCACGCTGGGCGATGTCGATGGCAATGGTATCACGGCCACCGCCAACAGCGGCAAGCTTGACACCGGCCGGCTCGATGGCGGTGCCATCGCGCTGTCGGCAACCCGCGACGCCGGTGCCGCTGCGGGCAGCACCCAGGGCGACATCGCAGTGGGTTCGGTGGGCGGCCTGTCGGTCGGCCGCGCGACGAGCCTCACCATGACGGCGGATCGCGACGTCGATGTGGCGGGCGGCATCGTCTCCAGCGGGATCGTCAATCTCTCGGCTGGCCGCACGCTCCTGGTCGGCAGCGCGCTGGCGGTGGGCGATGAAGCCATCAACGCCGGCGGCAATGTCACGCTCGGCGCCGGCAGCAATGTCGATGTGCAGGCGCAGATCATCGCGCTCGGCCGGGCCGTCGCCATTTCGGCGCCAGCCGTCGCCACCCGGGCGATCAGCGCCGGCAGCATCGCCATCACCGGCGAGACCAGTGTTGGCACCGGCAATCTGACCGCCGGCAACATCGACGTGCGGGCCACCAATGGCATCGTGACCATCGCCGATATCAGCGGCGGCACCGTGCTGGTGCAGGCCAGCAGCAACACCAATGTGGGTGACATCACCACCACCAACGCCAGCGTGATCGTCCGCGCTGGCCAGGTCGGCGATGTGCCCGGTGCCGGCAGCGGCAACCTGGTGGTCGGCAATCTCCTGACCGGCACAGGCGCCATCACCCTGCGGGCCAACAACGGCACGCTCACCACCGGCGCGATTTCGGGCGGCGTGGTGCAACTGGACGCCACCGGCCCGACCGGCGACATCAGCCTTGACCAGGTCAACCAGGCCAGCAGCCTGACCGTGCGTGCTGGCGGCAGCGTCACGGCCAACAGCGATATCGCCATCACCGGCGCCATCGACCTGAAGGCCGACCAGGCGGTCAACCTGATGGGCGTCATCAACGCCGCCAGCCTGATTGGCGATGCCGGCACCACGCTGGAAGCCACCGGCAACATCGATGTGGAAGGCGAAGTGCGGCTGACGGGCGGCACCGGTGTGACCGTGCTGGATGTGAACAGCCGCACCAATGCCCCGATCACGCTGACGGCGACGACGGGCGCCCTGTCGTCCGGTGCCATCTCGGGCGGCGCCGTCGCGATCGAAGCCACGGCGGGCAGCGCCAGCATCGGCGCCGTCACCCGCGCCAGCAGCCTGTCGGCCAAGAGCGGCACGACGCTGGGCATCGGCGACATCGACATCGCCGGGCCGGCCACGCTCAACGCCGGCACTGATCTGACCATGGCCAGCGTCACCAACGCCGCTTCGCTCGATGCCCAGGCCGGCCAGGCGATCACCGCCAATGGCCCGATCAAGGTCGCCGGCGCGGCGACCCTCCTCGCCGGCAACGGCCTGACCACCGGCAATGTCACCAGCACGGCCAATGGCGCCATCGCGGCCACGGCCACCACCGGCAATGCCCAGCTGGGCACGCTGCAGGGCGGCGCCATCGATGTGCGGGCGCTGGCTGGCACGCTGGGCATCGCCGGCATCAGCGCCAGCACGTCTGTGCTCGCCCAGGCCAGCGGCAATACCGGCATCGGGGACATTGCCAGCACCGGCGCCGTCATCGTCCGTGCGGGCCAGGTGGGCGATACCGCCGGTGCTGCCAGCGGCAATCTGCTGGTGGGCGCGGTCGATGCCGGCAGCGGCGCCATCACGCTGCGCGCCAACAATGGCACGCTCACTGCCGGCACGCTGGGTGGCGGCGCCATCATCCTCGAATCCAGCGGGGCTGCCGCCGACATGACACTCGGCGGGGTCAGCCGTTCGACCAGCTTGGTCGTCACCTCCGGCCGCGCCGTCACCGCCAATGGCACGCTTCGCACCAGCGGCACGGCCAGCATCACCACCAGCAGGCTCGATCTCGCTGCCGGCGCCGAACTGCGCAGCGATGGCCGCCTGTTGATCAAGGCGATCAGCGGCGAGGGTGATGTGAAGCTCGCCAATGGTGATGGCAGCCTGTTCGACGACGCCGACATGCCGCGCGTGTTTGCGCCGGTGGTGCAGATCGACGGCAATGCCCGCAACATCAGCATCGGGTCCACCACGCTGTTCCCGAATGTGCTGCGCGTCGGCGTTTCGACCACCAAGAACATCACGGTGGTGGGCGCCATCAAGTTCGAATCCCCGGCCCCGCCGGCCGCTGATCCGGGCAATCTCACCGCCGCGCGCATCCTGACGCTGGGCGGGGATGCCACCGCCACCGACACCAGCAAGGTGGATGAACAGGTGAACGGCGCGGCCAACGTGATGGCTGATCGCGTGGTGGTGGAAACCCAGACCGCGCTGGCCGATGGCAGCCTGACCACCGGTGGCCAGTTGATCGGCACCAATTCGGTCATTCGGGTGCGCGGCAATTATGTCGCGCTCGGCATGAAGGAAGGCGCGCGCTACATCGATGCGCTGCTCGGCACGACGCCGCTGCCGGCGACTGATGTGCGGGCGCGCTTCACCGAACTGCCGACGTCGACCTTCTATCTGTCGATCCCCAGCTATGCCAACACCGGCGTGCGGCCGTCGATCGTCACCGCCAACAAGCTGGTGCTGGGTGTCGGCCAGTGGGGTGTCATCCAGAACACCGGCCAGTCGGCGCAGCCGGGCGGCGGCGTCAACCTGAACAGCGTGCAGCTGGTCAACCTGGGCGGCGCTTCGGCCCCGCAGGGTGGGCCGATCGTCGGCTTCTTCGGCACGCTGGGCGGGCAGGAAGGCATTGCTGCAGCGCTGCGCATCACGGTCGGCCAGCTGGGTGGCATCACGCCCAACAACGTGCGCATCAATGGTTGCGTCGCCCTCACCACCGCGGGCTGCATCGTCACTGGTCTGCCGCTGCCGCTGGTGCAATTGAACGATCCGGGTCGTGGCCTGCTGATCCGCAACACGCCCGATCTGATCCTGCCGCTGGAACTGATTTCCGGCACCACCAACGAAGCGCTGTGGCGCGATGACGAGGATCTTGATCCGGGTCGGCCGATTCCGGCCAAGCCGGAGAAGGAACCGCAGACCCCGTCGCCGACGCCGTCGCCAGCGCGTTCGGGAGATGGTCTGCCATGATGGGAACGCCCGTGATGAAGCCCTGGCAATTGTTGCTCGCTGCGTCTGCGTTGACCCTTGGCACGCCGGCCGTGGCCGAGACCTTGCCTGACAGCTTCGATGTCGGGCGCGGTCCGCAGGGCGAATTGTGCCGGGCGCAGCGGGTGTGGAATGATCCCGCCGCCAAGGGCCTGTTCGACAGCGTCTATGTCATCCGCTGCCGGGGTTGGACCGATACCACCAATGTTGGCCATGTCGGTCTCTACACCGCCGGGGCCGAGGCCAAGGCACCGGTTTCGGCCAGCCTGGCCGCGCGCATGGCCTGTTCGGCGGCCGGCGCTGTCACTCTGCCGGGCCTGGGCGCCGGTGAAGCCGCGCGCTGTCGCAATGGGGAAGGGGGCTATGCCGCCTTTGCCGCCACCATGCAGATGAAGCGGCAACTGCTCGCCATCGACGGGTTGGAGCGTTTTTCCGCCAACCTGGCGGCGGCGGCGCGAGCCATTGCCGGCGTGGCCGATGCGCCGGGTGCCACTGCGGCGCCGGGCGATGCCATCGCGCTGACAGGCCTGCCCGATGCACCGGCGGC
>NZ_WNJP01000127.1 GCF_009733735.1 Sandarakinorhabdus oryzae | reverse complement strand
GCGCCGCGCTCGCTGATCGGGTGATGCGCCGCACACGGCTGGCCGATGCGCTGCGCCAGGCCATCGCCGGTCGCCAGCTGGTCGCGGCGCTGCAGCCGCAGCAGCGGCTGATCGATGGCAGCGTGCTGGGCTTCGAGGCGCTGGCGCGCTGGCACCACGGCGGCGAATGGGTGCCACCGGCCGAGTTCATCGCGCTGGCCGAGGATGTTGGCCTGGCCCAGCCGCTGGGCACGCAGGTGATGGAGGCGGCGATGGCCGGCTTTGCCGCCATGCTGGCCGCCGGGCTGGAGCCGGGCCATCTCGCCATCAACGTGACGACCGCCCAATTGCTCGCCGATGATTTCGTCGAGGCGGTGAAACGCAACCTCAATCGCCATGGCGTGCCGGCCAGCCGGCTGGAGATCGAGGTGACGGAGACCGTGCTGCTCGATCGCTCCATCGCCCGCATCGGCCACACGCTGGAGGCGCTGCAGGCGATGGGCTGCACGCTGGCCATGGATGATTTCGGCACTGGCTATGCCTCGCTCTCGCACCTCACCGCCTTTCCGGTGGATCGCATCAAGATCGATCGCGGCTTCACCCGCGCCATCGACAGCGAGGGCGATCGCGGCCTGATTGCCCGCACACTGATCGGGCTGGGGCGCGGGCTGGGGCTGGAGGTGATCGCCGAAGGGGTGGAGACGGAAAGCCAGCGCAGCTTCCTGGTCGCCCATGGCTGCACTGCCGTGCAGGGCTATCTCTTTGCCCGCCCGATGCTGGCCGACGAGGCGCTACCGTGGCTGTACCAGCGCCAGCGGCAGGAGCCGCGGCCACGCATGGGCGGCACGCTGCGGGGACGGTAGGGTCTGAACTCGATCAGGACAGGGGTCGTCACGGCGTCAGGAAGGCCGATGGGAGAGAGCGAGTGCAGCCGGGTAGCGGCGCTACCCGGCAATCGAGCGAACGCGCCATCGGCTTTCCTGACGCCGCCCTCTGGGTGGGCTGGAGCGGCAATATGGCGTCGTTGCGGTCGCTTGCCGGGGGGGGCGAAGCCCCGCCAGCGCGCCCGCGCCTAGCCATATTGCCGCTCCAGCCCATGCCGACCCCTGTCCTGATTGAGTTCAGACCCTTGGAACCAGCATTTCCCCCTCGCACGCGCGCGCGGGAGTCTCTATAGCCGATGGCACAAACCCCCTGCCAAGGCGTGACCCGTTGACCGAACCCGATTCCAATCCGAATCCCGCCCAGATCAATGACTATGGCGCCGACAGCATCAAGGTGCTGCGCGGCCTGGATGCCGTGCGCAAGCGGCCGGGCATGTATATCGGCGACACCGACGATGGTTCGGGCCTGCACCACATGGTGTTCGAAGTGTCCGACAACGCCATCGACGAGGCGCTGGCCGGCTATTGCGATCGCATCGACATCGTGCTGAACGCCGATGGCAGTGTGAGCGTCACCGACAACGGCCGCGGCATCCCCACCGGCATCCACGCCGAGGAAGGCGTGTCGGCCGCCGAGGTGATCATGACCCAGCTGCACGCCGGCGGGAAGTTCAACAACAGCGACGACAATGCCTACAAGGTGTCGGGCGGCCTGCACGGCGTGGGCGTGTCGGTGGTCAACGCGCTGTCGGAATGGCTGGAGCTGACCATCTGGCGCGACGGCGAAGAGCATTGGATGCGTTTCCACCACGGCGAGGCACAGGCGCCGCTGGCCGTGCGCGGCCCGTCCAATGGCAAGCGCGGCACGCGCGTCACCTTCTTCCCGTCGCTGGGCACGTTCAAGTTCATCGATTTCGATTATTCCAAGCTGGAACACCGCTTCCGCGAACTCGCCTTCCTCAACAGCGGCGTGCGGCTGATCCTCACCGACGCCCGCCATGCCGAGGCGAAATCGGTCGAGCTGTTCTATGAAGGCGGCATCGCGGCCTTCGTGAAGTTCCTCGACAAGTCGAAGGCGCCGCTGATCCCCAATCCCATCGCCATCACCGGCCAGGCCAACGAAATCGGCATCGATGTCGCGCTGGAATGGAACGACAGCTATTACGAGCAGGTCCTCTGCTTCACCAACAACATCCCGCAGCGCGATGGCGGCACGCACCTCGCGGCCTTCCGCGCCGCGCTGACCCGCACGCTCAACCAATATGCCGAAGCCTCGGGCCTGCTCAAGAAGGAGAAGGTCAACCTCACCGGCGATGACATGCGCGAAGGCCTGACCGCCATCGTCTCGGTGAAGCTGCCCGATCCGAAATTCTCGAGCCAGACCAAGGACAAACTGGTTTCGTCCGAAGTGCGTCAGCCGCTGGAAAGCCTGATGGCTGACCGGCTGGACGTGTGGCTGCAGGAAAATCCGGCCCACGCCCGCACCATCGTGGCCAAGATCATCGATGCCGCCGCCGCCCGCGAGGCCGCGCGCAAGGCGCGCGACCTGACCCGGCGCAAGGGCGCGCTCGACATCGCCTCGCTGCCGGGCAAGCTGGCCGACTGCCAGGAGCGTGATCCGGCCAAGTCCGAACTTTTCCTGGTCGAGGGGGACTCGGCCGGTGGCAGTGCCAAGAATGGTCGCAACCGCCAGAACCAGGCCATCCTGCCGTTGCGCGGCAAGATCCTCAACGTGGAGCGCGCCCGGCTCGACCGCATGCTGGGCAGCCGCGAAATCGGCACGCTGATCCAGGCGCTCGGCACCAGCATCGGTCCGGAGTTCAGCCTGGAAAAGCTGCGCTATCACAAGGTCATCATCATGACCGACGCCGACGTGGACGGCGCCCATATCCGCACGCTGCTGCTCACCTTCTTCTTCCGCCACATGCCGGCGCTGATCGATGGCGGCCATCTCTTCATCGCGCAGCCGCCACTCTACAAGGTGACGCGCGGCCGCTCGGAAGTGTATCTGAAGGACAATGCCGCACTGGAGGATTATCTGGTCGAAGCCGGCGCCGGCAATCTGGTGCTCACCACCGCCGGCGGCCCGCGCACCGGGGCGGACCTGAAGGCGCTCGTTGAGCACGGCCGGCGCATGCGGGCGCTGATGGCCTATGTTCCGCGCCGCTATCCGGCGCTGGTGGTCGAGGCGCTGGCCTTGAATGGCGCTTTGGAAAAGGCCGATGCCACCGCGGCGCAGAAGACGGCGGCCTGGCTCAATGCGTCGGAAACCGATGGCGGCGTGTGGAAGGTGAGCCTGGCGGCCGACGGCGGCTATCAGGCCGAACGCGAATGGCGCGGCGTCACCGACTATCATGTCATCGATGGGGGGTTCCTCGCCTCGCCGGAAGCGCCGCGCCTGGCCGCGCTGGCGGCGCAGGAGGCGGCATCCTATGCGTCGCCGTCGATGCTGGGCAGCACCCGCGTCACCAGCCCGGCCGATCTGCTCACCGCTGTGCTCGATGCCGGGCGCAAGGGCCTCGCCATCGCACGCTACAAGGGCCTGGGTGAAATGAACGCCGAGCAATTGTGGGAAACCACGCTCGATCCGGCCGCCCGCACCCTGCTGCGCGTCGACGTGGACGAAGCGGCAGACGCCGACGACATCTTCGCCAAGCTGATGGGCGACGTGGTCGAGGAGCGCCGGAATTTCATTCAGGAAAACGCGCTGAACGTCGCCAATCTGGACGTGTAAGCATGCATGTCGGCCTGATTGGCGGCATCGGCCCGGCATCGCAGGACTATTACACCCGCCAACTGATCGGCCATTTTGCCCGCGCCGGTGTGGCGCTGGAACTGACAACGGCGCATGGCGATGCGCCAACCCTGCTGGCCAATCTCGGCGCCGATCGCCGCGCCGAACAGGCGGCGATTTTCGTGCGGCTGGCCGAACGGCTTGCCCGTGCCGGTTCGGAAATCGTCGCGGTCACGTCGATTGCCGGGCATTTCTGCAGGGCAGAATTTGCCGCCGCCTCGCCGTTGCCGGTCATCGACATGATCGACGTGGTGGCCCGCGACGTTGCGGCGCGCGGTCTACGCCGGATCGGCATATTGGGCACGCGCACCGTCATGGCGTCAGGCTTTTATGGCGGCATCACCACGGCGCAAGTGATCGCCCCGGCCGATCTTGACGCGGTGCATGATGCCTATGCCGCGATGGCCACCGCTGGCACGGTGACGGCCGGCCAGCGCCAGGTTTTCGAAACCGCAGCCGTGCACCTGTTGGCGCAGGGAACTGAAGCCTCCCTGCTGGGCGGTACCGATCTGGCACTGGTGTTCGATGCGGCCACGGCGGCGTTCCCGCTGATCGACTGCGCGGCGCTGCATGCAGGTGCCATCGCGCGGCAGGCATTGGGGCAGGCCTGACAATCCGGCACGACGCCGGCGCCCGCGTGGGTGGGCAGAAGCGTCTGCGCTTGCCATGCTTTGAAGCCTTGGGCGGGCGTGATAGGATGAAGATCGGGTCACAAGCGCTGCCTTGAAGGAGCATGCCGCCATGGCCCGATTTCGTGTTGCCACCACTGCCGCCAACTTGCGCCGCACACCGGACGCGAATGGCATCATCGACGCCGTCTTCCCCCAGCATCATCCGGTAGAGGAGATCGGCCCCAAACAGGGGGCCTGGCACAATGTGCGCGGGACACTGTCGGGCGTCAGTTTCACCGGCTTCATGAAACAAACCGTGCTTGAAGCAATTCCGCCGGCCGCGCCGGCATCGCCGGCCCCTGCAACCGGGCTGCGGCCGGCGCATTTCGGTGAGAACAACCCGCAGGTAACCCGCACCCGGACAGCGGGCGCGGCGCCGCTGGGTGAAGCCGGCATGCCGCGACGGCGTGGCGCCGATGGTCTGGCCAAGGAGCCCCTGTGGGCCTTTGTTGACTGGGCGGAGGTCGAAAATCCGGCCAATCTGCGCTGGAAGCCCGGCGTCTTCACCTTCTGCAACATCTATTCCCACGATTATTGCTATGCGGCCGGAGTCTATCTGCCGCGGGTGTGGTGGATGCCCAGCGCCATCGAAGCGCTGAAGGCCGGCCAGGCGGTGCCCGTCGCCATGGGAACGACGGTCCGCGAGATGAATGCCAACAGCCTGCACAATTGGCTGCTGGATTTTGGCGGCCAATTCGGCTGGCAACGCGCCAGTTCCGCCGAAGCCCTGCAGGAGGCGGCCAATCGCGGCGCCGTCGCCGTGATCTGCGCGCGGCGCACGCAAACCAACCGGCCTGGCCATATCACGCCTGTCGTGCCCGAAGGCCAGGGCCGCCGGGCTGATCGCAGCGGGCCAGTCTTTCTGCCGCTGCAATCTCAGGCTGGCCGCGTCAATGTTCGTTTCGGCACGCTGGGTCGGCAATGGTGGGCAAAGCTTGGGCCGAATGATTTCGACAGCTTCGTGTTCTTCTTCAACGAAAGTGCGTCGCGCTGGCCCTGAGCGTTAACGCGCGGAGAGCAGCCGCCGCACCAGCGCCTTGTCCACCGCCACCGCTTGCCGGGTTTCGCCCGTCGCTGGATCGCGGCTGGTCATGGTTTCGGCGGCGAGCAGGCTGTTGGCGATGGCTTCCTCGGTGGCGTCGGCCACGGCGATGAACAGCGGGGTTGTCGCCTCATTGCCGAGTTCGGGGTAGGCCGTCATGGTGGCACGGCGGGCGGCGGTGCGGCGGACGGCTTCGGCTGTGGAGAAGGCGATGGCATAATCGCCGCTGCCGTTGCTGAACGCCGAACCGGTGCGGGCCAGGCCGGCCATGGCGCGCAGCGCGAGGCGGGTGAGGTTGCGGTCAGACAGTGGCGCGTCAGTCGCCACCACGATCATGATCGAGCCATCGGCCGACACGCGCGCGGCCTGCTTGCCGGGCGGTGGCGGGATCGGGGCGCCGGCCAGGATGAGCCGGCCACCATAATTGCTCTGCACGATGACGCCGACCGTGAAGCCTTCGGGCGTGCGCCGTGATGAGGTGCCGATGCCGCCCTTGTAGCCAAAGGCAATGGTGCCGCGCCCGGCGCCAACAGCGCCTTCCTGCACCGGGCCGCCCGTGGCGGTCGCGATGGCGCGGCGGGCGTCGGATATGGTGACGGCGCGGGCGCGGATGTCGTTCAGCCCGCCGTCGTTGGTCTCGCCCACCACGGCGTTGACCGAGCGCACGCCCTCATTGCCGGGCTGCGCCAGCGTGTGCTCGATGATGGCGGCGGCGGCCTCGGGCACGTTCAGCGTGTTGGTGAGCAGGATCGGCGTCTCGATCTCGCCGAGCTCCCTGACTTGGGACAGGCCCATCAGCTTGCCGAAACCGTTGGCGACCACGATGCCGGCCGGCACCTTGTCGGCAAAGATGTTGCCGCCGTGGGGGAGGATCGCGGTGACGCCGGTGCGGATGGTGTCGCCGCGGTCGATGGTGACCTGGCCGACGAGAACGCCGGGCACATCGGTGATGGCATTGAGCGGCCCGGTGGGCAGCGGCCCCGGCGCGATACCGACATCACGGGCGCGCATGGCGGCGGCGGGTGCGGCAAGGGAGAGGATGACAGCGAGGATGAGGGCGCGCATGGCCGCCATCATGGCGCTGTGCCCGCAAAAATAAAGGGCCGCCCGGCGTTGAGGGATGCATGAAACGCCGGGCGGCACCATCACGATGCGCCCCGAGAGGGGCAAGAGAGGCGCATCGGAGCCAATTTCGGGGGCCAGATCCTGCCAGGGGGAAGGCAGGAAGGGCGGGCGGCGTCACCCGATGGGGGTGAAGGTGACACCGCCGGCCGGTTCGGCGGGCAGGAGCGGCCCCTGCCCAAACCCGCCGGTTTCGGTCAGGCGATCAGCCGGCGACCTTGTCGGCTTCGATGGCCGCCATGGTGGCGGTGCGGCTGGCCTTGTAGGTTTCGTGGAAGCACTTGTATTCCTCGGCCGGCTCCCAGCGAGTGGCGCCGTTGCCCTGGCAGACATGCTTGGAAGCGATGCGCAGGCGGCCATCAAGGGTGGAGCGGCCGGCCTGCGAGGCCAGGTCGAGATCCTTGTAGGACACATAGGCGACGCGGTGGCCGCTGTCGTTGACGCTGTAGGCGATCTGGGCGTTGGCCGGGGTCGTGGCGCCGGCGATGCACAGGCCGCCGAACACCAGGGTGCCGGCAGCGCCGACCAGATTGCGGGTGAAGCTCTTGGCAGAAGCGAACATGGGGGACCTCCTTCTGTATTTCGGCTGCCGGACCATCCGGCGGCCGATGCCAACAGCTTTGCAAAGCCCGTGCCAACTGGGGCCAAAAAATCTGCATCGTGTAAAATCAATGAGTTGAGTGAATTGGCGTGTTACAACTCCAAGACACAAGTGACATTCATTCCGAAAAGGTGGGAAAATTCGCCAAATGGTGGCAGAGGCGTGCAGGCGGAAATCGCCACTTGGCACGCCCAATCCGCTTGGCAGCAATCCCCTGCTGGTGCATAGGATAAAGCATTCGTCATGCTCACCCAGCGTTCCCGCTATGCGCTTCGCGCGCTGATCTTCATCGCCCGGTCCGGCGGCGTGGCACCGGTGCCGATCAGCGTGATTGCGGCCGATCAGAAACTGCCCCGCAAGTTTCTCGAGGCGATCCTGCTCGATCTCAAGAACGGCGGCCTTGTCACCAGCTATCGCGGCAAGATGGGCGGCTATCGCCTGGCGCGGCCGGCCGGGCAGATCAGTTTCGGCGAGATCATCCGCCTGATCGAAGGCCCGCTGGCGCTGGTGCCCTGCGTGTCGGTTTCGGCCTATCAGCGTTGCGATGACTGTTTCGAGGAAGCCACCTGCGTGATCCGCAAGGTGATGCTGGTGGTGCGCGAGCAGACGGCCAGCATCCTCGATCATACCAGCCTGGCCGATCTGTCGCTGGAACGCGCTGCGGCTTAGGCCGCGGGCAGGCTGGCCACCAGCGCTTCCATTGCCGACTGGTCGATCACGACAGCGCCGTCCACCGGCCGGTCGAGATCGAGGATCAGCATGATGGTCAGCCCCATCAGCAGGAATAATATGCCCGAGGCAAAGCGGTGGCGGTGGCCATGGGCGTCAAGCACGTAGCCGAGCAGGAAGCAGGCCACGCCGGCAAACAGCACCAGCAGCAGCATCACCTCGCCGGGCACGCGCGCCGCCACCGCTTTCTCGCGTTGGGTGCCGGTGTCGAGCACGGCGTTGACGGCGCTGACCAGATTGGTGGCGCGCGGGCCGTCGAGCGTGGCCTGGGCGCTGGCGGTGAGCGCCCACACCCGGTTGCGCAAGGCCGCGGCGCGCGCCAGCTTGGCGGTTTCCGAAGGCAGCGGGCTGGTCACCCGCACCCGGGCATAATCGGCCAGCAC
>NZ_WNJP01000126.1 GCF_009733735.1 Sandarakinorhabdus oryzae | reverse complement strand
CTGCGCCAGCTTGCGCGCCGCGTCGGCCCGCTGGCCGCGTTCGCGCGCCCAACCGACAAGCCGCTGTTCCAGATCATCGCTGCGCCCGCCGAGCCCGCGTTCGCCCAGCAGCACGGCAATGCGCGCGGCGAGCAGGCCATGGCCACGCTGGGCCGCCAGCACCAACATGTGCGCCTGTTCGGGGGCCATCGCCAGGCCGGCCAGTTTCTCGCCATGTAGCGTCACCCGGCCTTCGGCATCGATCGCGCCCAACGCCTGCAGCCGCGCCCGTGCATCGGCCACGGCGGCCGGCGGCGGCGGATCGCGCCACGGCAGGGTTGCAGGATCGGGCACCCCCCAGCGCGCGCAATCCAGCACCAGTCCGGCCAGATCCGCCTCCATGATCTCGGGCGGGTCGAAGGGCGCCCGGCCCAGCGTCTCGGCGGCCTCCCACAAGCGGATGGCGACCCCAGGCGCGGTGCGGCCAGCGCGGCCGGCGCGCTGGGTGACAGCCGCCTGGCTGGAGCGCATGGTGACCAGCCGTTGCAGGCCCACGCTGCGATCAAGCTGCGGCCGCCGCGACAGGCCGGAATCGACCACCACCCGCACACCATCGATGGTGATGCTGGTTTCCGCGATGCTGGTCGCCAGCACGATCTTGCGGCGGCCGGGCGGGGCCGGTGCGATGGCGGCGCGCTGGTCGGTCGCCTCGCGGGCGCCGTGCAGGCGGAACAGATCAGTGTCGGCGGGCAAACGCGCTTCCAGCCGCTCGGCGGTACGCTCGATTTCAGCAACGCCGGGCAGAAAGGCCAGGATTGAGCCGCTCTCGGCAACCAGCGCGCCACGGATGGCACTGGCCATGGCATCCTCCAGCCGCTCGGCCGGATTGCGACCGATATGGCGCAGCGCGACCGGGAACATGCGGCCTTCGGATTCGACCTGGGCCAGGCCGGGAATGATGCTGGCAAAGCCGGCGACGTCCAGCGTTGCCGACATCAGCATCAGGCGCAGATCCGGGCGCAGCGCGGCGCGGGCTTCAAGGGTGAGCGCCAGGGCGAAATCGCTGTCGAGGCTGCGTTCATGCACCTCGTCAAACAGCACGCCGGCCACACCGGCCAATTCGGGATCGCCCACCAGCATCCGGGTGAAGATGCCTTCGGTCACCACCTCGATGCGGGTGGCGGCCGACGTGCGGGCATCGAGGCGGGTGCGGTAGCCGATGGTCTGCCCAACGGCTTCACCCAGTTGTTCGGCCATGCGTTCAGCGGCGGCGCGGGCAGCGAGCCGGCGGGGCGAGAGCAGGATGAGCTTGCCGCGCTGCGCCCAGTCTTCACCGAGCAGGGCGGGCGGGACCGCTGTGGTCTTGCCCGCACCTGGCGGGGCGACAAGCGCAACCGGCTGATTTTCCGCCAGTGCCGCCTTCAATTGCGGCAGCACGGCGAGCACCGGCAGCATCAGAAGGGCTTGACGATCACCAGCACCGCCACCGCCAGCGTGACCAGCGAAGGAATCTCGTTCATCAGCCGCAGCCGCTTTTCGGTTGTCGGCCGTTCACCGGCGGCAAAGCGCTTGGACATGACCACGCTCCAGTGATGAAACCAGGTCAGCAGGCAGACGAACGCGAACTTGGCCACCAGCCACAGCGGCCAGCCAAGATGGAAGGCGAGACTGAGGCCCGCCACCCAGCTCACCACCATCGCCGGCGACAGGATGATGCGGCGCAGACGGCGGCAGCGTTCATCCCACAGCGCCGATTCTGGCGCATCGGGTGCCAGTGGGTGCCAATAGACCAGGAAGCGCGGGATCATGAACAGCCCCGCCATCCAGAAGATGACGAAGGCCACGTGCAGCGCCTTCACCCACAGATAGGCTTCGCCGAGCCAGCCGACGCCCCAATCCGTCATCGCTCAGAGCGGCTTCTTCAGCAGCGCGAACAGATGTTCGACATGGTCGATCGGTGTGTCCTGCAGGATGCCGTGGCCCAGGTTGAAGATGTGCGGCCGGCCTGACAGCGCATGACGGATGCGCGACACCGCCTGTTCCAGCGCCTCGCCGCCAGCAATCAGCGCCAGCGGATCGAGATTGCCTTGCACCGGCATGTCGGGCGGCAGCATGGCATCGGCCCAGGCCGGATCGACGGTTTCATCCAGGCCAACGGCATCGACACCGGTTTCGGCAGCGTAAGCCGCCAGCTTGGCACCGGCCCCCTTGGGGAAACCGATGATCGGCACGTCGGGATGGCGCACCATCAGGCGGCCAACGATATCGGCATTGGGCGCAATCACCCAGCGTTCGAACTGGGCGGGGGAGAGTGTGCCGGCCCAGCTGTCAAACAGCTGGATAGCCTGGGCGCCCGCCTCGATCTGGCCTGAAAGATAGTCGACAGTGACGGCCACGATCTTGTCGATCAACGCCTGGAAACGCGCCGGGTCCTTGTAGGCGAGGCGGCGCGTTTCGGCCTGGTCCTTGCTGCCGTGGCCAGCGACCATGTAGGTGGCAATCGTCCACGGGCTGCCGGCAAAGCCCAGCATCGTCACCTTGGGATCGATGGCCTTTCGCACTTTGGCCACCGTCTCGTAGATCTTGGCGAAATGCAGCGGATTGGGCTCCAGCATCGAGAAGTCGCCGTCATGCAGCGCCGGGCTCAACTGCGGGCCTTCGCCGGGGCCAAAGGTCAGGCCCTGGCCCATGGCGTGCGGGACAATCAGGATATCGGAAAACAGGATGGCGCCATCCATGCCGAAGCGGCGCAGGGGCTGGATGGTGATCTCGGCCGCAGCATCGCTGTCATAGACGAGCTCGAGGAAGCCGCCCTTTTCGGCCCGCAGCGCGCGATATTCGGGCAGGTAACGGCCCGCCTGGCGCATCAGCCATACCGGCGGCGGGTCGCGGCGTTCGCCCTTCAGCACGGCGAGCAGCGGAGGATCCTGGGTCTTGATCGGGTCAGCCATGCGGCTCCCTTTCGGGCCAGCGCCAAAGCCGGTCAAGGGCCGAGACGACTCCAATCAATCGAAAACTATGCTGGAGGATTGTGGACTGTAGTGGCCGGCGGAATCGTGGGGATAAAATCGCCTCAACGATTCCATCCACAGGCTGATGGGTGAGCGACTCGCCGGATTCGGGCGAGTCGCCCGCTTCATCCCCGTTTTCCACAGCCCACCCTGTGAATATGTCCGCAGCCGCATGGCTTGGCCGGGGAAGCGGGGGCGGATGGGTGGAATATCGGCTTGCCGTTTGCTCCACACGGCGGTTAACGCTTTGCCCTGATGCTTATCCACAGAGTCATGCGTTGGGAAAATTCGCTGCGGGGCCGGCCATGACCACGCCGGAGGCTCTGCACCTGCATCTGATCAGCGATTCCACCGGCGAAACGCTGGAATCGGTGGCCAAGGCCAGCCTGGCGCGATTCGAAGGTGCCCAGGCGGTGAAGCATTTCTGGCCGATGGTGCGCAGCGAAGGCCATCTCGATCGCATCATCGAGGAAGTCGCCAGGAAGCCTGGCCTCGTCATCTACACGCTGGTCGATGGTGCCGTGCGCGATCGCCTCGAAACCCGCTGCGCGACGTTGGGCCTGCCGATGGTGTCGCCGCTGGATCCCACCATCTCGGCATTGTCGGAACTGCTCGGCCAGGCCGCCACCCGCCGGCCGGGGCGCCAGCATGTCATGGACCAGGCCTATTTCCGCCGCGTCGACGCCATCAACTACACGATGGTGCATGATGATGGCGCGCAGACCGCGCTGGAAGAGCTGGAAGAGGCCGATATCCTGCTCTTGGGTGTGTCGCGCACCTCGAAGACGCCCACGTCCATCTATCTCGCCAACCGCGGCTACAAGACGGCCAATATTCCGCTGGTGCCGCAATCGCCGCCGGCCCCGCACGTGTGGACGGTGAAGGGCCCGTTGCTGGTTGGCCTCACCACCGCGCCCGACCGGTTGCAATCGATCCGCCGCAACCGCCTGCTGACTCTCGGCCAGACACCCGACACCGATTATGTGGATGTGGAGCGCATCGAAGCTGAGGTCGCCTTTGCCCGCCGGCTGTTTGCTGATCACGATATCCCGGTGATCGACGTCACCCGCCGCAGCATCGAGGAAACCGCCGCGGCTATCATCAACCTGCACCAGGCCCGCAAGGACAAAGCCGGGGACGGGGACAGGGCCGGGGAGCGGCCGGCGTGATGCTGGTTCTGGCCAGCCAGTCGGCCGCGCGCCGGGCGATGCTGACCGCCGCCGGCGTGGCGCACGAGGCGCTGCCGGCGCATGTCGATGAAGAGGCGATCACGGCCGGGCTGGTGGCGGAACAGGCCAGCCCCGAACGCATTGCCGATGCGCTGGCCGAGGTGAAGGCGCTGAAGATCAGCCGCCAGCATCCAGGTGCGCTTGTGCTGGGCGCGGATTCCGTGGTGGTCACCGCGGATGGCGCCATGATCGCAAAGCCGGAGACCCGCCCCCGTGCCGAAGCACAATTGCGTCAGCTGGCCGGCACCACCCACCGGCTCATTTCGGCGGCCGTCATCTGCGAAGCCGGCAAGCCGGTGTGGCGCAGCGCCGGTGCAGCCAAGCTGACCATGCGCCGGCTGAGCGATGATTTCATCAGCACCTATCTCGATACCGAAGGCGAGGCCGTGCTCGGCTGTGTTGGCTGCTACCGCATCGAAGGCCTGGGCGCGCAGCTCTTCACCCGGATCGACGGCGACCAGTTCGTCATCCGCGGTCTGCCGCTGCTGGCGGTGCTCGATTATCTGCGCACGCGCGGAGTGCTGCCATCATGATCGAATGCATGCCCGAACCTGGCGTCGCCGGCGTCATCGGCTGGCCGATTAAGCACAGCAAGTCGCCGCTGATCCACCGCTTCTGGCTGGGCAAGCTGGGACTGGATGGTGATTACAGCCGCTTTCCGGTGGCACCGGCGCAGCTGGAACAGTTCATCCGCGCGCTGCCGGCGATGGGCCTGCGCGGTGTCAATGTCACCATCCCGCACAAGCTGGCGGTAATGCCGTTCCTAGACGAACTCGAGAAGACTGCCCGCGACGTGGGAGCAGTCAACACGATTGTCGTTAGCGAAGGCGGAAAACTCAAGGGAATCAACACCGATCTGGAGGGCGTTCGGGTTCCGCTCGCTGCTGCCGCTTCCCTGTGGAGGCCTTATCCAAATCACGTTGCCACTTATGTCCAGATCATCGGAGCAGGTGGAGCAGCGCGCGCTGCTTTTTGCGGGGCAGCAGCGGCCGGCTTCACGGATTTCGACGTCTTTGCTCGCGATCCCGCGAAGGCTGCCCCGTTTGCGCAATTTGTCGGTACACCGCTAGGCGGCGCACAGCCTCTTGAAGCGCTGGGGCCAATCCGCAATCCTGATGATGGCCCTGATGATCAGCGGTACAGCCACGTCATCATCAATGCGTCGCCCATGGGAATGGCTGGCTATCCGGAAGTGCCGATCAATCTCGACGATTATTATCCGGACACCATCGTCTTCGACATGGTCTATGCGCCCCTGGAAACCGGGCTGCTGAAAGCCGCGCGTGCGCGCGGGCTGACCACGATCGACGGCCTCGCCATGCTGATCGGCCAGGCCGCCGAAGCCTTTCGTCTGTTCTATGGCGCCGAGGCGCCCCGCCAGCATGATGATGAACTGCGGGAGCTGCTGACCCGATGAGCCGCACCATCATCATCGGCCTCACCGGCTCCATCGGCATGGGCAAATCCACCGTTGCCAGCATGTTTCGCAAGCTGGGCGTGCCGGTGTTCGATGCCGATGCCGAAGTGCGGCGCGTTCAGGGCCCCGGTGGCCGGGCGCTCGCCGCCATCGAAGCACTGTTTCCCGGCACCACCCATGCAGGCGGCCTGCACCGCGAGAAGCTGGGTGCGGCCGTGTTCGGCGATCACACGAAGCTGCGCGCGCTCGAACAGATCTTGCACCCGCTGGTGGCCGAGGCGCAGAGCGACTTCCTCGGCGCGCACCGGCTCAAGCCCGCCATCGTGCTCGATGTGCCCTTGCTGTTCGAAAAGGGCGGCTGGCGGCGCTGCCACATCAATGTCGTGGTCTCGGCCCCTTTTCGCGTGCAGCGCGCCCGGGTGCTGGCGCGGCCCGGCATGACGCCGCAGAAATTCGCCGGCATCCTGAAAGGCCAGATGCCGGATCGCGAAAAACGCGCGCTGGCCGATGTGGTAATCGAGACCGGGCGTGGCCGGCGCGAAACCTGGCTTGCGGTGAAACGGCTGGTCGCTTCTCTGTGAGTATGGGCCCTCGAATCCCAAGCAAAATGGTTGAAACCTATTTTGCCGTCCTCGACTTTGCCTTGGTGATTGCACTGCTTGGGTCGGGTTACGAGGAGTTTGCCCTCTCCAGCTTCACGATGGCCGGAATAATTGCCGCGACCGCATCAAGCATGTGGTGCTACCGCAGGATGATGCCCTACTGGCGGACCATTGCCGGGTTGGCCTTTGCACATCTGACCGTTCTTGTTGTGAAGCCCGATGCCGTTATGGCCCTGCTGTATTTGGGTAAGGGAGCGAGCTATAGCGCCGCTTTGCTTGACGGCTTTGCTTGCTACGCGATCATGCTTGCCGTGTTCTACGCCAAACATCGTGCCTTTCCCTGGAATATGCCTGAACCTTGAGCGCGCAAGGCTTGCCCTTCGCCGCGGCATCGCTACATGGACGGCATGCGCGAAATTGTCTGGGATACCGAAACCACCGGCATCATGCCTGGTGATGGCCACCGCATCGTCGAGATCGGCGCGGTGGAAATGGTCAACCGCACCGTCACGGGGCGGACCTTTCACACCTATCTCGATCCGCAGCGGCCGATGCCCAAGGATGCGGAGCGGGTGCATGGCCTGTCGTCGGACTTTCTCACTGGCCAGCCGATCTTCGAGCAGGTGGTGGATGATTTCCTTGAATTCATCGGCGATGCGCCATTGGTCGCGCACAATGCCGCCTTCGACATGGAGTTCCTCAACTGGGAACTGAAGCGCGCCGGGATGCCGATCATCCCGATGACCCGCGCCATCGACACGCTGGAGATCAGCCGCAAGACGCACCCCGGCGCCAAGCACACGCTGGACGCGCTGTGCACCCGCTATGGCATTGATCTTTCAGCCCGCACCAAGCACGGCGCGCTGCTCGATGCCGAACTGCTCGCCCGTGTCTATATCGAGTTGACCGGAGGCCGGCAGATCGGATTCGACCTTGCAACCGACGCGGCTGCGGACGACACTTCCTACGAGCGGGTGAGTCTCGCCGTACGCGCCCACAATGCCAGCGAGGAGGAGCTGGTGCGCCATGCCAGTTTCGTGGCCGGCCTGAAGGATCCGCTCTGGCTGTCGTGACGCTTGTTGAAGCGGGCACCAGCGCCTGAGGAGAAAACAGCATGGATATCCGGATTTCAGGGCACCAGGTCGATACCGGGGCAGCCTTTGGCGAACATGTGAACGACCGGCTGGGAGCGATGGTGGCGAAATATTTCCCCCGCGCACTGTCGTCGCACGTGACGCTCGGCCCCGCGCCTTATGGCCATTTCTCGTGCGACATCGTCATGCACGTGATGGCCGATCTGATCCTGAAGGGTTCCGCCCGCGCCGGTGATGCGCATCTGGCGTTCGATGCCGCGGCCGAACGCATCGACAAGCAATTGCGCCGCTACATGCGCCGCCTGAAGGACCGGCATTCGCCGGCCGCCGGTCGCACCGCGCCGCCGCTGGCCGAACTGGCGCCGCTCGACAACGCCGAATACAAGGTGTTCGCCGCCGCGCCCGATGATGTGGAGCCGGAAGGCGACGCCCCGCTGATCATCGCCGAAACCCGGGTCGATATCCCCACCACCAGCGTCAGCGATGCGGTGATGATGCTCGATCTCCGGAACACCACGGCGCTGCTGTTCGTCAACAGCGCCACGGGAACGCACAACATGGTCTATCGCCGCGAAGACGGCACGATCGGCTGGGTCGAACCCCGCGCCGAGGCTGCTGCCCGCCCGCGCCAGGCCGCCATGGCTGATTGAGGACGACAATGCCGACAGCATCCCAGGGGCCCGGGTTCGCCGGGCTGGTGGTCGCAGGCGGGCTGATTCCCGAACTGCCGGTGCTGGCCAAGGATGCCGCCTTGCTGGCGCTTGCCCGCCATGCGGCCCCCTTGGTGGATCAATCGGCCCTGCTGATCCAGGAACGACTGCGCACCCGCGAGGCGCTGGGGCCGACCGGCTTTGGCGGCGGCGCGGCCATTCCGCACGCGCGATTGCCCGGCTTGGCCCGCTGTGCCGCGCTGGTGGCGCGGCTGCC
>NZ_WNJP01000125.1 GCF_009733735.1 Sandarakinorhabdus oryzae | reverse complement strand
TGGCGGCCTGGGCCACGAAGGCGCCCACGGCAGCGCGGGCAGCGTCGTCCAGCCCCTCGATCTCGCCGGGCAGGGCACGGGCAAACAGGCAGCCGGCCAGCGCCTCCGCGTGGGGGCCGGCGCTGGTGGAATCAGAAGCCGCAGCGCTGGGGCCGGGCCGGGTCGATGCAGACACGTCAATCGCTCCCGCGACATTTTTGCCGCAGCTTATGCGCCCGGCGGCCGCGAAAGAAAAGTGTGATTCAACGCTCACTCTTCATTATTTGTGCGTCGAAGCACAGCGGACGGTCCGGCGAAGCGGCCGGCGCCGGGGCGGCGCGGGAAGGGCTCGGTGATCGGCGGCAATCGCGGCACGTCGGCAAAGGCGCTGGCCAGTTCGGCGCGCAGCCGTCGCGCGGCGCTCTTCGACAATATTTCCCGCCAACTCAGCACGATCTGCACCAGGGCGGCCGGGTCATCGTCCTCCGGCAGCGGCAGCGCCAGGCCGCGCACCAGCATCTGGGCACCCATCGGATCGTTGACGCTGGCTTCGAACGGGATCGGCATTGGCTGCAGCGCCACCAGTTCACACGCCGCCACCAGTTCGTCTGACAAGCCGGGATCGCGCAGCAGCGGCACGCCCGCCACCAGGCCAAAGCGCGCCGAAACCGGCCCGCCCACGCTGTCGATGATGGCCCGGCCGGCGGGATCGCGCACGATGATGCTGTGATCGAAGAAGGGCGCCAGCGCCGGCGCGATGCCATCCTCTGGTGCGGTCTGCCAGGCCGCCAGCGCCCGGCTGGTCAGCCGCCGCTCCACCACCACACTGCGCGGCACCTGGTCCACTCGCAACGGCCCCGGCCGCACTGGCCCTGCCGATCCGCCGCCCGTGCTGTCCAGTTCAGGCGCGGCCAAAGCCGATGGCGATAGGGCGGGGCCGGGGCGATTCTGGCTCATGCTGGCGATAACGGCGGCAGCGTCCGGCCCTTGAGCCGGCATGGCCCGAATTATGGCGCTGCCCCCTTGCCAGCACCGCCCCCCGCTGATAATCGCCGCAACCTTCCCGGTCGCCGCTTTAGCTCAGCCGGTAGAGCACATCATTCGTAATGATGGGGTCGCGTGTTCGAGTCACGCAAGCGGCACCACTTCCTTCTCCGCCAACGCGCCGTAGGCTGAAAATGGCCAGGGGGACATTGGCAGTCTGGCGCCTGGTTCGATCGCCAGCCCCTGCGGTTGGTTGCGTTCACGCTGCCATCGGGAGATGCGGGAACACATTGAGCGGGTCCGGCCTATGGCCTGGCGCGGTACGTGCCTGATCGTCCAGACCGAGCCGTCGACAGTTCACGCCAATTTTTCGCCAAAATCCGCCAGAACGCACTTCGGCCTTGTTCAGCCTGCCCGGCTTTGTCAGCGATAATATGCACATTGCCGGGGCTTGATATTGCGCATCATGGATTCTGCTGAGGCCGGTTCTCCGGGCCGGGCGTTTGCCCAGGCGCGCACGGCGATCCAGTTGCTTGGTCCCCTGGCGAATGCGCAGACGGCGCCAGGTTCGCTGGCCTGGTTCGGTCACTGGCTGGGTTGGCCGGCCTGGCTTCACGGCGGCTCCAGCCATCCGCCCGGCAGGCCCTTGCCGGATGCCATCACCGCGGCCGACGATCTGATCATCACGGCCAACATCATTGATCATGGCCATGCCGATGCTCTGCTGCTGCGCGTGGCCGCAGGCCAGGCACTGGCGACCGGGCCGATCACGCTGATGGCCCACGCCCATGCCCCCTCGCTGGGTCACTTCGCGCGACTGCTGCCGCAATTCACCGCGGTCAGTTCGCCCTACATCTCATTGACGCTCGACGAAGGCGAGGCCGAGTGGGCGATCAGCCTGACCAGCCGTTTCCTGGCCGGACCGCTGCTGGGTTTTGCCGGGTATTTGGGCGCGTTGTTGTGCGTGCGCATGCTGACGGTTGGGGTGAATGAGCGGCTGGACCCGGTCCGGATCGAGACCACCTGGCGGCCCGGCCCCGGCACTGACCCGGCGGCACTGGCAGGGCCATGGCAGGTGTCGTGGGATGCCGGGATCAACCGTGTCCGCTTCCCGGCGCACTGGGCCGATGTCGCCAACCCGGGGCATGATGCCGGCGTGTGGCAGCTTGTGCAGGAACGGTTGCGGGCCGCCGCGGCCGCCTGGCGCCTGCAAACCGATGTCGCCCGCATCCGGGAACGGGTGGGGGGCTTCCTTGATCGCGAACAGCGTGTGCCGCGCTTCAAGCAACTGGCCGTTTCGGAAGCCATGTCGGAACGCAGCCTGTCGCGGCTGCTGGCCAACGCCGGCACCAGTTTCCAGGCGATCGTCGATCAGGAACGCCGGCTGCGGGCGATCCGGCTGATCAACAATCCGGCGATGACGCAGGGTGACATGGCCATCGCGCTGGGCTTTCCCGATGTGTCCAGCTTTGGCCGCAGCTTTCGCCGCTGGTTCGGCATGCCGCCGGGAGAGTTCCGCCGCAGCATCGCCGGCAACGGCCTGAGCTGACCGTGGCGCGCCATCCAGCCGGGTTGGCCGGCCTGCTGACAACGGAAATGCTGGAGCGTCTGTCCTTCTTTGGCATGCAGACGCTGCTGGCCCTGTATCTGGCCGCACAACTGGCAACGCCAGCCGCCATGGCCGCCGTGTGGGGCTTGCCGGCCCTGGCGGCGAGCCTGCATCTCGATGGCCCGGTGCTGGCTGCAAGCCTGCTGGGGGTGAATGCTGCCCTGCTGCAGGCGGCGCCATTGGTGGGGGCGGTGGTGACCGACCGGCGGCTGGGCCGGGACAATGCCCTGCGGGTGGGGGCCGGCTCTCTGCTGCTCGGCCACTTCTTGTTGGCCGCGCCGGCGATGTTGCTGCCCGGCCTGGCTGCACTGGTGATCGGCAGCGGGCTGTTCAAATCGGCCTTGGCGGCCCGCGTCGACAGCCTTTATTCTGCGGACGATCCTGGCCGCGATGACGGATTCCGGCTACTCGACATCGCCATCAATATCGGTGGACTGCTGGCGCCGCTGCTGATCGGCACCGTGGGTGAACGGCTGGGCTGGCACTGGGGGTTCGCACTGGCTGGGCTCGTGATGTTGGTGGCCGCCGCTGCCGGCCAGCGTGCGTTTGGCCTGTTGCCAGCCGAGCGGCCGATCGCACCACCACCGCCCCAGCTGTGGCAGGGCCTGGCCCGACCGCTGCTGCTGGCGATCCCGGCGGCCCTGGCGGTCACGGCCAATTTTCAGCTGCTCAATGCCTATCTGCCCTGGGCGTCGCGCCACGCCGATCTGAAACTCGGTGCCACCCAGATGCCGGTGACGTGGCTGATCGCCGGGGACGCCCTGATCGGCCTTGCAGCGCTGGCCGGCACCAACTGGTTCTGGCAGCGCTGGCGCGTGCGGCGCGCGCTGCCGGCCGTCGAGGGGCAGATGGCAGCCGGTGCCCTGATCACCAGCCTCGCTGCCCTCTGGCTGGCAACAGCGGCGGCTCTGTTCGGCGATCATGTGCCGTTGGCCGGCCTGTTGCTGTTCCATCTGCTCAACGACATCGGCGCGGCGCAGATCCTGCCCCTGCTGGCGGCGGAGGCGGCGCGGCGCGCGCCGGCGGGCTTTACCGCAACGGCCATTACCGGTGCCAATGCCGTGCTGCTGCTGGGGGCGGTGAGCGCGGCGACCCTGGCCAGCCTGCTGCCACGGATCGGCGGCCCGTTGTTCTGGGCCGCCCATGCTGGGGTGGCGCTGGCTGCCGCCTTGCTGTTCTGGCTGATGCGCCGATCGCGCTAGGGCTTGGCCGAAGCGTCGCCCAGGCTGTCATCGGCATCACGATATTCCGGCTTGCGCAGCAGCCACAGGCCATAAAGGGCGATCGGCGCCACCAGCGCGGCGGCATAGAGCAGGCTGGTCGAGCCGCCGCCGGCGACATGCCGGTTCGGGTCCGCCGAGCCGAGGAACACGGCGAGATCCCACAGCCAATGGCCCACGATCATGGGCAAGAGGGAGCGGGTGCGGACGCGCAGCGCAAGATAGCCAAAGCCGCTCAGGAATGCGTTCAGCGCCTGGATGGCCGCATCGCCCAATTGGCCGGTGATGAAGACATTGAGCAGATGGATGCTGCCGAACAGGGCGGAAACCAGCAACACGCCCGGCCAGAACGCCAGCGCCTTGCGCGCCGCACCCCACAGCACGCCGCGAAAGGCCAGTTCCTCTGAAAGGCCGACGAAGGCGGTGTTGATCGCAATGAAGGCGAGGGCCGGCATCGCCGGCTTTTGGGTCAACAACGCCACACCGGCGAAGACCGCGATATAAAGCGCAATCGGCCACAGCAGCCACACCGACGCCGCCGGACGGGGGCCGTTCAGGCCGACATCGTTCCAGCGCAGCCCCCGGCAAACCAGCAGCAGGAACAGGGCAGCCAGCGGCGAGGCATAGTTGACCTGACGGCTGACCAGGTCCCCCAGCGCGCCGTGCCCGGCCTGCCAGACGCCAACCCAGACCGTGATCCCGGCCCACACGGCGACGGCCGCGATGGCGATGCCCAGTCTGGCTCTGGCGGTCATGGTGGCGTTTCCCTGCTGCAGCCTGCCATTGCTGCAGTCCGGCCATCGGGCTGCCAAGCGCAAACCCGGCCAAACACTGGACAAATCACGCCAGCCGCCACCGGGCCCTGCCGGTTCAAAGCGCCAAGGCGATCAGCAGGGCGGCAGCCGTGCCGGCCAGCAGCGCCAGCAGGGTGAAGACCAGGGCCCACCCGAAGGCGCTGGCAGCGCGCTTCTGCAAGCGCCGTGCCACCCACTGGGTCTGCGCCCACAGGAACCAGGCAATCCCGGCCAGACACAGCCCGACCGCCGCCGGCGGGCCGAGGGCAGGCACCCGATAGAACAGCAGCCCGGCCTGCAGCATCAGGGCAAAGGGGGTCAGCAGGAAGCACTGGCTGTAGAAGGGCATGCGCAGCGTCTGTCGATCGATGGCGATGCCGCGTTTGTTGAGCGACAGGCCGGCGATCACCAGCGGGATGATGGCAAAAATCATGGCCCGCATCATCAGCAGGTTCTGGGGCGATTTCACCACGGCGTCGCCCAGACCGCCACTCGCCTTGGGCGCTTCCATGCCGATGCCGATGCCCAGCGCGTGGGTGAGCACCAGCGTGATCATCAGCAACAGTGGCGGGCTGAGCGAATCCGCATAGCGATCAGCCGGGCTGTCTCCCTGTTCATCTTCGGAATAGCGCGTGGCTGCATCGGGGCGGATCAGGATGCGCCACAAGGTGCGGGGGTAAAAGATCAGCCAGCCCATGACTTCATAAAGAAGTTCCTCAAGCGACCTGATAATGCCGATGAAATCCACGGGCGCACCTCCTGCCGCAGCGGCTAAAGCGGCGTGACTGCGACAGTAAGTCCATATCACGCCAGCAACTGGACATTTCGCGCCAATCGCAACTTGAGTTAGTGTCTGAGTGGATGGGATGTTCCATCCATGCACTGTGAGCGGGCCAGATTCTGAACCGATTTGCGACCATGCCGCCGTTCGTGGCGGATTTCGGTGACGCCGCAACCGAGGCAGCTGCGCTGATCGA
Organism: Sandarakinorhabdus oryzae; assembly: GCF_009733735.1. Classification (GTDB taxonomy): domain Bacteria; phylum Pseudomonadota; class Alphaproteobacteria; order Sphingomonadales; family Sphingomonadaceae; genus Sandarakinorhabdus; species Sandarakinorhabdus oryzae. The sequence goes on along the minus strand of NZ_WNJP01000125.1, from coordinate 2,713 downwards.
GGCGCTGGGGCCGATCGCCGACCGCCTGGGCACGCGCGGCACGGTTGCCCAGTATGAAGCCGATGTGGGCGACCCGAATCTCACGCGGGCTGGCACTTCGCTGGCCGGCTCCAGCGGCCCGCTGCCGCGCTTCCTGCCGGTGCGCGACATCATCCGCATCAGCTTCAACCTGATCGAGGTCCGGCCGCCCCAGACCATCCTGAAGCGGTTGGCGCGGAGCCCCCGCATTCCCACCGACGACAATCTGATGCTCACGCTGCCGCTCGCGCCCACGCTGCGGGACGCGCTGGAACTCTCGATCCGCTATGGCAATGCCGCCCTGCCCTGGTGGCGGCGCGAACTGGTGACGGTGGGCGAGGAGGCACATATCCGCTACTGGCCAGCCGGGCCGATGGGCCGGCTCGAACCGATCTCCGCCGAGCTCACGCTGATTTCCACGCACCGCACCGTCGAAACCATCATGGGGCTGAAGACCGCCGCGGCCCGGATCAACTTCGCCGTACCGCCCGTTTCCGATCCGGCGGACCTGGCCGCGCAACTGGGGTGCGACGTGACGGTTGGCGGTGAGGCCCACTTCATGGCATTTCCGCTGGCCGCATTGTCATGGCCCAGCCCCTATCGGGATGAGGCCTTGTGGCAGGACGGGCTGGCACGCTGCGAGGCCGATCTGCGCCAGTTGCGGGATGTGCCGCTGATCGCGCGGGTGCGCGGCCATGTTGGCAGCCGCATCGATCGCGGCCAGCTTGTCGGCCTGGACGACAGCGCCATTGCGCTGGGCATGTCGGTCCGCTCGTTGGTGCGGGCGCTGGCAGAGGCGGGCACCAGCCATCACCAGATGGTGGAGCAGGAGCGGCGGTCCCGCGCGCATCAGTTGCTGGCGGGATCGAGCCGGCCCCTGGCCGACATTGCCGAACAGCTCGGCTTTTCCGACCAGTCGAGCTTTGGCCGCAAGTGCCGGGAGTGGTTCGGTGACAGTCCTGCCCGTATTCGACAACGCCTGACCGGCCAATAGCGCAGAAACGGCCACGGCCAGACGAGTTCTGGCGTGATTTGCCCAAAGCTTGGCGTCAATTACCCTCGACCATCGTCATTGCATGGATAGCATCGGTGTTGTTCCTGGGGGGAATGAGCCGTGAATTTCAATCGTTTCATTGCAACGGCGCTGGGGCTGCTTCTGTTCGCGTGCAAGCCGGCTGCACCTGCGCCACAGGATGCGACCAGTGAGCCGCAAACGGAGCCGGCGACGGAGTCCTTTGCCTGGCCGGCCGCGCTGAGCCCGTTTGGCGATGGCTATCCCAACGCCGGCGATCCCTGCCGCCGCTTGGGCGAATCCGAGCTGACCGTGAACTATCTCGACGACAGCGCCATTCTGGTCGGTTGCCCCGGCCGCGCTGCCGACAGCGCCGCCTCCGCGCTTGTCGCGCCAGGCGTAAAGGTGGTGGGTGAGGCGCTGGGCGTCACGTTGATCTCGATCCCGCAAGGCAATGCCAATGCGGGCATGGCGGCACCGGCGGCCGATCCGGCGAAATGACAGAAGGGGAAGCCACATGAACAGCATGGGACAATCGATCATCGGCCGCACCGGCCTTGCTCTGGCCGCAGCGTCGCTGCTGCTCGCGCCGGTCGCTGCGGCGGCGAAGGCCCGCGATCTGCGCGATCTGGTGGGTGCGCGCGCCGGCACCGCCGAAGGCGACCTGGAATCACGCGGCTGGGTGCAGATCACCGGCCACAACAGCGGCGGCGCCCGCTACAATTACTGGTGGAGCGCCAGCCAGAAACAATGCGTGATGGTGACCACGCGCGACGGGCGCTACTCTGCCATCACCGATGCGGCGAATGGTGATTGCAACCAGCGCGCTGACAACACCGGCGCCAAGGTGGGCGCGGCCGTGGGCGTGGCGGCGCTGGCGGCGCTGCTGCTGTCCCACAAGTCCGGCCACCACGACAACGGCCAACATTATGACGATGCCCAGCGCGAGGCCGATTACGAGCGCGGTTATCGCGACGGCCTGCACAACGGCGCCTATCGCAATGGCAGCAACAGCGACAGCTACAGCCAGGGCTATCAGAACGGCGTCAACCAGCGCCAGACCGAGCTGGATCACGACAACGGCTATGGCAACAACTGGCGCGGCAATGCCGGCACTTCAGGCTGGGGCAGCGGCGGCGGTGCCAGCTTCTCCGATCTTGTTGGCGCCAAGGCGGCCGGTGCCGAAAGCGATCTGCAGGCGCGCGGCTTCCGCAATGTCGATGGCTTTGACAGCGGCAACAGCAAGGGCACGATCTGGTGGAACGGTCGCCAGTGCCTGCAGATGATCACCGCCAATGGCCGGGCGGACAGCATCACCGATATCGGCACCCACCCACGCTGCCGCTGAGTTCGAGCCAGTGAACCCGGCCTCTGCAATCACAGGCTCGATCGGTCTGCCCCTGCGATCAGGTCAGGCGGCAGCGGATTGCCGGGCCGGCTTTCGGTTGCAGGATGAGCCGGCGCCCAGCTTGGCGCCAGCTGAGCCAGGGCGTCCAGGCGCTGGCGGGCGGCGTGGCCACGGCCAGCACCAGGTCGCCGTCGCGGATCATGATCGCCGGCCCGGCGCTCGCCATCAACATGCGGCCACGCCACACCCCATCGCAGCGCAAGGGGCGCAGGGCCGGGGCGGCAGCAGCCCGCAGCACGGCGCGGCGATCGGCATAGGCGGCGGCCAGGCAGGCA
>NZ_WNJP01000124.1 GCF_009733735.1 Sandarakinorhabdus oryzae | reverse complement strand
CCTCGCGGCCCTCGAACCCGGTCGAGGCCAGCACGCGGTTGTACCAGTGCGGCGCCCACACGCCGTCGGTGACGCGTGGGCCGGGCGGCCAGTGCAGCATGGCGGCATCCCAGGCGATGCCCAGCGCAGTGCACAGGCGGGACAGCGTGCCGGCCGGATCGGCCAGCACATCGGCGGAATCGACCACCGGCGGGGCGTGGCCGAGCCGGTCCGCCTCCGCCTCGAACCAGGCGCGCTGCTTCGCAAAGCCGAGCCCTTCCGTCGTCACCACCTCGCGCTTTTCGGCGTAAGAGGCGATCACCCGTTCCGGCGCGCGGATCAGGAAGGCGTGGGTGAAGCCCTTGAGGTCGCCCAACTGCACGGGGCCGACCATGTGGTGCACCATGTGCTTCTGATACCAGACCGGCTGCGCACACAGGCCGGACAGGTCAGCGGTGACGCTGTGCCAGTCACAGTCCATGGCGGCGATGACCTCGGCCGCCATCGGGTGATCGTCGCCGGTGTGCTTGAGATAGGCGCCGTAATAGGGTTCGTCGCTGACATGGCAGTCGGCCCGCGCACCAAAGCTGCGCATCATCGCTGTCGACAGGTTGCGCGGTCCCGACCACATCGCAATGCGGATGGTCACGGCCGCCCTCGTGCCGCCACGTCCGTTTCGATCAACTGGCGATAGAGGCCCTGGAGCCGTTCCACCATCGGCCCGCGTGCGTCGGTCAGCGCGCGGCCGTCGATGCTGGTGACAGGCACCACCCCGGCAAAGGTGCCGGTGACGAAGGCCTCGCTGGCCGAATAGACGTCGGTCAGCGAGAAATTCTTCTGGAAGACGGGAATGCCATTGTCCTCGCAGAGGGCGATGACGTTGCCGCGGGTAATGCCGGCGAGGCAGTAATCGCCGGTGGAGGTCCACACCTCCTGCACACCGCGCCGGTTCTTCTTCACGATGAAGAAGTGGGTGGAGTTGCAGGTCGCGACAAAGCCGTGCGGATCGAGCATCAGCGCTTCGTCCGCCCCGGCCTGCGTCGCCTGGATGCAGGCGGTGATGCAGTTGAGTTTTGAATGACTGTTCAACTTCGGGTCCTGCACATCCGGATGGCCGCGGCGGACGTGGACGGTGGCGAGTCGGATGCCCTTCTCGATCGTGCTCGGCAGCGGGTCCTTGTGCTCGGCGATGATGACGATCGTGGCCGGCGAGACCACCACGCGCGGGTCCTGATAGGGCGTCGAGCGCAGGCCGCGGGTGACCATCAGGCGGATGTGGCAGGCGGTCATCGCGTTGGCGTCGATGGTGGCATAGAGCCGCTGCTCCATCTCGGCGCGGCTGATGCCGATATCCATGAAAATGGCCTTGGCGCCCTCCCACAGCCGGTCGAGATGCTGATCGAGGAAGGCGACGCGGCCGGCGTGGACGCGCAGGCCCTCCCACACACCGTCGCCCAACATGAAGCCCGAATCGAACACGCTCACCATCGCCTCGGCGCGGCGGATAAGCTGGCCATTGACGTTGATCAGGATGGTCTCGTTGCGCGGATCGGCAACGAAATCATGAGTGCCCAGAGACGTCTGAGGTGCGCTGGTGGTCATTTCTTGAACAGGCTGTCGGCGGCGGCACGGAAACTGGCGGCGCCGTCGCGCTTGGCCCTGGTGCGCACAAGTTCGGCCTCCAGTGCGGTGATGCGTTCATCAAGGTCGGCGATGGAGAGGCGGTCAAGGTCCTCCCGGGCCAGATCGGCGAGCAGGTCACTCTTCTTCTTGGGCAGGTCTTCATCGAACATGGGCGCAACGGTTGACCGGGCCATGCCGCCTGTCAATATCCGCAACCATGACCATTCCCACCACCATGACCGCCATCGACCCCGCCGCGCCGGGAGGGCCCGAGGTATTGCAACCCGTCTCCCGCCCCGTCCCGCAGCCCGGCCCGGGCGAGGTGCTGGTGAGGGTCGCGGCGGCGGGCGTGAACCGGCCGGATGTGTTGCAGCGGCTGGGCCTCTATCCGATGCCGCCGGGCACGCCGACGATCATGGGCCTGGAAATCGCTGGCACCGTGGTGGCGGTGGGTGCTGAGGTGACACGCTGGCGCCCCGGCGACGCGGTGTGCGCGCTGGTGGCAGGCGGCGGCTATGCCGAATATTGCACCGCGCCGGCTGGCCAGTGCCTGCCGGTGCCTGCCGGCATGGCGATGACGGATGCGGCCGGCCTGCCGGAAACCTGGTTCACCGTCTGGTCCAACGTGATGGACCGCGGCCGGGCGCGGCCGGGTGAGACGATCCTGATCCACGGCGGCACCAGCGGCATCGGCATCACCGCGCTGCAACTGGCGAAGGAGGTTGGGCTGACGGCGATTGCGACGTGCGGCACCGATGAAAAATGCGCGGCGGCGGTGGCGCACGGGGCAGCCCACGCCATCAATTACAACAGCCAGGATTTTTCCGCCGAGGTGCTGGCGCTGACCGGCGGCAAGGGCGTCGATATCGTGCTCGACATGGTAGGCGGTGATTATGTGCCGAAGAATATCGCCTGCATGGCCGATGATGCCCGCCATGTGAGCATCGCCTTCCAGCGCGGGCCGACCGCAGAGGTGAACCTGGCGCTGGTGATGCGCAAGCGCCTTGTGCTGACCGGATCGATGCTGCGCCCGCGCCCGATCGCCTTCAAGACGGCGATTGCCGAGACACTGGAGGGCGTGATCTGGCCGGCGTTCGAGGCGGGGCGGCTGACGCCGGTGACCGACATGGTCTTTCCGCTCGCCGACGCTGCGGCCGCCCACCAGCGCATGGAGGCCGGCGCGCATGTTGGCAAGATCGTGCTCCGCATCGATGGCTGAACTGCCGCGCTGGATGCCACGGCTGGCCGGTGCCTCGCTGGCGGACCGGTTGCGCGCCGGGCTGGCCGCCATGCTCGGTATCGCGCTCGCTGCGTTGGCGTCTGGCCTGGTGCCGCACCCGGCGGCGCTGTCCTTGCTGCTGGTGGCGCCCATCGGTGCCTCGGCGGTGCTGGTGTTTGCGGTGCCGGCCAGCCCGCTGGCGCAGCCTTGGGCGGTGCTGGGCGGCAACATGATCTCGGCCGCCGTCGGAATGGCAACCGCCGCGCTGGTGCCGATGCCCGCGCTGGCCGCCGGCATCGCTGTGGGCGGCGCCATCATCGTGATGAGCCTGGCCCGCTGTCTGCATCCGCCCGGTGGCGCGGTGGCGCTCACCGCCGTGCTCGGCACGCCGCTGCTGGCGGCGACCGGGCCGTGGTTTCCGCTGCTGCCCGTCGGTCTCAATTCACTGGCGTTGGTGCTGGCCGGCTGGGCCTGGCACCGTGTGTCGGGCCACAGCTATCCGCACCGGCCGCCGGCGGCGGTGGCGCCGCTGTTCCACCGCGAGGACGTGGACAGGGCGTTGGCCGAGATGCACGAAAGCTTCGACGTGGCGCCCGAGGATCTCGACGCGCTGCTCAATCGCGCCGAAGCTCATGCGCGGGCGCGGGTTCGTTAACTGACCATGCCCCGTGGTGCGAAGCGCTCTTCCTGCCACTCGCCGCTGTCCAGCACCGCCTGCAGCGCCGCCAATGCCGTGCCGACGTCGGCAAAGCGGGTGGTCAGCGCCGGGAAGCCGAAGCGCATGGCATCGGGCGGGCGCATATCGCCGATGACGCCGCGGGCGATGAGGGCGGTCATCACGCGGCGGGCTTCAGGATGGCGGATGATGACATGGGCGCCGTGGCGGCCCTGTGGTGGCGCGTCGACGGTGACACCCGGCAGTGTCGCCGCGCCGGCCGCAAACAGGGCGACAAGCTGGCGGGACTTGGCTTCGGCCTGGGCTATATCAATGTCGGCAAACGTCGCCACGCCTGCCTCCAGCGCGCGCATGGCAAGGATTGGCGGGGTGCCGGTGAGCAGCCGCCGTGCGCCGGCAGCGGGCGCAAAATCGGCGGCAAAATCGAAGGGCGCGGCATGGCCCATCCAGCCGGTGAGCGCAGGCAGCGCCGTCTCCCAGTGGCGGCGGGCAAGATAGGCGAAGGCCGGCGCGCCGGGGCCGCCGTTCAGAAACTTGTAGCCACAGCCCACCGCGAAATCGATGCCATCGGCATCCAGCTGCACCACCAGTGCGCCGGCCGAGTGCGACAGGTCCCACAGCGTGAGCGCTCCGACGGCGTGGGCCGCAGCGCTCATCGCCGCCATGTCGTGCACTTCGGCAGTCACATAATGCGCGTGGCTGAGCAGCAGCAGCGCCACGTCGGCATCGAGCGCGGTGACGAGTTCGGCGCGCGGCACGCGCTTCAGCGTCACGCCTGCCAGGCGGGCCAGTCCCTGCATCACATAGGCATCGGTGGGGAAATCGCTGGCTTCCATCAGAATGGTGCGCCGGCCTGGCCGCAGCGCCAGCGCCGCGCTGGCGAGCTTGAACAGGTTGAGGCTGACCGAATCGCAGGCGACCACCGCGGCCGGCTCGGCGCCGACAAGGGGCGCGATGGCGGCGCCCAGCGTGACCGGCAGATCGATCCAGCCGGCATCGTTCCAGCTGCGGATCAGGCCATCGCCCCACTCGCCCGCCACCGTCTGCGCCAGTCGCTCCGGCAGGGCGGCGGGCAGCGGGCCCAAGGAGTTGCCATCGAGATAGATGACGCCCGGCGGCAGCCGGAAACGGGCGCGGGCATGGGCCAGGGGGTCGGCCGCATCAAGCGCGGCCAGCTGGGTGGGGGTGGGCATCATCGCCCGCCCTTGCGCCACAGCCGGCGCTCCATTACAAGCACTCACGTCCAGCCGTCCCCCCAGGGGCGGCTGTTTTCATGTTTGAAACACAGGAGCCACGATCATGGCCGCCAAGTCCCTGCCCCTGATGCCGCACGCCACCGCCGCCTGGCTGGTGGACAACAGCGCGCTCACCTTTTCGCAGATCGCCGATTTCTGCGGCCTGCACGTGCTGGAAGTGCAGGCGATCGCCGATGATACCGCCGCCACCAAGCTGAAGGGTCGTGATCCGATCCGCGCTGGCGAGCTGACCCGCGAGGAACTGACCGCCGGCGAAGCCAATCCGGACCACGAGCTGAAGATGGCCCGCCTGCCGGAACAGGCGCGCCGCACCTCCGGCCCGCGCTACACGCCGGTCTCCAAGCGTCAGGACAAACCGGATGGCATCCTGTGGATCATCAAGAACCACCCGGAAATCACCGACGGCCAGATTTCCAAGCTGATCGGCACCACCAAGACGACGATTGCCGCCATCCGCGACAAGAGCCACTGGAACTATGCCAACCTGCAGCCGCGTGACCCGGTGACCCTGGGCCTGACCAGCCAGCGCGAGATGGACGCGCTGGTCGCCGCCGCCGCCAAGAAGGCCGGCATCGATACCAGTGTCGACATGGAGAAGGTGGAAGCCGACCGCGCGGCGCTGATCACCCAGCTGCAGGCCGAACGCGAAGCCGCCGCCCACGCGCCGGAAACGCCGGTGTCGACGACGCCGGGCACCGCGCTGGAGCAGGGCGAGGCGCTGTTCAGGCGGTAAGGCTTTACGCGCTCCCCTGCCGCTTGCGGGAGGGGAGTTACTCTTCCCGCCCACCCAGCGGCAGCGGCAGCTCGCGCGGCGGCTCGCGATCCAGCAGCCCGGCGGCCTTCAGATCGGCCATGCCAGGCAGGTCGCGGCGGGTGGTGAGGTTGAAGTGGGCCAGAAACTCCGGCGTGGTGGCATATTGCAGCGGCCGGCCCGGCGTCTCGCGGCGCCCGGCGGGACGCACCCAGCCGGCTTCCATCAGCACGTCGATCGTGCCGCCTGACACCGCAACCCCACGGATTTCCTCGATTTCCGGGCGCGTCACCGGCTCGTGATAAGCGATCACCGCCAGCGTCTCGACAGCGGCGCGGCTGAGCTTCTTCACCGTCTCGCGGCTGGTGCGCAGATAATGGCCGAGGTCCGGCGCGGTCTGGAACTGCCACTTGCCGCCACGCTCGACGAGGTTGATGCCGCGGTTCTCGTAGGACGCGGCCAGGGCGCGCAGGGTGGGCAACAGGTCGCCACGCTCGCCGACATGGCGGGTGAGTTCGCTGAGCGACAGCGGCGCCTCGGCGGCGAACAGGATGGCTTCCAGCGCCCGGGAGAGGGCGAAGTCCTCGGTCATGGCGTCGGTCCAGTCTTGGCCTTCAACAGGATGGGGGCAAAGGCGGCACCTTGGCTGAGCGTGGCCTTGCCCTGGCGGGTGAGTTCCAGCGCGGCGACAAAGCTGGAGGCCAGCACCGAGCGGGCATAGGCTTCGTCGGCCAGATCGGCCGGCAGGAAGCGCACCAGCTCCGTCCAGTCGATGCTGCGGCCGAGCAGATGTTCAAGCCGTTCAATGGCTTCGTCCAGCGCCATCACCGCCCGGCGGCGCACGACATGGACGGAACGCGAGCGCCGCGCCGTGATGGCGCCATAGGCGGAGAGCAGGTCGTAATAGCTGCATTCGTAGGTTGAGCGCCGGTCTTCGGCGAGGCCTTCCGGGTTGGGGCGGCGGAACATGTCCCAGCCCAATTGCGGGCGGGCGAGCAATTTCTGGCCGGCCTCGCGCATGGCCTCCAGCCGCTGCAGCTGGAACTGCAGCTTCAGCGCCAGCTCGGCCGGATCGGGCTCGGCCTCCGGGTCCTTGGGCAGCAGCAGCAGGGATTTGAGATAGGCCAGCCAGGCCGCCATCACCAGATAATCGGCGGCGAGCTCGAGGCTGAGCGCCTTCGCATCGCGGATGAAGTCCAGATATTGATCGACCAGAGCCAGGATGGAAATCTGTGCCAGATCAACCTTTTGCGCCCGTGCCAGGGTGAGCAGCAGGTCGAGCGGGCCTTCCCAGCTGCCCAGTTGCAGGATCAGCTTGGCTGTTTCCGGTGCAGCCCGCACCGGCTGGTCGAAGCTGTCCTCGACCTCGCTCACGCCAACGCCAGCAGAGCGTCGCGGGCGGCGGCCCATTCGGCCACCGGCGTGGCGTCACCCGGCCCCATCCACGCCATGGCGGCGGCGAGGCGGGTCGCGGCGGCTTCGCTCATCACCGGGGCGGCTTCGACGATCGAACGCATCTCGTTGAAATCGCCCGAGCAGTGCAGCGCGATATCGCAGCCGGCATCGAGACAGGCGAGCGCGCGGGCGCCGAAATCGGCCAGCGCATTGCTGCCGGGCGGATGACCGCCCGACTGCGGGTTGCCGAGCGCGTGCATGCCGAGATCATCGGACATCAACAGGCCGCCGAAGCCGATATCATGGCGAATGAAATCAATGATATCCGGCGACAGCGTGGCGCAGCGCCGGGCGTCGAGTGCGGTGTAGGTGATGTGGGCGGTCATCGCCATCGGCGCATTGGCGAGGCGACGGAAGGGTTCGAAATCGCGTTCCAGTTCATCGCGGCTGGCGGTGACGACCGGCAGTTCGAGATGGCTGTCCGCCCGGGCACGGCCGTGGCCGGGGATATGCTTGATGACGCCGCAGATGCCGCCGGCCTTGAAGCCATCGAGCACCGCCTTGCCCAGCGCCGAGACCACCATCGGTTCGGTGCCGAAGGCACGATCGCCAATGATATCATGGCCTTGCGTGTCGCGCACGTCGAGCAATGGCAGGCAATCGACATTGATGCCGAGATCCTTCAGCAGCGCCGCCAGCGCCAGTGCGTTCAGCCGGCAGGCCTCGATCGCGGTGATCGGTGCCTTGTCATACAGGTGCCCGAAGCGTTCGCCGGTCGGGAATTCGGGCCAGTGGGGCGGCCGCAGCCGGGCGACGCGGCCACCTTCCTGATCGATCAATATGGGCACGTCGCGGCCCGCCAGATCGCGCAGGCTTTGGGTCAGCGCGCGCACCTGGCCGGGCGAATCGACGTTTCTTTTGAACAGGATATAGCCGGCCGGGTTGGCGGCGCGGAACAGTGCGCGCTCCTCGTCGTTGAGCGCCAGGCCGGCCAGCCCGAGGAAGAGCGGCTGCATCATTTCCGCACCGCTTCGCAGGCGCCACCGGCGGCCAGGATCGCCTTGCAGGCCGCGTCCACATCGGCCGCCTGCCCGCGCACCCGCCACAGCGTCTTGCCGCTGGACGAAGTGAGTTTCTGGATCTGCTTGCCCGACAGCTTGCCCTTGCCCGACACCCGGGCCCACTCCTCTTCGGCCTTGGCCTCGCTCGAAAAGGCGCCGATCTGCACCAGTCCGCTGGCCGTTTTGGCCGGCGCGGTGGCCGGTTTTGCCGCGGCGGTGGCCGCGGGTGGCGTTTTGGGGGCCGGTGCTGCCGGTGCGGTGACCGGCGGCTTCACGGGCGCCGGCTTCACCGCCGCCGGTGCGGGCAGGGTCGCGGCCGGTTTGGGCGGCGCGGTGCGGGCGGGCGCTGGCGGGCCGGCTGGCATCAC
>NZ_WNJP01000123.1 GCF_009733735.1 Sandarakinorhabdus oryzae | reverse complement strand
CGCCGTGATCGCGGCGAGCTTTTCCGCCGGATCGAGGCCGCCCGTGCCGGGGATGCCGAGGGCCTGCGCCACGGCGGCAACCGGGCCGGGCCGATCGCCGGACAGGATGTGGGCCGGCAGGCCAAGCGCTGCCAGTTCGGCGATGGTGGCGGCAGCCGCCGGGCGCAGTGGATCGGCAAAGCGGATCAGGATTTCGGGCGCATCGCCAATGCCGAGCGCGGCGGCCATCTCGGTGCCGGCAGTCGTGGCCGGGCGGCCGAGCCGCACCGGCGTGCCGTGCCACTGGCCGGAAAGGCCTTCGCCCGGTGTCTCGCTCACTGCGCTGACCGGCACTGGGTCTGTGCCGGCAGCGACCAGGGCCGCCCGCAGCGCTTCCGACAACGGGTGACGGCTGCACTGGGCCAGGGCCAGCGCGATGCCGGCCTGGGTGGGCGACAGCGTCGACAGGTCAACCGGGGCAGGGGTGCCGAGCGTGAGCGTGCCGGTCTTGTCGAATACGGCCGCATCGGCTTCGGCGAGGCGCTCCAATGCACTGCCGTCCTTCACCAGCACGCCGGCCTTCATCAGCGCGCCGGTGGTGACGATCTGGGCGGCGGGGACGGCGAGGCCAAGCGCGCAGGGGCAGGTGATGATGAGCACGGCCACGGCAATGAGCAGGCTTTCGTGCCAGCTCGCGCCGGCCAGCATCCAGCCGAGAAACGACAGCAAGGCCAGCGTGTGGACGGCCGGCGCATAGAGGCGCGCCGCCTTGTCGGCGATGCGGACATAGTGCGAGCGGCCCTGCGCGGCATCCTGCATCAGCCGGGCGATATCGGCGATGCTGGTGTCGGGCCCGGCGGCGGTCACGCGCACCTCCACCGCGTCGCCGCAGTTGAGCGTGCCGGCCAGCACCGGGTCGCCGATGCCGGCGGTGCCCGGCATGGCCTCGCCGGTGATCAGCGACTGGTCGAAATGGCTGCGGCCGCGGCTGATGATGCCATCGGCGGCCAGGCGCTCGCCGCTCGCCACCAACATGGTCATGCCGGGGCGGAGGGCGCTGGCGGCCAGCCAGTTGCTGTGGCCGTTGTCGCCGATCACCAGCGCGCCCGCGGCCATGTGTTTCAAGAGCGCGCTCACGCCGTCGCGGGCGCGGTCGCGCATCACCGCATCGAGCCAGCGTCCGCCGAGGAGGAAGAACAGCAGCATCACGGCACTGTCGAAATAGGCGTGGGCGCCGTGGGTGATGGTTTCAAACAGCGACAGGGCGGTGGCGAGGATGACGCCTATGGAGATCGGCACGTCCATGTTGGTGCGGCGGGCCTTGAGCGCGGCCCAGGCCGAGCGGAAGAAAGGCTGGCCGGCATAGGCGACGGTCGGCAGGGCGATGAGGGCGGAGAGCCAGTGGAACAGATCGCGGGTCAACCCGCCGGCGCCGGACCAGACCGAGACCGACAGCAGCATGATGTTCATCGCGGCAAAGCCGGCCACTGCCAGCGCCTTGACCAGTGACCGCGCCTCGCCGTCCGGACCGGCCAACGCGTTGCTGATCGGGCTGGCCTCGAAGCCGAGGCCGGCGATGGCGCTGACCAGCGCCGGGTCTGTCAATGCTGCATCATGGCTGACCAAGACCTGCTTTGCGGTGAAATTCACCCGCGCCGCAGCCACGCCGGGCACAGCGGCGAGGCCCTGTTCCAGCTTTGAAATGCAGCCGGCACAGCGCATCCCCGGCACGGCAAAGCGCGATACCGCCAGCGCCGAGCCGACGGGGCGAGGCGCGGGCCTGTTCACGCCAGCACGTCCAGCACATTCTTGATGTTATGACCGCTGCGGATCTGCAGCCGCACCTGCCAACGCCCAGCCGGCAGCGGGGTGGTCGAAACGAGCTTGCCGGCACCATCGGCAGCGAAGGCCAGCGGCACATCCGGCGCGCGGCCCAGCGGGTGATGGGCCGTGCCCTGTGCCACAAAGCTGACACCCGGCACGATGATCACCACATGGCGGGCGGCATCCAGCGCGACCGGCGTGGCCCAGCCCAGCCGGTCCTGCGCGCGGGCCTGTGCCAGCCAGCCATTGAACGCCTGGCTGGCGACATAGGAGTTGTCGACCACGGTCCCGCCAAAGGTGGAACTCGCCAGGCGTGCCATGGTGATGTTGACCGCGATCACCACGCCGAAGAAGCCGACCATCACGGCCAGAAAGGCGCGTCCGGAGAATCGGGCGGTGGCTTTGCTGGCGCTCATCTCGGCCTCTCCTTCACTGGCGCACGAACTTGAGGGTGCGGGCGGCTTCACGCGCGTCCCTGGTGCCGCGTGCGGCATCGAGCGGCCGGGCAACCAGCGTGAAGCCGGTTTCGCCGGCCTGGCCGGCGGGTGCGGCGACGTAGAGATGCAATCTGGTGGTGGCATCGGGCGCCAGTTGCAGGTTCACGCTGCGCGCGGCGTCGCGGCGGTCCATGGCGTCGGTCCACAGGCTGCCGGCGGGCAAGCCGCTCATCACCAGCGCCACACGCCGCGGCCGGCTTTCCATGTTGCGGAGCTTGATCGTCCAGCCGTTGCGCACCTGCCCGTCCGACAGGGTGACGACCATGGGATTGCGGTCCTGCGCGCTGTCGATGGCAAGGCGCGTGCGCTCGCCCAGGGTGAACAGCATGGCGAGGCCGATGCTGGCCCAGATGCCGAAATAGACCAGGGTGCGCGGGCGCAGCAGGGTCTTCAGCACGGGCGTCGCCTGGCCACCGGCGCGCTCGCGTTTCTGGTCATCGAGGTTGAGATAGTCGATCAGGCCGCGCGGGCGGTTCAGTTTGGCCATCACCTCGTCGCAGGCGTCGATGCACAGCGCGCAATTGATGCAGCCCAGTTGCGGCCCGTTGCGGATGTCCACCCCGGTCGGACACACCGACACGCAGGCACTGCAATCGATACAGTCGCCCATCTTTTCGCCGCTGGCTGCCGCTTTCTTCACACCCTGCGTGCGCGGTTCGCCGCGCCAGTCGCGATAGGTGACGATCAGCGATTTCTCGTCCAGCATCGCCGTCTGGATGCGCGGCCATGGGCACATGTAGATGCAGACCTGCTCGCGCATCAGCCCGCCCAGCGTGAAGGTTGTGAAGCTGAGCACGGCGACGGTGGCATAGGCCACGAAGGGCGCGGTGCCGGTGAGGAATTGCCGCGCCAGCGTGGGCGCGTCGGCGAAATAGAAGATCCAGGCGCCGCCGGTCGCCATCGCGATCAGCAGCCAGAGGCTCCACTTGCTCAGCCGCCGGCCCAGCTTGGCGGCGCCCCAGGGCGCGGCGTTCAATCTCAGCTGGGCGTTGCGGTCGCCATCAATCCAGCGCTCGACATGCTGAAAAAGATCGGTCCACACTGTTTGCGGGCAGGCATAGCCGCACCAGGCGCGGCCGACGGCGGAAGTGACCAGAAAGAGCCCGATGCCGGCCATGATCAGCAATCCGGCAACGAAATAAAATTCCTGCGGCCAGATCTCGATATCGAACATGAAGAAGCGGCGGCCAGCCAGATCGACCAGCACCGCCTGATCAGGGGCCCAGGGTCCGCGATCCCAGCGCAGCCAGGGCGTGATGTAATAGACCGCCAGGCACAGCGCCATCACCGCCCATTTCAGGCGACGGAAGCGACCGTTCACAACGCGCGGAAACACCGGCTCGCGCTTGCGATACAGGCCGCTCGACGGATTGATGAGATCAAGGGCCGACATTGGCTCCACCGGCTGTTGCAATCGGCGGCGGTGGCGGGTTGGCCTCGCCGCCGCCCAGCGAATGGACATAGGCTGCCAGCATCTTGATGGTGACCGGATCGAGCCGCCCGGCCCAGTGCGGCATCACCCCGTAACGGGCCTTGGCAATGGTTTCGGTCAACGTCGCGCGGTCACCGCCATAGAGCCAGATGCCGTCGGTGAGATTGGGCGCGCCCTGTTCGCGCATGCCCTTGCCATCGGGCCCGTGGCAGCTGGCGCAGTTTTCGGCAAACAGCGCCGCGCCGGCCGGCGATGGCTTGCCCTGGCCGGAAATGGCCCGCACGTGGCTGACCAGTTGCTGGATCTGCCCCTTGGACAGGATGTCGGCAAATGCCGGCATCTGGCTGAAGCGGGTGTCGTCCACATCCGGGTTGCGCACGCCCTTGCTGATGGTGGTGTGGATCGACGCGATGTCGCCGCCCCACAGCCAGTCATCATCGTTGAGATTGGGATAGCCCTTGGATCCGGCCGCGCCGGCGCCGTGGCACTGCACGCAATTGACCTTGAAGGCGGCGCGGCCGCCCTCGATTGCGCTGCGCATCAGCGCGGGATTGGCCGGCAGTTGTTCGATCGGGGTGGCGGCAATGGCGTTGAGGCGCGGCGCGCGGGCGGCGGCTTCGGCGGTCAGCGTCTCGGCGAGCTGGCGGTGGCTGCTCCAGCCGGTCAGGCCGTCGGTATCGGGCGCCGCCGGATAGGCGACCACATAGCCAGCGGCGAACACCACGGTGGCGGCGAAGATATACACCCACCAGCGCGGCAGCGGCGTGTCCAGTTCCTGGATGCCGTCCCATTCATGGCCAACGAAGCTGGTGCCGGTGGCTTCGTCCACGCCGGGCTTGTGATCAGTCATCATGATTACTCCCGGGGTTTTCTGGCCTGAAGATCATGCGGGCGGCATCGTCGTGCAGCGTCTTGGCCTGCGGGCGCAGCGCCCACAGCACGAGGCCGAGAAACAACAGGGTCATCGCCAACAGGCCCCAGCTGTCGGCCAGGTGGCGCAGGCTGTTGTAATCGCTCATTTCGGCTGCTCCTGGGCCTCGGCGGCCTTGAGATCGACCAGGGTGCCGAGCATCTGCAGATAGGCGACCAGCGCATCCATCTCGGTCACTTGGCCGGGGTTGCCGTCGAAATCCCGCGCCTGCGCCTTGGGATAGCGGGCGGCAAGATCGCTGGCGTCGGCATCAGGCGTCGCCTGCAGTTTCAGGTCGTCATTGGCCTTGGCGATGTCGGCCTCGCTATAGGGCACACCGACGGCCTTCAGCGCCTTCAGGTGCGCCCGCATGTCGCCGGCGTTCAGCGGCTTTTCGGCGAGGAAGGCATAAGGCGGCATGATCGATTCCGGCACGACGCTGCGCGGATCGACGAGGTGATCATGGTGCCACTTGTCGGAATAGCGGCCGCCAACGCGGGCCAGATCGGGGCCGGTGCGTTTCGATCCCCACTGGAAGGGGTGATCATACATGCTCTCGGCGGCCAGGCTGTAATGGCCATAGCGCTCCACCTCGTCCTTGAACGGGCGCACCATCTGGCTGTGGCAGACATAGCAGCCTTCGCGGATGTAGATGTTGCGGCCGGCCAGTTCGAGCGGGGTGTAGGGGCGCATGCCCTCCACCTTTTCCACGGTGGAATCGACCCAGAACAAGGGCGCGATCTCGACGATGCCGCCGATGGCGACGGCGACGAGGGAGAAGAGGCCGAGCAGCGTGATGTTGCGCTCCAGCGTGCGGTGGGAAAAGCCCTCCGTGGGGGCCGGTTCAGGCGTTGAGGCCATGGTTGCGCTCCCTCATTCGGCCGGTTGCAGGCTGCCCGGCATCGGCAGTGGCCGGTCGGCAGCGGGGTAATAGGGGGTCTCGGTCATCGCTGCTTCCTGGCGCAGGCGGCCGGCGATGGTCATCGCGATGTTGAAGGCGAAGATCAGTGCGCCCGACAGGTAGAGCAGGCCACCGAAAGCGCGCAGCAGATACATCGGGTGGATCGCCGCGATGGTTTCGGCAAAGCTGTTCACCAGATAGCCATCGGCGCCATATTCGCGCCACATCAGGCCCTGGGTAAGGCCGGCCACCCACATCGAGGCGGTGTAGAAGACGATGCCGGCAGTCGCGAGCCAGAAGTGGGCATTGATCAGGCGCAGGCTGTACAGGCGCTGGCGGTGCCACAGGCGCGGCGCCAGATAATACATGCAGGCAAAGGTGATCATGCCGTTCCAGCCGAGCGCCCCCGAATGCACATGGCCGATCGTCCAGTCGGTATAGTGCGACAGCGAGTTGACCGACTTGATCGACATCATCGGCCCTTCGAAGGTGCTCATGCCGTAGAAGGCGAGCGCCAGCACCATCATGCGGATGATCGGATCGGTGCGGATCTTCTCCCAGGCGCCGTTCAGCGTCATCAGGCCGTTGATCATGCCGCCCCACGACGGCATCCACAGCATCACCGAGAACACCATGCCCAGGCTCTGCGCCCAATCGGGCAAGGCGGTGTAATGCAGGTGGTGCGGACCGGCCCAGATGTAGAGGAAGATCAGCGACCAGAAGTGGATGATCGACAGGCGATAGCTATAGACCGGCCGCTCCGCCTGCTTGGGCACGAAGTAATACATCATGGCGAGGAAGCCGGCGGTGAGGAAGAAGCCGACGGCGTTGTGGCCATACCACCACTGGGTCAGCGCATCCTGCACCCCGGCAAAGGCCGAATAGCTCTTGGAGCCCACCCAGCTGACCGGCAGCGACAGGTTGTTGACCAGGTGCAGCATGGCCACGGTGATGATGAAGGCGAGATAGAACCAGTTGGCGACATAGATATGCGGTTCGCGCCGCTTGATGATGGTGCCGCCGAACACGATCAGATAGGCGACCCAGACGATGGTCAGCCACAGATCGACATACCATTCCGGCTCGGCATATTCGCGCCCCTCGGTGATGCCCATCACGTAACCGGTGGCGGCCAGCACGATGAACAATTGATAGCCCCAGAACACGAAGCGGGCGAGGCTGGGAAAGGCGAGGCGGGCGCGGCAGGTGCGCTGCACCACGAAGAAGCTGGTGCAAATGAGCGCATTGCCGCCAAAGGCGAAGATCACCGCCGAGGTGTGCAGCGGCCGCAGCCGCCCGAATGTGGTGTATTCAAAGCCGAAGTTGAGCACCGGCCAGGCCAGTTGCAGGGCGATGAACAGCCCGGCCAGCAGACCCACGACGCCCCAGAAGGTGGTGGCGATCACACCCCAGCGCACCGGCGCATCGTCATAGCGGCTCTCGTCACGCGCTGGCGCTTCGCCCGTGCTGCCTGTGGCGATCACGACACCCGCCGCGATCAGCGCGGCCAGCGCCATGATGGCCATGTGAATGGCAAAGCCGCTATCCTGCGCCTGTGCCATCGCCATCAGCGCGATGACCATGGCAACCAGCAGTCCG
The DNA here is from genome assembly GCF_009733735.1 of Sandarakinorhabdus oryzae. GTDB lineage: Bacteria > Pseudomonadota > Alphaproteobacteria > Sphingomonadales > Sphingomonadaceae > Sandarakinorhabdus > Sandarakinorhabdus oryzae. The sequence continues at coordinate 1,352 of NZ_WNJP01000123.1, read as the reverse complement.
CCGGATTTGGCCAGGGTTGCAGGCATGTTTCGCCCCCTCATTGTTCATTTCGCTAGGGGGCTGTTTGGCGCGACTGGTTACGTCGCGAGAATAAGGGCTTACCCTATTAGGTAATGCCCCGGATGGGGGCTTTTGCTGCAGTGCAAAGTGATGTTAGGTTGGCTTGGCTCAGATTGGGACGGGCCGGGGAAACGCATGCATCAATTGGCGATCGTCTATGATCATGGGCACAGGTTTCAGCCGCTGTTTTCGGCTCTTGAACGCGCTGGCATCGATTATCTCCCGGTCAACACCGCCGGGCATGGCTTTGATCCTATCGGGGGCCAGCCGCCGGCACCGGTGATCTTCAACCGGGTGGCGATGAGCTCGGCCCGGGCCGGCCAGCAGCACCCGGTCTATTATGCGATGGCGCTGCTCGATCACTGGGCAGGGCAGGGCGCGCTGGTGCTGAACGGCGCTGATTCCATGGCCATCGACGCCAGCAAGGCCCGGCAACTGGCGCTGATCAACCGGCTGGGCCTGGCGGCACCGGCAACGCGCGTGGTGCACGATACGGCAGCGCTGCTGGCGGCATCGGAAGCGATCGGCTTTCCGCTGGTGGTCAAGGCCGATGTCGGTGGTGCCGGATCGGCACTGGCCGGTTTTGACAGCCGCGAGGAACTGGCCGCCGCCGCCGACGCCGGGCGCCTGCCGCCGTCGGCCAATGGCGTCTGGCTGGTGCAGGCGCTGGTGCGGGCGCGCGGCGGCCATGTCACCCGCATCGAATTGCTGGGTGGCCGCTATCTTTATGGGATCGACGTGACGGCGATGGACGAAGCCCTGGTGGTGTCGTCCAGTGATGAACTGGTCCAGCGCCTCGCCACCCGCCGTCGCCGCCGCGCCGAACCGCCGCCCAATCTGATCTCCGCTGCCGAAATGCTGGCGCGCGAAGCTGGCATGGAAGCCTGCGGTATCGAATACATGATTGACGATCAATGCGGCACGCCGCGCTTTCACGACATCAACGGCCTGTCGCCGTTCGTGGACAATCCGATGGACGTGCTCGGCTGGGACCCGCACGACCGGCTGGTGGACCGTTTGCGCCATCATATCCGCCGCATGGGGGGCTAGTTGCCCTCAGCCGCCGTGGGGCGCTATGCCGCCCGCGTGCTTGATCCTGCCCGGCCCTTCCTGTTGCTCGATGACGCCAAGAGTGGCCGGATGCGACTGTTCTCGGGCCTTCAGGAGGCCGTGATGGCCTGGCAGCCGGCCGACGTGGCCCCGGCACTGGCGCGCCTGGCCGAGCCAGGCCCCTGGGGTGGCTTCATCGGCTTCGAGGCGGGGCACGCGCTGGAGCCGCGCCTCGCGGGGCT
>NZ_WNJP01000122.1 GCF_009733735.1 Sandarakinorhabdus oryzae | reverse complement strand
GCCCCCGCGCCGCAGCCGGCGCAGAATGCCGTCGCCCCGGCCGTGGCGATCATGCCGCCCGGCGGCGCGCCGCGCAGCTTTGCCGATCTCACCGCCCGCCTGGCCCCGGCGGTGGTGAACGTTTCGACCACGCAGAAGGTGGAAATCGGCCGCATGCGCCGCTTCCCCGGCCAGCCCGGCGGCAACCCGCTGGAAGAATTCTTCAAGCGCTTCCAGGAACAGCAGGAAGGCGGCGAGCCGGTCACGCGCGAGGCGACCAGCCTCGGCTCCGGCTTCATCATCGCGCCCGATGGCTATATCGTCACCAACAACCACGTGATTTCGGCCGGCGAAGGCCGCAACCAGCCGGTGGAATCGATCACCGTCACCCTGTCGGACCGGCGCGAATACAAGGCGCGCGTGGTCGGCCGCGACCCGCTCACCGATCTGGCCGTGCTGAAGATCGAAGCCACCGGCCTGCCCTTCGTGCAGTTCGGCAACAGCCAGGCCGCGCGCGTGGGTGACTGGGCGATTGCCATCGGCAACCCGTTCGGCCTGGGCGGCACGGTGACAGCCGGCATCGTTTCGGCCCTGCACCGCGACATCGGTTCGGGCCAGTATGATCGCTATATCCAGACCGATGCCTCCATCAACCAGGGCAACTCCGGTGGACCGCTGTTCGATCTGAATGGCAATGTGATCGGCATCAACACGGCGATCTTCTCGCCCACCGGCGGCAACGTTGGCCTGGGCTTTGCCATTCCCGCCGAGCTGGCCAAGCCGGTCGTGGACCAGCTGCGCGCCAGCGGCACGGTGAAGCGCGGCTATCTGGGGGTCGCCATCCAGCGCCTGTCTTCCGATATCGCCGCGGGCCTGGGCCTGCCCAAGGACAAGGGTGAGATCGTCGCCAGCGTGGAGGCCAATGGCCCGGCCGCGCGCGCCGGCATCCGCCAGGGTGACGTGATCCTGACCGTGGGTGGCCGCGAAGTGGATTATGACAACAGCCTGTCTTACCTGATTGCCACCACGCCGATCGGCACCACCGTGCCGGTCGAGCTGATCCGCGACGGCAAGCGCATGAAGCTGAACGCCATCATCGCCCAGCGCCCGGCCGAGAACGTGGTCGCCGCCCGCGCCGGCCTGCCCGGTGACGATGATGACACGCCGGCCGATGATGACGCCGGCAAGTCCCCCGCCGTGGAAGCCGCCAAGGCCAGCCTGGGCATCACCCTGCAGCCGCTGACCCCGGTGCTGCGCCAGCAGCTTCAACTGGATGGCAAGGTGCAGGGCGTGGTGATCGCCGGCATCAACGCTTCGTCGGATGCGGCGACCAAGGGCCTGCAGCGCGGTGACATCATCCTGAAGATCGGCCAGAAGCCGGTGACCACCCCGGCCGAAGCCGCCGCCGCCGTGGACGCCGAACGCAAGGCCGGCAAGGACACGGTGCTGATGCTGGTCCAGCGCGGCAACACGCCGGCGCGCTACACGGGTGTGAAGCTGATCCCGGCGAAGTAAGCGCAGGGTTTACCGGGAACGAAGACGGGGAGCGGGCGACCGCTCCCCTTTTTCGTTACAGCTATCGGACAAGCCGCAATGGATGGTTGGGGTTGCGTCGGATGAAGTCCTCGACCTCCCTGAGATGATCCGGGAAGCGTTCGACCGAAGCCGACGGGAATTGCACGAACCGAAATCCGGCGCGCCACAACAGCTCCACCTTCTTCCACTGCTGCGCATCTGATTTCCGGGGTGCCTTGAAGGCTCTGCCCATCTCATGGAGCAGTGTTCTGCATTGCGGGCAAACCGCAGCCGTCTCCGGCCGGACTTTCCAAGACGTGCGGCAAGTGAAGCACGCATGCGCCACAAGGTTCTCTGGGCCGCGCGGCAGTGAAAGCGGCTGTGGCTTGCGCTGATCAGCGATCACCCGCCGTGCGGCAGCTCGGCGCATCTTCTCTCGTTCGCTGACCATGAGCCAAGGATGGCAGCAACGCCTGTCGCCCGCAATGTCGCCATAGGCGGGTGTGGAGGGCGTTACAGCGCCCGCTCAAACACCCGGTACGTCCGCGTCACATGGCTGTCGATGGCGTCGGCGATGGAGCGCATCGGGCCATTGTCGTCGAGGATCCAGCCGATCTCGCCTTCCGACGCGCCGAACTCCTCGACCGATGCGCGGCGGATATATTCGATCATCTGGAAGGCCATCAGGCTGGCGACGCGGTGGCCTTGCAGGGTCTTGCGGATGCCCATCAGCGGCACGCGCATGCGCTTCACGCGGGGTGCGCGCAGGCGCCAGAGCAATTTCGCCCAGCCGAAGGGGAACAGGCGGCCGTTCAGATCGCGGGTCAGCTCGTTGATGTCGGGCAGGGTGATCATGAAGCCGACGGGCTCGCCTTCATATTCGGCGATGCGGACCAGATTATCAAAGATGATCGGTTTCAGTTTCTTGCCGACATAGGCGATCTCGAGCGGCGTCAGCGGCACGAAGCCCCAATTGTCGGCCCAGGCATCGTTGAGGATGTCGAGGATCAGCGCGGCTTCCTGGTCGAACTTGGCCTTGTTCACCGGCCGCGTCACCAGCTTGGCGTTGCGTTCGGAAAAGGCGACGATGCGCTGCACCATCTCCGGGAAGGGCTGGGCGATGGGCAGCGACCAGGCGTGCATGTCCTTGACGCCCTGGTAGCCGCGCGCGGTGATCAGCCGCTCATAGTACGGCAGGTGGTGGCCCATCATCACGGTGGGTGGGCCTTCGAAGCCCTGCACGAGCAGGCCCGGCTCGTCCCAGATGGAGAGGCTGAATGGCCCCATGGCGCGGGTCATGCCCTTGGCCTTCAGCCAGTCTTCCGCGGTCTGCAACAGCGCGTCGGCGACAGCCTGATCATCGATGCATTCGAACATGCCCCAATGGCCGGTGCCGGGTCCCATCCCCGGCGCGCCTTCGGCAATCACAAGCTGATCGACTTGCGCCGAAATGCGGCCGACAACCTGGCCATCCTTCAACGCCAGCCAGAAGGCGGCTTCGGCATGGCCGAACCAGGGGTTGGACTTGAGGCCGCCAATCAGGCCGTGCACTTCGCTCTTCAGCGGGGGGACCCAGTGAGGATCATTGGCGTAAAGTCGCCACGGCAGATCGACGAAGGCCGTGCGGTCGGCGGCGGATTCAACGCGCTTGAGGGTGATCATGCTCATCGCCGCTGCTGATACGGAGCAATCACGGCAAAATGGCGGCGGTCACTCTTCGGTGCGGATCAGCACCGCCTCGCCGATCAGCAGGAACAGAAGGAACGGCGCCCAGGCCGCCATCAGCGGCGGCACCGTGCCGAAATTGCCCATCGCCAGCATGAAATTGTCGGCCACGAAGAAGGCGAAGCCCAGCGCCATGCCGATCACCGCGCGCACGAACAGCCGGCCGGAGCGGGCCAGGCCAAAGGCGGCGACGGCGCCGAGCAGCGGCATCAGCACAGCCGACAGCGGCCCCGAAATCTTGTGCCAGGCGGCGGCCTCCAGCACGTCAGTCGGCTTGCCGGCGGCGCGTTGTTCGCCGATCTGCGGCCACAAATCCCACAGCGCGACGAAATTGGGGTTGATGCTGCTGGTGTTGAACTGGCGCGGCACCACGTCGGTGGCGAAATCCAGCGCCGGCCGGGTTTCCATGCCGCCGCTGGCCACGTCGAACAGCCGCACCTTGTCCAGCTTCCAGCCGCCCTGCACCGGGGTCGCGCTGTCGGCCATCACCACCTGCATCAGGCGATTGTCGCGCCGGTCATAGATGGTGACGCCGGTCAGTCGTGTGCCGTTGCCATGGCCGGCGACGGCATCGGCCAGGAACAGGTCATCGCCGCCGCGCACCCAGCTCTGGGTGGATTTGGCCGCCGCCTTGGGCAGCTTTCGATAGTCCTGCTCCTGCCAGGCCTTCAGTGCGGCGCTGGCACGGGTGGCAATGCGTTCGTTCCAGACGAAATTGGCCGCCGCCACGCCGAGTGCGGCCACCATCAGCGGGGCGAGGATATGGTGTGCGGAAAGGCCAGCGCCCTTGAAGATCACCACCTCGCTGTTCTGGTTCAGCGTCGCCAGTGTCACCAGCGTCGCCAGCAACACCGAAAACGGCAGGAACAGCTGGATGATCTGCGGCGCGCGCAGGCTGATATAGACCCACAGGTCTGCCTCGGTATTGCCCGGCGCCGCCAGCACCTTGCCCGATTCCGACAAGAGGTCGAGCGATTGCAGGATCACGGTGAGGCCGATGATGAAGGCCGCCACGCGGATGAGGAACATGCGCGCCGTGTACCAGGCGATCGTCTTGGACGGGAAGAGGGCCATGCGCGCTTACCCGGCCGACAGCACGTCGTCGGCCCAGTTCTGGCGCCGCACCAGCTTGCCGGCGAGGCCGGAGAGGAAGCCAGTGATCTTGCCGAACCAGCGGTCGAGCGCGCCGATCGGCTGGCCGCCCGGCCGTTCCAGCACGCGGAACAGCCACAGCGCGAGGCCGAGGAACAGGGCATAGGGCACCCATTGCGCCAGCACCGGATCGACCCGGCCCAGCGAACCCATGCGCTCGCCATATTCGGTGAACTTGTGGAAGGTGACGAGCGCGATGATCGAGAGGAAGACGCCCAGCGCCGAGGTCGAGCGCTTGGGCGGTACCGCCATCGCCACCCCCAGGAAGGGCAGCACGAACATGATCACGCACTGCACGATGCGGCGGTTGAAGGTGGCCGACGCGCCGCGCTGCTCTTGCCTGTCTTTGCTGGTCATCATGGTGCGCAGCAATTCCGGCAGCGTCGCTTCCAGATTGCCCTCGCCGCGCTTCCTGAACGCCGCCATTTCCGGCAGCCGGATCGGCAGGTCATGCTGGGCAAAGCCCAGCACGCGCGGGGTCGCGCCGGGCTTGGGGCTGTGCACAAGCGTGCCATCGCGCAGGCGCAGCAGGATATATTCGGGATCATCAGTGGCGAGGAAAGTGCCGCGCGCCGCGGTGGCAGCGATGACCTGGCCATCCTTGCCGGCGGCGCGCACGAATAGCCCGCGCAGATCGGCGCCCTGGTTGCGCGATTCCTCCACGCGCAGCGTCATGCCGCCGCCCAGATTGGCAAATTCGCCGACCTTGATCGACGCGCCCAGCGCGCCCGAGCGCAATTCGAAGCGCAGATTTTCATAGGCATAGCGGGTGACCGGCTGCAGCCAGCCGACGATGCCGAAATTGACCAGGGCAAACAGCCCGGCAAAGACGAACGGCACACGCAGCAGCCGCTTGTAGGAGACGCCGACGGCGAGCAGCGTGTCGAGTTCCGACGACAGCGCCAGCCGGCGGAAGGCGAGCAGGATGCCGAGCATCACGCCGATGGGGATGCCCAGCGACAGATATTCGGGCAGCAGATTGCCCAGCATGCGCCAGACCACGGAAACCGGGCCGCCTTCGTTGATGACGAAATCGAACAGCCGCAGCATGCGATCGAGCACGAGCAGCATGGCCGCCACCACCAGCGTGCCGAACAGCGGCACGATGATCAGGCTGAACAGATAGCGATCGATGCGCTTGGTCACGCCGCGGCTTTCGTCCCTTTGCCGGGCGCGACGGCGACCGGGCGGCTATCCTATAGCCGCCCAGTCTTGCCCCGTCATGAAGGAAATCAGGCCGGCACCGCCAAGGGCAGGTTGCACATCTGCGCCGCCTGCTCGAACTTGCCGAGCACGGTGTCGATCTGGTCATCGGTATGCAGCGCGCAGATCGAGCAGCGCAGCAGGAACACGCCGGCGGGCGTGGCCGGCGGCCGGCTCATGTTCACATAGATGCCCAGCTCGATGAGGGTGGACCACATCAGCGCGGTCGCTTCCTGGTCGGGCATCAGCACCGAAACGATGGCGCTTTCCGGCGTGTCGGTGGCGAGGTTGAAGCCGCGCGCCTTCAGGCCGCCATGCAGCCGGCGGGTGGCTTCCCACAGCCGGGCGCGCTTGTCGGTCGCGGTCATCAGCTTGCGGATGGAGGTGGCGGCGCAGGCGACCACGGCGGGCGGCAGCGAGGCGGTGAAGGTGTAGGGCCGGCAAACGAGCCGCAATATCTCGAACTTCGGGTGGTTGGAGACGCAGAAGCCGCCGACCGTGCCGACCGATTTGGAGAAGGTGCCGACGACGAAATCGACATCATCGGCAACGCCCTGCTCTTCATAGACGCCGCGGCCATGCTCGCCGAAGAATCCCATGCCGTGGGCTTCATCGACCAGCACCATGCAGCCGTGCGCCTTGGCAATGGCGACGAGTTCGGGCAGCGGCGCGATGTCACCCAGCATCGAATAGACGCCTTCCAGCACGACGAGCTTGCCGGCCTCGGGCGGCAGACGCTTCAGCCGCTTTTCAAGGTCAGCCGCATCATTGTGGCGGAAGCGCACGATGTCGGCGTTGGACATCTTGCAGCCATCATAGATGGAGGCGTGACTGTCGGCATCGAGGATGATGAAATCGCCCTTGCCGGCCAGCGTCGAGACCATGCCGAGATTGGCCTGGTAGCCGGTAGAGAACACCATCGCGTGGGACATGCCATAGAAGTCCTTCAGCGCGTCCTCGCATTCCTTGTGGGTCTGGTAGGTGCCGTTGAGCACCCGGCTGCCGGTGGTGCCGGCGCCAAAATCGCGGATGGCGGCCTGGCCGGCGGCCACCACGTCGGGATCGAAGGTCATCCCCATGTAATTGTAGGTGCCGAGCAGGATGGTGTGCTTGCCCTTGATGATGGCTTCGGTGGGCGACAGCACCTTTTCCATGACGATGCCGAACGGATCGCGGATGCCGGTGGACAGGAGCCCGGCATGCTCGGCGATCAGCGGGTCGTACTTGGCGAGAAGATCAACAGTCATGCCTTCAGCCCTTCTTGGCCACCAGGCCGTACACGGCGTCCGCCACCTGGCCGATCGTTTCCAGATCGGGCAGCATGTTGAGCGGAATCAGGATGTCCCACTCGTCCTCCATGCTGGCGACCAGATCCATCACGGTCAGGCTGTCCATCTCCATGTCGCCAGCAAAGGTGGTGGTCTCAAGGAGCGCCACCTTCTTGGTGTTCAGGGGATCGATCAGCTCGATGATGCGAGCATAGACGCTGGCGCGGTCGGTCATGGTGGCTCCGGATTGTGGCTTTGCTGGCCCTTTGCCCCCACATCATGGCCAAATTGCGGAGCGGCGCGGTTGGTGTCATCATTCGCCCCATGGCCGAGACCAGCGATCCAGAGGCTGCCCCGCCCGGCGCACCACACGCCAATGCCATCCACATGATGCGCACTTGCCAAGCGCATCACGTTTCGCTGTCGGCGATGGCCGATCAGAAGGCCAGCATCATCATCGGGGTGAATTCGGTGGTGTTCGCGCTGGTGGTGCGGGAGGCGCCGCACAATCCGGCGCTGCTGGTGCTGGCCGCCAGTTCCGGGCTGGCCGCCGTGCTGTGCGTGCTGGCGGTGCTGCCCAAGCTGGGTGGCGGCCGGCAGGCGCCGGCGTCACCCAATCTGCTGTTCTTTGGCGGCTTCACCCAGATGAGCGAGGCGGAATGGCAGGCCTGGCTGGACCAGGTGGTCGCCGATGACCGCGCCATCCAGCACGCCATGGCGCACGTCATCTATCAGCTGGGCCAGGTGCTGGCGCAGAAGAAGTATAAATATCTCGGCTGGGGCTATCGCGTGTTCATCGCCGGGCTGGTCGCCACCTTCGCGCTGTTTGCGGGCCAGCTGCTGTTATAGCCAGCCGCGCCGGCGGTAGTCGCGCACCGTGTCGGCCATGCCGGCATCAAGGCTGATCTGTGGGTGCCAGATACCGGCCAGCCTGGCATTGCCGCCGCGCGCCACCCAATCAGGGTGAGCGAGATAGCGGGCGCGGTCGCGGCTGAGCTTGGGGAGTTGGCCCTGCCAGCCGGCCAGCCGCGTGGCGATGCCGGCGGCGACGTTGAGCAGGCCATCGCCGATCGGGATCATCCTGATGCGGGCCTTGCCCAGCGCGCGGCCGATGGCGGCGGCGTGATCGGCGTGCGCGTAGCCACCGGAAGCATCGTCGATCTCGAGGATCTCGCGGCTCGGCCCGCTTGTCGCGAGCGCCAGCAGCGCGAGGGCGAGATCGTCGACGTGGATAAGGCTGATACGCGCCGTGGGGCCACCAGGGGCGAGGCCGAGGCCCAGCCTCGCCAGACTGAACAGGTCGCGCATTTCGGCGTCGCCGGGGCCATAGACGCCGGGCGGGCGGATGATGATCCAGTCGCCTGCGCGCTGCTGCACTTGGCTGTCGCCTTGCGCCTTTGACGCGCCATAGAGCGACAGGCCCGGCTCGCGCGCGGCGAGGCTGGAGACATGGACGAAGCGCGGCACGCCGGCCGCCGCGGCCAGGACATTGGCGGTGCCCGTCACATTGCCGGCGCGGAAGCCGGCCTCATCAGCGGCGTTCACCACGCCGGCGATGTGCAACACGGCGGCTGCGCCGTCGCACAGGCGGGCGAGAGCGCGAGTGTCGGTGAGATCGCCCAGCACCCACTCGATGCCGGGCTGCGGTGGCTGCGGGCGGCGGGTGAGGGCGCGGATGGGGCGCTCCGCGAGCGCCAGCACGCGGCGGCCGA
>NZ_WNJP01000121.1 GCF_009733735.1 Sandarakinorhabdus oryzae | reverse complement strand
TCAGGCCCGGCGCCAGGCTGAAACTGCACGCCCGGCCGCCCGGCAACGCCGCCGCCAGATCGATGGCGTAGCGCTGCGGATCGAGCCAGTGGCCCGCGCCGCCGGCGCCGCAAGCGCCACTGATCGGGGCCGGCGCCGTGCCGCCCAGCGCGACCATCGGTGTCCCAAAGCGTACGACGATCTGGCGCGGTGCGGCCACGGCGCCCTCCGGCGAAAAGCCGATCACCCCCGGTCGCGCCTGCCCGATCAGCGGCGCCGCGGCGAGGCCCAGCAGCAGCCCGATGGCGGCCACACGCCGCGGCAGCGTTGAAGGGGGAGTCGGCATCGGCCAAGCTTGCCGGGAAGCGGGCGGGGCAACAAGGGACGTATTTGAATTTGCCGATGTTTCGCCGCGCCTTTTTCCTGTCACGCTGGCCGGCTAGGCGATAAACATGATGCGCTTTGCTCTTGCCCCGCTGGTGTTGCTGCTGATGGCTGCTGCTCCCCTGAAACCCGCCGGCGTTCCGGCGCCCCCCCCGGCCCCGCCGATCATCATCGCCCACCGCGGCGCCAGTGCCGAGCGGCCGGAGCACACGCTGGCCGCCTATGAACGCGCCATCGAACAGGGCGCCGATTTCATCGAGCCCGACCTGGTGCCCACCAAGGACCACCAGTTGGTGGCACGGCACGAGAACGAGATTTCCGGCACCACCGATGTCGCCAGCCATCCCGAGTTCGCCGATCGCAAGACGACCAAGACCATCGATGGCGAGAGCATCACCGGCTGGTTCACCGAGGATTTCACCCTGGCCGAGCTGAAGACGCTGCGGGCGAAGGAGCGCCTGCCGCAGCTGCGTGTCGCCAACGCCGCCTTTGACGGCCAGTTTGACATCCCGACGCTGACCGAGATCATCGCGCTGGCCAAGGCGGCCTCGGCTCGCAGCGGGCGCACGATCGGCATCTATCCCGAAACCAAGCATCCCAGTTACTTCAAGGGCATCGGCCTGCCGATCGAGCCGGTGCTGCTGGCCGCGCTGAAGGCGGCCAGCTGGACCACGGCAGAGGCCCCGGTGTTCATCCAGAGCTTTGAAGTGGACAATCTGAAGGCCCTGAAAACCCAGACCGGCGTGCGCCTGATTCAGCTGATGGGCGCCAAGGGCAAGTCCGCCGACGGCTACGACTATGCCGCGCTGGCCAGTGCCGAGGGCCTGAAGCAGGTGGCAACCTACGCGGCCGGGATCGGCCCGGAACGCGTAATGATCATTCCGCGCGGACCCGACGGCAAGCTCGGCCAACCGACCAGCCTGGTGCGCGATGCCCACGCCGCCGGTCTGGAGGTTCACCCCTGGACCTTCCGGCCGGAAAATTACTTCCTCCCGGTCGATTTCATGCGCGGCAATGATCCGCGCGCCATCGGCGACGGCGAAGCCGAAATCCGCGCCTATCTCGCCACGGGTATCGATGGCCTGTTCAGTGACTCAACCGCCACAGCGGCGCGCGCGCTGGCCCAGCCCGAGCGCCGATAAGGGAAACTATGTGGCCTCCGGCGGGCAGGGGCTGAGCCCCTGCACCCACTTTCGTTTCTGGGCGGCGCTTTCACGTCGCGAGCCGTGCCGCAGGCGCAGTTCGAATGCCTGCGGCGCCAATGCGCGCTTGTTGAACAGGGGCTCTCGAAATCGAACGGGTGCAGGGACTGTGTCCCTGCCCGACGGAGGCCGCCCTTTCCTTAACGCTCCGGCCAATCCAGCACGAAATTGATGTGCGCTGCCGCGATGGGCTTGTCGCGTGAACCCTGCCAGGCCTGGGCGTGGACGTTGACGACGCGGCGGCCGAGCTTGGTGATGCTGGCGGCGGCGCGGGTTTCCTGGGTGGCGCCTTCGCGCATGAAATCGACGGTGACGGTGACCGGACGCACGCGCGGCAGGGCTTCGCCTTCGGGCTGGGTGGCGATCACGGTGAGGAGGCCGGCCAGTTCGAGCAGGCCGCCGATGGCGCCGCCGTGCAGCCGGCCGGGTGAGCCGATCAGCGTTTCGGCGAAGGGCATGACCAGCTGCAATTCGCCGTCCACATGTTCGAACGACAGGTCGAGCAGGGCGGCGTAGGGCAGCAGATCGAGCCGGCCCGATGGCTGCTGCAGCAAGGTGGCGAGGGCGGGCGACGTCATTGCCAGCCACCCTGCAGTTTCGAGGCGGCAAACATGAACGTGCCGGCGACATGCGCAATCGGATCGGCCGGGTCGCCATCATGGGCAAGGCCGCGCACGAAGGCGATCTGGCGGGTCATGCGATAGCATTCGCCGCGCGCTGTCACAGTGGCCTGCGGCTTGGGGCTGCGCACATAATCGGTGCGCAGATCCAGCGTGGCGTGCGGCTCGAACGCGCCGCGGGTGAGCATGGAGGCCATGCCGACGGCGGTGTCCATCAGCGTGATGATCGGCCCCGAGGCCCAGATGCCGTGATCGGGATCGACCAGCAGATGCGGGGCATAGGGCAGCTGCAGTTCCACCCAGTTATTGCCGTTGGCGATGAAGCGCAGGCCCAATTGCTTGTTGTGCGGCACGCGGCCGAGGAATGGCCCCATGAAGGCGCTGACCTGATCGGCAAAATCGCTCATGCCGTCTGCCCCTGGGACTGTCTCGCCAGCGCATCGATGCGCCCGATCATGGAGGCGAGGCCCTGCGTGCGGTTGGAGGAGAGATGCTTCGACAGGCCAAGGCCATCAAGCCGGGCCTTGATGGCGCCGGCGTCGATGTCGGCCGGGCGGCGGCCATCGGCCAACATCAGCACCAGGGCAACCAGGCCTTTCACGATGGCCGCATCGCTGTCGGCGGTGAAGTGCAGCGCGCCGTTCTCCAGGGTGGGGTGCAGCCAGACCTGGCTGGCGCAGCCGCGCACCTTGTTGGCGTCGGTCTTCAGGGCCGGGTCCATGGCCGGCAGGGCCTGGCCCAGCGCGATGATCAGCCGGTAGCGGTCGTCCCAATCGTCGAAGGCGTCGAATTCCGCCTCGACATCATCGAAAGTGGTGATGGCCATGGGCCTGCCCATGCGGTGCAGGCCCGGCCCGGTCAAGTGCGGTTAAAGGTCAACACCCGCCGCAATGGCTTCCAGCTTGCGGATGCGTTCCTTCAGGTCGGCCAGGTCGATGCGCTGGCCGATGGCCGGCAGCTCAGCCGTGTTGTTGGGCTTGGCTTCCAGTTCGCGCGTCTTCAGGCGCAGCCAGCCAGACCAGCCCCAGGCGGCAAAGCCGCCGACGAGGGTGAGGCCGGCCAGCGTGGCCGTGGACAGGATCAGGAGGGATTCAACCGGGGGCATGGCAAGTCTCCTCGCAACAGCGGGTTCAGTCGTTCTTCAGCGATTCGATTTCGTCAGACAGGCGCTTGGCCGGATCGGTGGCCAGGCGTTCGAGCACGCGGATACGCTCGTTGAGGCGGGCCACTTCGGCCTGCAGGCGCTGGTTCTCGCCATTGTCCTGGGCCGGCAGCACGCCCATCTTGGCGAGGCGGCGCTGCTCGCGGTTGCCGAAGCGGCCCGAAAACACCCGGCCAATCGTGACGATCAGCACGATCAGCACCACCATTTCAAACGGATTCATGTCCCTGTTTCCTTCTCTTCCGGCCGGGGGCGGGCCGGGTGGTTCAGTTCAGTTGCTTGGTGGCCAGGCTGTCGATTTCGGCGGCCAGGCGCGAGGGTTGATCGGTTGCGATGCGTTCCAGCACCGCCATGCGGTCCTTCAGGCTGCCCAGTTCGGCGCGCAGCTGGGCGTTTTCCTGGCTCAACAGCCGGATGCGCTCCATCGCTTCGCCGCCGCCGTTGGGATAGAGCGGCTTGCCCCAGCTGTTTTCCAGCGGGTAACCGTTCTTCACCTTCAGCCAGGTGGTGATCACCCAGGCGCCCATCGATGCGATGACGGCGGTGATGCCCACCGGAGCGATCGCTTCGATGATGTCAGGATTGATGGCCATCGCGGGCAGCCTTTCAGTTCAGTTGCTTGGGCGCGTCGCGCAGCGCTTCGATCTGCACGGCCAGGCCCTCGTTGCGATCGGTGACGATCCGGTTCAGCACCGCCACCCGTTCTTCTAGCGTGGCGATGCGGCTGGCATATTGGGCGGCCTGTTCGGCGGTGGCCGAAGCCGTGGCCTGCAGCTGCTTTTCCTTCAGGTCAGCCCAGCGGCGGAAGCCGGCAAGCAGGATGCCCATCAGCGGGATGGAGATGCCCAGGATCGGGATCAGGGCAAAGATCGAATCTTCGGTCATGGCACGATCCTCAACGCAGGGATTCGATTTCGGCGGTCAGCCGGGCCGGGGCATCGGTGGCGATGCGTTCCAGCACCGACAACCGCTCTTCCAGCCGACCGATACGCCCACGCAAAAGGTCATTTTCTTGGGCCAGCAACTGGTTCTGCCGCTCCAGTTCCGGGTTCAGCTTGTTGACCGTGCCGCCCCATTCGCCTTCCAGCGGATAGCCGTGGCGGGCGCGGATGGCCGTGGTGATCACCCAACCCACCATGCTCATCGCGATGATGGCGAGGACGAAGAGCGGACCTTCGAACGTCATTGCAGTGGCTCCCCTCAGCGGCGGGCGTTCAGCGCAGCTTCTCGATCTCGTCGGCGAGCTGGCGGCTTTCGCTGGTCAGGTGAAATTCCAGGTCGCGCAGGCGGCGATCGGCGTCGCGGAACTGGGCGTTGACATCGCGCAGGGTGCGCTTGGGCTGGACGCGAACATCGCGCCAGAACTCCATGCGTTCCGGGCTTTCGTCATACAGCATGGCGGGCTTGGAATTGGCGACCCAGCCGATGACGAGATAGGCGAGGATGGTCGATCCGCTGCCCAGGATGGCCCCAAGGGCGAAACCGATGCGGACGAGCGTGACATCCCAGCCGAAATAATCGGCGATGCCGGCGCAAACGCCCATGATCTTGCCATTGCGCTTGTCGAGGTAAAAGCGGGTGCGGCTGGCAGACATTTTCTTCTTCCCTGTTGGCTGGCGCGGGAACGAGGCCGCGCCAGGGAGGTGGGTTCAGCGGATGGCGGGCGCGACAAGCCCGATAATCAGGTAGATCAGGATCGGCGATCCAAAGCCGCAGATGGCGGCGAGGACGAAGGCGATGCGGACGAGCGTGGCATCGATGCCGAAATAATCGGCGATGCCGGCACACACGCCCATGATCTTGCCTTCGGGCTTGTTGATCAGGAACTGGCGGCTCATGGTCAGGGCCCTCCTTTCGGGCCGGTGTCAGCTCAACGGAGCTGGCGACGCTGTTCGGACAGGTCGGCGATCCGATTGTCCTTCCAGTTGGGGTTCTCGGCGGCAACGATGCGTTCGACGGATTCGATGCGCTGGTCGAGCCGGCGGGCGAGGTCATGCAGTTCATCCAGCAGCGCTTCATCCTGGCTGCTGATGCCGTTCTGGCTCTTCCACTTGGTCAGATAGTGGAGGATCATGCCCGGCAGGCCGATAAACAGCATGCCGACAACGGCGACGGCGGTGATTGCTTCTCCGGGGCCCATGTGATCAGCCTTCCGACTTGCCGAGGCGGGCCTTCATGGCTTCGAGCTCGGCATCCACTTCATCATTGCCCTGGAGGGCGGCGAATTCATCATCAAGGCTGCGCGGGCCGGCGAGGCCCAGGGCGTCAGCGCGGCCTTCGGCCATGTCGGCGCGGCGTTCCAGCACCTCGAAGCGGCTGAAGGCCTCTTCCACGCGCGGGCCGCGGATCATCTCGCGCAGCTTGGAACGCTGGGTGGCGCTCTCGATGCGGTTGAACAGCGCGTTCTGGCGGTTGCGGGCTTCGCGCAGCTTGGATTCGAGCTTGGCGATGTCCGCTTCGTTCAGCGCGAGCGTTTCACCCAGCAGGTCGATCTCCACCTGGGTGGTATCGATGAAGCTCTTGGCCTTGTTCTTTTCCACGAGCGCGGCCTTGGCCAGGTCTTCGCGACCCTTCGACAGGGCGAGTTCCGCCTTGTCCTGCCAATCCTTCACGGCCTGTTCGGCCTTGATCATGGCGCGCTTCATTTCCTTCTGGTCGGCGATGGTGCGGGCCGCAGACGCGCGAACTTCCACCAGCGTTTCTTCCATCTCCATGATGATCATGCGGATCATCTTGGCCGGGTCTTCGGCCCGGTCGAGAAGGTCGGTCACGTTGGCGGCGATGATATCGCGGGTACGCGAAAAAATGCCCATCGGTCGGATCTCCAGAAGTTCAAACTTGGCTTCAGTCAGCGTTATGGCCGGGGCCGGTTCCACTGCGAGGGGGCGACTCAGTGGAACCAGGGCCCCAGCCATCGTCGCGGTGTTCACGCAACGATATCGCTGTTGGCGGTCGGCGTCACCATGGCGGGGCCAGTGGCGGCGGCGACGAAGGTGGTGCCGATCAGCAGGGCGGCCATCAGGGCCACCAGGTTCCGGCTCAGGTTGTTTGCGAAGGTCGTCATTGTCGTTCTCCTGTTGTGTGGCGGCGGGGGGTGCCGCTCATGCCAGATGTATTGCATGGGTCGTGCCAAGTGCCGATGTTGCCGTAACATCTTGAAAAATAAAGAGCGAGGTGACGGCATCCATTTTTTTGGATGTCAAGAATTGCCAAACATCGGGAAAATGTGCCAACTTCTCGTATGGCCGCGCCAGCCCAGATGATTGGCTCCTCGCTGAGCTTCCTCGACGCCGTCGAGCGCGCCTCAGCGGCAGCCGCCTTGAACCGCCCGGTGCTGGTGATTGGCGAGCGCGGCACCGGCAAGGAACTGATCGCCGATCGCCTGCATCGCCTGTCTCCGCGCTGGTCGCAGCCGCTGGTCAGCCTCAACTGCGCGGCGTTGCCGGAAAACCTGATCGATGCCGAATTGTTCGGCTATGAACCCGGCGCCTTCACCGGCGCGCAGCGGGCCCGCGCTGGCCGCTTCGAGGATGCCGATGGCGGCACCTTGTTCCTCGACGAGATCGGCACCCTCTCCTCCCAGGCCCAGGAACGCCTGCTGCGCGTGGTTGAGTATGGCGAGCTGACGCGCCTGGGCTCCAACAAGCCGGTGACGGTCGATGTCCGGCTGGTGGGCGCCACCAACGAGGATCTGCCTGGCCTGGTGGCGCGCGGCCGCTTTCGCGCCGACCTGCTCGACCGGCTGAGCTTCGAGGTCATCACCCTGCCGCCGCTGCGCGAACGGGCGGAGGACATCGACATATTGGCGCTGCACTTTGCCCGCCGCATGGCGGCGGAGCTGGGCTGGCCGCGCTTTCCCGGCTTCACGCCCAAGGTCCAGGAGCAATTGGCGACCTGGCACTGGCCCGGCAATGTGCGCGAGCTGAAGAACGTGATCGAGCGCGCGCTCTATCGCTGGGGCGATTCGGAACGGCCGGTCGGGCAATTGGTGATCGATCCGTTCGAATCGCCGTGGCGCCCCAGATC
This sequence comes from Sandarakinorhabdus oryzae, assembly GCF_009733735.1. Taxonomy (GTDB): domain Bacteria; phylum Pseudomonadota; class Alphaproteobacteria; order Sphingomonadales; family Sphingomonadaceae; genus Sandarakinorhabdus; species Sandarakinorhabdus oryzae. The sequence continues at coordinate 1,177 of NZ_WNJP01000121.1, read as the reverse complement.
ATCGATGGTCCTGGGGCACGCAGGCCAGGTACCGGCCACCCCGGCCCCGCCCAGCATCAGCCCGGTTGATGATGCGTCCGCGATGCCGCCGCCCCGGCTGGACGGCATCACCGATCTGCGCGGTGCGGTATCGGCCTATGAGCGGGAGATCCTCGAGTGCGCGCTCGAAAAGCACCGCCACAACCAGCGCCGCACCGCTGCCGCACTCAATCTCAGCTATGACCAGCTGCGCCATGCCCTGAAGCGGCATGGGTTGCTGGGCGAGTGAAGCTCAGTCCATCTTCAGCCCGTGCCGGGCCAGCAGCGGGCCCTGGGCCAGCGTGAAGACGAAGATCGCCACCGTCACCCCCCACACCTTGAAGCTGAGCCAGTCGTCATAGCCCAGCATGCGCCGCGCCATCTCGTTGGCGGCCAGCAGCACCAGGAAGAAGATCGCCCAGTTGCGGGTGAGCAGCCGCCAGCCGGCGTCGGTGAGGCCGGGCAGCGCTTCGCCCATCACCAGCTGCAGCGTCGGCCGGCCGGTGGCGAGACCGCCGAACAGCAGCAGCGCGAACACGCCGTAGATGATCGAGGGCTTGAGCTGGATGAAGGCCTTGTCCTGCAGCCAGACGGTCAGCCCGCCGAACAGCACGACGATGACGGTGGTGAAGATCATGGCCGCCGGCAGATGGCGGGTTTTGCCCCAGTGCCAAAGCGCGGCGACCAGGCTGGCGACCACGAACACCGCGGTGCCAATCACGGCGCTGGCCACTTCGGCATCGGCCAGGCCGGTGATGCGGCCGCTTTCAAACAGCGACTTGCCGAGCTTGCTGGCCCCGAAGAACAGCAGCAGCGGCCCGAAATTGATCGCCATGCGGGCAGTGGTGGACAGGGTCGGGCGGTCAGCGGCGGGGGGCATGGCCACCCTGATAGCCAAAGATTGCCCCGGCGTCACCCGTGCGCCGGGGGTGACGAAGCCCGCCCGAGCCATTAAGCCGGGGCCGTGGTGGACGCACTCGTGATCGACAATCTGGCCTGCCGGCGTGGCGGGCGGCTGCTGTTTGACGCTGTGACGGCGCAGGTTCAGCCGGGCGGCGCCTTGCTGCTGACCGGGCCGAACGGCGCCGGCAAGTCATCGCTGCTGCGGCTGCTCGCCGGGCTGTTGCGGCCCGAGGCCGGCAGCGTGTCGGGCGGCGGC
>NZ_WNJP01000120.1 GCF_009733735.1 Sandarakinorhabdus oryzae | reverse complement strand
GCGCCGGAAAGCTCGGTCCCAGCGCCACTTCGCGCCAGTGCCGGGCCAGCGCCGCCAGCGCCGCGCCGCCGCGCCGCCATTCGTTGAAATCGCCCATCACGAGCTCCGGCGGGTTGCCCGGCGCCCTGGCCACCGCATCGATGATGGCGTGCATCTGGCGGGCGCGGGCCAAACCCGACAGATCAAGATGCGCGCCGACGAGGCGCAGCACGTGGTTGCCATGCGCGACATCGGCCAGCACCGCCCCGCGCGGCTCGATTGCCGGCAGGGTGATGCGGTGCGTGTGGGTGAGGCGCACCGGCCCGCGCACCAGCACGGCATTGCCATGCCAGCCCAGCGCCAGATGCTGCTCGCCCAGTGGCGCCGCCTGCCAGCCGCGCGCGGCCAACAGTGCGGCGGGCAAGACCGAAGTGCGGATGCCGCGCCGCGTGTCCGCCTCCTGCAGCAGGGCAATATCGGCGCCGATCTCGTCGAGCACGTCGAGGATGCGTTCGGGCATCCGGCGGCCATCGCTGCCGACGGCCTTGTGGATGTTGTAGCTCGCGATGGTCAATGACACGCCGCCAATCTAGGTCATTGCCCGGCAACAAACAAACGGCGACGATGGGGACAATCGGCCAGACGAGTGCTACGCTGTCAGCGATGCGGCAACACCCCTTGCCGCCGGCAAGAAAGGGCAGTATTATTGTCCTATCTCGCCTCACTACAAAGAGCATCGCCTCATGGTCGCTGGCCTTCCCCCGGTATCGCTTGAAGACAAATATCGCTTCCGCGACGGTCGTGTGTTCATGTCGGGGGTGCAGGCGCTGGTGCGGCTGCCGCTGGTGCAGAAATGGCGCGATGCCGCCGCCGGGCTCAACACCGCCGGCTTCATCTCCGGCTATCGTGGCTCGCCGCTGGGCGGCTATGACCAGGAATTGTGGCGCGCCAAGAAGTGGCTGAAGGAACAGGATATCCACTTCGTTCCCGGCGTGAACGAGGAACTGGGCGCGACCGCGGTGTGGGGCAGCCAGCATGTGGCGCTCAACCCCAAGGCCGAGCGCGATGGCGTGTTCGGCATCTGGTATGGCAAGGGCCCCGGCCTCGATCGTGCCATGGACGTGATCAAGCACGCCAACGCCGCCGGCACCTCGGCGCATGGCGGCGTGCTCGCCATTGTGGGTGATGACCACGGCGCCAAATCCTCCACCCTGCCCCACCAGAGCGACCATAATCTGCAGGCCGCCTTCGTGCCGTTCCTGGCGCCGGCCAGCGTGCATGAATTTGTTGAGTACGGTCTGCTCGGCATCGCGATGAGCCGCTTTGCCGGCACCTGGGTCGGCTTCAAGGCCACCGCCGACACGGTGGAAACCAGCGCCACCGTCGATCTTTCGGCGGAGAATCGCGGCATCATCATCCCCGAATTCGAATTCCCCGATGGCGGCGTCCACATCCGCCCCGGCGACATCTGGCGCGAGGAAGACACCCGCCTGCAACGCTACAAGGGTTTTGCTGCCATGGCCTTTGCCAAGGCCAACGGCATTGACCGGGTGGTGTGGGATTCACCCAAACCGCGCATCGGCATCGTGTCGACCGGCAAGGCCTTTGCCGACACGATGGAGGCACTGGACGAACTCGGCATCGATGCCCGCGTGGCGGCCGATATCGGCCTCAAGGTCTACAAGGTCGGCATGCCCTGGCCGCTGGAGCCGGACGGCATCCGCGCCTTTGCCGAAGGGCTGGAGGAAGTCCTCGTCATCGAGGAAAAGCGCGAATTCGTCGAGCACCAGCTGAAATGGCAGCTCTACAACTGGCGCGAGTCCGTGCGTCCTCGCGTGGTCGGCAAGCATGACGAGAGCGGCGAATGGCTGCTCTCCCCCGACAACGAACTCTCCCCCGGTGTCATCGCCCACGTCATCGCCGCGCGCCTGCAGCATTTCCATGACACCGATCGCATCAGGAGCGCGCTGGCCTTCTTCCGCGATCAGGCCGCCAAGGCCGCCGTCCACCAGACGCCGGTCAAGCGCAGCCCCTATTTCTGCTCCGGCTGCCCGCACAACACCTCGACCAAGGCCCCGGAAGGCCAGCGCGCCCTGGCCGGCATTGGCTGCCACATCATGGCGATGTGGATGGACCGCGCCGAAACCTTCACCCAGATGGGCGGCGAAGGCGTGACCTGGGTGGGCGAAGCGCCGTTCGTTGGCGAAAAGCATGTCTTCGCCAACCTGGGCGACGGCACCTATTTCCACTCCGGCCTGCTCGCCATCCGCCAGTCGATCGCGGCTGGCGTCAACATCACCTACAAGATCCTCTACAACGACGCGGTGGCCATGACCGGCGGCCAGAAGCATGACGGCGAGCTGGGCGTGGACCAGATCGCCGCGCAGATGCTCGCCGAGCATGCCAAGAAAGTCGTCATCCTCACCGAGGATCTGGAGCGCTATCGCGGCGTCACCATCCCGGCCGGCGTGCGCCTGCTCGATCGCGGTGAACTCGAAAACATCAGCCAGGAATTCGCCGCCACGCCGGGCTGCACCGTCATCATCTTCGATCAGACCTGCGCCGCCGAAAAGCGCCGCCGCCGCAAGCGCAACCAATTGGCCGATCCGGCGCGCCGCATCTTCATCAACCCGGCGGTGTGCGAAGGCTGCGGCGACTGTTCGGTGCAATCCAACTGCGTCTCGGTGGAGCCGGTAGAGACCGAATTCGGCCGCAAGCGCCGCATCAACCAGTCGAGCTGCAACAAGGACTACAGCTGCGTCAAAGGCTTCTGCCCCAGCTTCGTCACCGTTGACGACGCCGAGGTGAAAAAATCCAAGGCCGAGTTCAACCTTGATGGCGTCGCCGATCCGGTTATCCCGGCGCCTGGCCATGGTTACAACATCATGGTCACCGGCATCGGCGGCACCGGCGTGCTCACCGTGTCGGCGCTGCTCGGCACCGCCGCCCATATCGAAGGGCTGTCCAGCACCACCGCCGACATGGCCGGCCTCGCCCAGAAGGGCGGCGCGGTCTACAGCCATGTCCGCATCGCGCAGTCGAACGATGATCTGCTGTCCCCGCGCATCATGGCGGGCAGCGCCGATGTCGTGCTGGCCTGCGATGCCGTGGTCGCCGCCGACAAGCCGACGCAGACGCTGATGATCCCGCAGCGCACCGCCGTGGTCGCCAACGCCGATATCGCGCCGACGTCGGACTTCGTGCGCAACCGCGATTTCGATTTCAACAGCGCCGCCGTCGAACGCGCCATTCGCAAGGCCAGCAACCCCAACGCCTGCGATTTCATCGCCGCCGACACGGTGGCGACCGCCCTGCTCGGCGACGCCATCGGCAGCAACATATTGCTGATGGGCTATGCCTGGCAAAAGGGCCTGATCCCGCTGAAGCGCGAGAGCATCGAGGCCGCCATCGACTTAAACGGCGTCGCCATCCCGTTCAACAAGAAGGCCTTTTCCCTCGGCCGCCTGCTCGCCACCCGCCCGGACCAGGTGCTGGCGCTGGTTGAAGCAAGCAGGGGCCCGCAGCCGGAACCGCCGGCGACCAGCCTCGACGAGATGATCGCCCGCCGCGAGGCGGACCTGATCCTCTATCAGGACGCCGCCTACGCCGCCCGCTTCCGCACCCCGGTGGACAAGGCCCGCAGTGCCGGCGGTGACGCCTTTGCCGAGGCGGTGGCCAGAAGCCTCTACAAGCTGATGGCCTACAAGGACGAATATGAGGTCGCCCGCCTCTATTCGGATGGCCGCTTCCAGGCGGCGTACACGGCGCAATTCGCTGGCGGCAAGCCGCGCGTATTGCTCGCCCCGCCGCTGATCACCCGCACCGATCCCGCCACCGGCCGCCCGAAGAAGATCAGCTTCGGCCCGTGGATCTTCACGGCGTTTGGCGTGCTGGCCAAGCTGAAGGGCCTGCGCGGCACGGCCCTCGACATCTTCGGCTACAGCGAAGAACGCCGCCACGAACGCGCCGACATCGCGGCCTTCGAAGCCGACATCGAGCGCCTGTTGGCCGACCTCAACCCCGCCAACATCGGCCTCGCCATCGCCATCGCCAAACTCCCGATGGACGTGCGCGGCTTCGGCCCGGTCAAGGCCAAGGCCCGCACAGAGATGCTGAAGCGCCGCGAGGCGCTGTGGGCGAAATGGCCGGGGCTGGCGGCGCAGGCGGCGGCCTGATCTGGACGTGAGGCTGTAACGTCAAGCGGACAACGACCGCGAGTGGTGGCCAGCGACGAACATCAATTCCGATCATCGGCTTCAGGCCCGTGCGTTTCACAAGCCAATACGCGCTCGGTCGCTCTGGTGAGGAAGCGCCGCGCCGGTTTGCTGCGCACATTGGCGTCGATCCAGTCGAGCCCGGAGCGCCCCTGCTCCGCAGGCAGATGTGCCAGAGCCCAGATGCACGTCTTCGCCAGCCGTTTTGCCGCCGGCTTGGTGATGAACTTGGCCTTCAGGCAATTTCTGACGGCATATTCGGCGATGGCCTGTGCCAGGTCTGGGGATGGCCGTTCAACCGACATGACAATCAGTGCCTGCAGCACCTCTTGACCGGGAGATGGCCGGTTGGCCGGCACGTTTTCAAGCAACGCTGCGAGCAAGCGCGGCACGACGTCATCGGGCCACGCCGCAACGAGGCTGTTTGCCTTCTGGCGCCAGGCCATCGATGGCGTCGACGACAAGCGGCTGCAATGTTTCGCAAAGCCACCAAGTCCCGACAGGGACTGCCCAAGCACGATTGGCTGTACAGCATCCAGAATGGCAATGATCGACGTCGCCAACGGGACCAGGTCGGCGGCTTGATCCTTGCGGATCAAGCTCCCCATGTCGTGTATGAATTGCCGAAGCGGCGGCGCGTATGCCTGGGTTGCCCTTGGTGGTAACGAATTTTCGGGCAACCATGGCGTGCATTCGGCAATCAAGCCTTCAAGATAGGCGCGATGTTCAGGGCTTTGCAGACGGCTGTCCAGGATATTGCTGAAATGGCTCAGCAAGAGATTTTCCGCCTGAAAAGCGCCGAAGACACTGGCTTGCGGTGGTGCGAGCGCAGTATCAGCCGTCACGCCGATTGCAGCTGCGATTTCCTCGCGTTGCGCCGCCGACCAGCCGGGCGCGCCATCCTTGGCAACAATCCTGGCCAGCGCTGCCCGGGTCGCTGTTGAGTCCGGCTGGCGCGCGATATCGACCATCAATTTGACAAAACGCTGCGATCTGTAGCTGTTGGTCGGCGGCTTGCGCGCATCCAAGGATGGATGCTCATACAAGGGCAAGGCAATCGCGGCGTCCACCAATCGGGCGGCGTCGGCGTCGCTCAGTGTGATCCGCCTGGCGAGGATGGCGATCCGCAACAATTCGGGCCCGCTGGGCTGAACGACATGGGGATCAGCCTTGAAAACGCCCCGCGGTCGGGCCAACCACGGCCAATCCGGCGTTGGCAAAGTGAGCAACTCGGTCTCGATCGCCGCCAGTGCAACCAGCGCCTGGCCCAATTCTGCAGGGGGCAATGTCAGAAATTTCCGGATCAGCGGGTCGGATTTGATCAGTGATCCGTGCAAGTGCGAACCGGCGAGAAGCGGGCCATCAATGGACAGCTCGTCGCGGGGCGCGCCATGGGCCGCGTCGAGCAGCAGCGTGAGCACCTCTGCCAGCGGCTGGCCGGCCATCAGCATCACCTGCTCACGCCGCTGGGCGCGCGCAGCGAATTCCCGGTCGCGCGCCACAAGTGTCGGGCTGTGGTCAGGCGACAATTCCAGGATCGCAACCAGTCGAGCAGCAATGGCTTGCCGCCATGACAAAAGATGGTCTGCCTCGCCCAGCCGCTGGATCAACTCAAAACAGGCCTGTCGAACGCGCTTCGGCAATTGCGCCGGCGCAATGGCAAGGTCCCGCGCAACAAGCCGCCAGAGCTTCGGCAGTTTTGGCTGCCATCGCGAACTTTCCATCCAGCTGCCAAGCGCCCACAACAGATCGGTCAGTTCATCGGCCGTGAAGATCGGCTGCGACGGCATCAATTGCTGCGCTTCCACACTGGCACATATGTCCTCGATGACTTTCAGCAGGGAAGATTGTGCCGTTGCCGCCACCTTGTCACCGGGCTGCAAGACAAGCTGAACCATCAGCGCGGCTTCAGCGAGCACGGCAGGCGGCCGTTCCAACTTCAACGCTTCGCGCAGCGCATGCGCATGCGGATCATACCAACTCGGAACGCCTTCCACAGGATCGGCGACCAGGCTGTTTGCAAGCAGACGCAAGGCTGGACTTTGCGGCTCGAAGAACGCCTTCAACAAAATCTGCCGGCCCTCATCATCAAGCGGGCGGGAGGGACGAAATGAGCGAAAATTTACGCTTTTTTTGCCGTTTTTGGCGAAAAAGTTGAAAATCACTATTGCTTCCTGGGTCGTTTACTCGCCCACTTATTGACAGCTTATTGCATCGCAGAAAAGACGCAATCCAATTGACTGAACATTACGCTCCGACGACATTGCTGTTGATTGCAGCCGGCTCGAAGCGCTCTGGCGCGACTCATCACTCCAGCTGATCGACGATCGACATCATGGCCGCCGTCAGATGCCGTTGTACCAGGCCCAGCCCGATTTGATGTCCCCGGTGTCGCGGAACACGTCGGTCACGACGATCTTGCGCAGGAACTTCACGCTCTTGTAGCCGATCTGGCGTTCGACCCGTAGGCGCAGCGGGGCGCCGTGGCCGATGGGCAGGTTGCGGCCGTTCATGCCGTAGGCGAGGATGGTCTGCGGGTGCAGCGCATCGATCATGTCGAGGCTGTTGGCCATCAGATCGAAGGTGTGGAACTCGACATAGCGGGCTGACGGCTTGATGCCGACCGCTTCGAGCACGCTGCGCACCGGCACGCCGGTCCATTCGGCAATCGCCGTCCAGCCTTCTTCGCACATGTGGCGGGTGATCTGGGTGCGGCGGTGCATCCGTTGCAGATCGGCCAGCGAGAAGCTGCCGGGCCGGGCAACGCTGCCTTCGACCTGCAGCCGCCAGTCGGCAAAATCGCCCTTGTGCAGCCGCGCATAATCCGGGCCCTGCGCCGGATCATACAGGCCGCCATCGGCGCGCGACGGATCATAGGTGCCGGTGGCCGGCATGGAGGAGATGTCGCTGCGATCATATTCGCGCGCCAGCCCGGTGGGGGAGAACAGCGCCCGCTGCATGGTGTAGGTGAGATTGTCTCCCATACGGAGGATGTTGCCATAGGTGGGTGGCAGCTGTTCACCGCAGCCGGTGAGCAGCAGTCCGCCGGCCGAGGCCAGGCCGCCAAACAGGCCACGGCGGGAAAGCAACAGGCGCTGGTCGCTCATCTCAGTGCCCCCGGATCATGGCGCGCAGCTGTCGCCCCGGCCCGGTCATTGCGACCATGGCGAGGTGCACAGCCAGGAAGGTGGCGACGAAGGCGAAGCTGAAGAAGTGGATGGTGCGTGCCGATTGGGTGCCGCCGAACAGATCGAGCAGGAACGGGTAGTTGGCGGAAATTGCCGGCGCCATGCTGATGCCGGTGATGAACATCAGCGGCAGGGCGATGAACGCCACCGAGGCATAGGCCAGCTTCTGCAGGATCGCATAGGGCGGCGGCGGCGCGATCGGCAGCGGGAAGCGCAGATGCGCCTTGATGTCCTGCCACAGATTGCGACGGGTGAGCTCGTTCCGGTGAGGCAGCAGGGCGCGGCGGGCATGGCCGGTGAGCAGGCCGATCACCAGATAGGCCGACAGGCCGGCGAGGAAGAACCAGGCGGCGAGGAAATGCAGGCTGCGCGCCCAGCCATTCTCGTTCCACGGCTCGTTCAGCCGGTTGGCGTCCTGCGGCCCGCTGGCATCACCAAAGAACGGCGCACTGGCCGAGAAGTGGATGGCGTGATGATTGGGACCGAGCGGGATTTCAAGCAGCGGCTGCATCAGGTCATTGCCGGCATGGCCCCAATAGAGCCGCGGGTGGACCATCAGGATCGCGACGCCCGAATAGAGCAAGGTCAGCACCGCCAGCGCGATCAGCCAGTGGATGAGCCGCACCCACAGGCGATGGCCGTGCACGATGTCGCCCGACTGGCCTGCCTGCCCCATTGCCAAATCCCCCAGCGTGGGAGGTGTAGCACGAAGGCTTGGGCGCTCAAAGGGCCGCGCGCGCCGGAGAGTGCGCCGGAAGGCGACCGTGTGCAGGCTCTGCGGCCCTGCCCGCCGGAGGCCCATTTTCTTGACGTCGGGGAAACGGGATCCCGGGCGATGGGTGGCGATTGGAGCTCAATCGATATTGAGCGCAAAGCAGCCGTTCTTGCCGATTTCCAGCGTCTTGCAGCCGTCGCGGGCTTCGTCGCGGGTGGGGAATGGGCCGACTTGCAGGCGGTAATTGCCGCCGAACTTGCCGATGGTCGGGTGCAGGCCCCTGGTGGCCTTCTTGTTGGCCGCGGCGAGTTTGGTCCAGGCGGCCTGGGCGCTCTTCTGGTTGGGATAGGTACCGAGCTGGATGCGCCAGCCGGTTTCCTTTTCGGCGGCGGCCTTGGCTTCGGCGGCCTTCCTCTCCGCGGCCTTCTTCTCAGCCAGCTTGCGGTCGGCGGCGCGTTTTTCGGCGGCGGCCTGTTCGGCGGCCTTCCGGTCGGCGGCGGCCTGGGCGGCCCGTTCGGCGCTGCGATCGGGCGTGCGGACCGATGGTGGCGGAGG
>NZ_WNJP01000012.1 GCF_009733735.1 Sandarakinorhabdus oryzae | reverse complement strand
CGGCGCCCTGGACGCGGCGGCCGCCCCGGCCCTTCTGCGCCCCGCGCGCCGCATCAAGCCGGCCAAAGCGGCGCAAGGCTTCGCGGCGTTGGCTCGGCGGGATGCCAGGGCCATGATCGCCCACCACCAGCCGCGCACCATGGTCGGTCATTTCGGCGGCCAGTTCAATCACATGCCCTTGCGCGCCATAGCGCAGCGCATTGTCGATCAGATTGGCCAGCGCCCGGCCCAGCAACTGGCGATGGGCGTGGGCCATCACCCGTGACAGGTTGGGCCGCACCTTCAGTTCCACGCCGCCATCTTCGGCCAGTGGCTCGTACATGTCGGCAAGATCTTCCACCATCTTCGACAGATCGACCTCTTCAAACCGGTCACGGCCGATGCCGGCTTCGGCGCGGCTGATCTCCAGGCTGTTGTCGAGCATGGCGAGCAGGGACTGCGCCTCGGCCGACACCGCATCGAGATCGGCGGCATCGACGACGCTGCCCTGTTTCAGCTTCTCGATGCGCGCCTTCAGCCGGGTGAGCGGCGAGCGCAGATCATGCGCCAGCCCGTCGGTGACGGCACGCAGTTCATCGAGCAGGCCCTCAATGCGCGCCAGCATGATGTTGAAGGCCTGGCCCATGGCATCGAAGGCGTCGGCCGGCGGGCCAGGCGGCAGGTCCACGCGGGCATGCAGCTTGCCGGCGGTCACCTCGCCCACCACGCTGGCGATGCCGCGGGCGCGATCGGCGATGATGCGGGTGATCAGCCGGCTGGTCAGCCAGGCCAGCAGCGCCGCCAGTGGCAGTGCCGCCAGCAGCATGGTGGTGAGCGTGGACTGCAACTGCACTTCGGCTTCCAGGCTGCGGCCGACCAGCAGGCGATAGCCATCGGGCAGCGCACGCGCCGTCACCACATAGGGTTCGATATCGCCATGTTCGGCGTGCATCGCCGGCACCCGGTAAAAGCGTCGATCGGTGGGCACCTTGGCCGGCCAGCGCGCCAGATTGCCGAGCAGCAGCGTGCCGTCGCTGCTGGCGAGGTGGATCACCAGCGGCCCCGGCACCGCCAGTTCGCCATCAAGGATAGTGACGCCGGCTTCGATGCCCTTGCGGCGCCAGGCCTGTTCGGCGGCATCGGCAATGGCGGTGATGCGGGCGCGGCCTTCGGCGTCGAGCTGGCTCTGGGTGGCGCGTTCCAGCAGCAGCAGCAGCAGCGCCGATCCGGCGACCAGCACGAGGAACAGCACGAGGCTGATCCGCGCCGTGGTGGTGCGCGGCAGGAACTGGGCAAACAGCAGGCGAAAGCCGGATGGTCTCCAGCTGGACTGCCCCAGCCGGGGCATCAGGCCGTGACGGTTTCGCCGCCGACGCGATAGCCGGTGCCGCGCACGGTCTGCACGATGTTGCCGGCGCCGCCTTCATCCAGCTTCTTGCGCAGGCGGCTGACATGCACGTCGATGACGTTGGTGCCGGGATCGAAATGATAATCCCACACGCCTTCCAGCAGCATGGAGCGGGTGACGACCTGGCCGCGGTGGCGGACAAGATATTCGAGCAGGCGAAATTCGCGCGGCTGCAGATCGATGCGCTTGCCGCCCCAGAACACGCGGCGGGCAAGCAGATCGAGCTCAAGCTCGCCTTCGACCAGGCGGGTGACTTCGCCGGTGGGCGGGCCGCGGCGCTGCACCGCTTCCAGGCGGGCCAGCAGTTCGGCCAGCTCGAACGGCTTGGTGAGATAATCGTCGGAGCCGGCGCGCAGGCCGCGCACGCGTTCATCCAGGCTGGCCAGGGCGGACAGCATCACCACCGGCGTGCGGTTGCCGGCTTCGCGCAGGCGGGCCAGCAGGGTGAGCCCATCGAGTTCAGGCAGCATGCGATCCAGCACGATGGCGGCATAATGGCCGGCCATGGCCAGCTCCAGCCCCAGCGCCCCGTTCCCAGCCACATCGACATGATAGCCGGCTTCCCGCAGACCCTGCGCGATATGTTCGGCCATGGTGGCGTCATCTTCGACGCACAGGATGCTGCTCATAGCTGTGACTTTATGCCGCTCAAATACGAAAACTCAAGGGGGTGACCCCGGCGACGCGCGTTTTTCTTCGCAGTGCAGCGAGAGCGCTGCTAGTCAGCGGCGACCATCAAATGACGAGACTGGCCCTGCGTGTCTGACCAACTGCCCGACGATGCACCACCGCCCGAGCCCGCCCGGCCGCGCCGGGTCGAGCGGCCAGCGCGCCTGCCGCGGCTGTTCCTGTGGCTGGTCGCCATCGCCATCATCACCGTCATCATCCTTGGCTTTGCCTGGCGCTTGGCCGGCAACCGGCTACTGAGCGCGGCCTTGGTGCCGTCGGGCGACTATGAGGCGACGGCCGCCGGGGTGGCGCCCGATTATTACAAGGCCTCAGGCTGGGCGGCGATGCCCGGCATGGCCAATGATCCCACCGCCTGGCGGCCACAGGGCGCGCCAGCGCAGCCCAAGGGCGACGTGGCGGTGTTCTTCATTCCGCCGACGGCCGCGCTCGACAACCGCCACTGGAACGGGAATTCCGCCGATGGCCTGACCGCGACGCGCCTGGCCGGCTTCCTGCGCACCGAAGCCAGCGCGCTGGCCGATGCCGGGCCGCTGTGGGCCCCGCATTACCGGCAGGCAGTGCTGGGCAGTTTCCTGGCCGACACGCCGGAGACGCGGGCGAAGGCGCAAGCCGCACAAGACCTCGCCTATGGCGATGTGCTCGTTGCCTTCCGCCGCTTTCTGGACAAGCAGCCGCCGGGCAGCCCGATCATCCTGGCCGGCCACAGCCAGGGTGCGCTGCACCTGCTGCGCCTGTTGAAGGAGGAGATCGCCGGCCGGCCGCTCGCCGCCCGCATTGTCGCCGCCTATGCCGTCGGCTGGCCGGTGTCGATCACCGCCGATCTGCCCGCATTGGGCCTGCCAGCGTGCGAGCGCCGTGATCAGGCGCGCTGTCTGCTCAGCTGGCAGAGCTTTGCCGAACCGGCCGACGCGCAGGCGATCATCGACATTTATTACCAGGGCACTGGCATGGCCGGCCGGCCCCGTGCCGGCACCGCCATGCTGTGCAGCAATCCCCTGACCGGCAGCGTCGGCGATGCGGCGCCGGCCAGCGCCAACCCGGGCAGCCTGGTGCCTTCGGCCACGCTCACCGCCGGCCAGTTGGTGACGCCGGGTGTGCCCGCCAAATGCGATCCGCGCGGACTGCTGCTGATCGGCGAGGCGCCCAGCGGCTATCCGGCGTTCGTGCTGCCGGGCAACAATTTCCACGTTTTCGATTATCCCCTGTTCTGGCAGGCGGTGCGGCTGGATGCGGCAGCGCGGGTGGCGGCATGGAAGGCGGAACGCTGATCACGGCCTCGGCGCCGGACTATGCGGCCGTGCTGCCTGACGGTGGCCGGCTGGGCGGGCTGGACGTGGGCACCAAGACCATCGGGCTCGCCACCTGCGACGCCAGCTGGAGCTTTGCCAGCCCGGCCCACACCATCGCGCGCAGCAAATTTGCGGCCGACCTCGCCGAACTCAAGGCCTGGGTGGACAAGGAGCGGTTGCGGGGCCTGGTGATCGGCCTGCCGCTCAACATGGACGGCACGGACTCGTCGCGCACCCAATCGGTGCGGGCCTTTGCGCGCAATGTCGCCGTGCTCGGCCTGCCGGTGCTGCTGTGGGATGAACGCTGGTCCACCGCCGCGGTGGAGCGCGCCATGATCGCCGAGGATCTGTCGCGCGCGCGGCGGGCGGAACGGGTGGACAGGCTGGCCGCGAGCTATATCCTGCAAGGCGCGATTGATGCGTTAGCACGCTGGAGAGTCTGATGAGCTGCCTTAGTCCCGAAGCCCGCGCCGTGCTGTTCGAACATGCCACCGAGCGGCCGTTCACCTCGCCGCTGAATGATGAAAAGCGCAGCGGCGATTATCACTGCGCCGGCTGCGGTGCGCTGCTCTATCATTCGAGCACGAAATACAACTCCGGCTCCGGCTGGCCGAGCTTCTGGGATGCGGTGGAAGGCGCGGTCGGGACCAAGACCGACGTGAGCCACGGCATGATCCGTACCGAAGTCCATTGCGCCGGCTGTGGCGGACACCTGGGCCATGTGTTTCCGGACGGTCCGCCGCCGACTGGGCTGCGGCACTGCATCAACGGCCTGGCACTCGATTTCGTGGCGGATGAAGCCTGATGAAGAAATTGCTTCCCCCGCTCGCCGCGCCGCTGCTGATGGCGCAGGCGCCGCCACCCCAAGTCCCTGCGGCGCTGGCCAACACGTCGGCTGACCAGATCATCGACGCGTCTCCGGCCGCGCACTGGTTGGCGATCGACCCGGATGACATCATGGTGATGGACACCGCGGTGGGCCGCATGGTGGTGCAGCTCGCCCCGCAATTCGCGCCGCAGCACGTCGCCGCGATCAAGGCGCTGGTGAAGGCCGGCCGCTTCGATGATGGCCGCATTGTGCGCGTGCAGGACAATTATGTCGTGCAGTGGGCGGCGAAACCGCTGGACGGCAAGGCGGTGGTGAGCCAGCCGCCGGATGTGCGCGAACAACGTGTGCGGCCTGAGCGGCTGCCGGCGGAATATGAGCGCAGCGCCAGGGGCCTCGCCTTCACGCCGTCGCCGTACAAGGACACATATGCCGAAGCCGGCTGGATTTCCGGCTGGCAGGCGGCGCGCGACGCCAAGGCCGGCACCGCCTGGCTGGCGCATTGTTACGGCACGGTGGGTGTCGGCCGCGACATGCCGCCCGACACCGGCGACGGCGCCGAACTTTACACGGTGATTGGCCACGGCCCGCGCCATCTTGATCGCAACATCGCCAATGTCGGCCGCGTGCTCGCCGGTATCGAGCCGCACGCTGCCCTGCCGCGCGGCACCGAGGCGCTGGGCTTCTACAAGGACGAGAGCAGCCGGGTGAAGATCACCCAGGTCCGGCTCGCCAGCCAGATCCCCGGTTTCCCACGCTGGCAGATGATGGACACGGCCTCGCCCAGCTTTGCTGCCGTGGTGCAGGCCCGCGCCAACCGCACCGGCTTCTTCGTCCGCCCGGCCGGCGCCGCCGATCTGTGCACGCTGAAGGTGCCGGTTCGAGAGGCAAGATGACCCCGATCATCAAGCTGCTGCGCGCCAGCGAATGGTTGCAGTTCCAGGCGGACGGCGTCTTTGCCGGGTCGCCTGACGATTTGCGCGATGGTTTCATCCATCTTTCAACGCCCGGACAGGCGCCGGGCACGCTGGCGAAGTGGTTTGCCGCAGAGGCGGGCGTGGTGGCGTTGACGGTCGATGCCGATGCGCTGGCAGCGGACCTGAAGTGGGAGGAAAGCCGTGGCGGGCAATTGTTCCCACACCTCTATCGGCCGCTCAGGCTGGACGAGGTGGTGGCCGTGAAGCCGGCCTAGCCCCGCTGCGCCGCCTTGGCGCGCTGGAAGCCGTCGCGGGCTTGGGCTCGCTCCCAGAATGACAGGAGATGTGGGCCAACTTCGCCCAGGTGGCCGAGATTGCCGGCAAACAGCAGCGCATAGGCGACCGCGATATCGGCCATGGTGAAATCATCGCCGCACAGCCATGGCCGCCCATCCGACAATGTGCGTTCGGCCCAGACCGTGCGGGCCAGGAACCAGCGCTTGTAATCCTCGGCAACCTTGGGGATGCGGTTTTCCGGCTTTTCCAGCACGGCATAGCGGAACACCAAAGTCTGCGGAAAGGTGAGCGTCGCGTCGGACTGGTGCAGGAAGTTGAGATAGGCGCCATAGCGCGAGTCATCCGGCAGCACATGCAGGCGGCCCGCCCCATCCCGCCCATAGCGTTCCGCCAGATACTGGCAGATGGCAGCGCTCTCGGTCATCTGCACGTCACCATCGGTGAAAAAGGGGATGGTGCCGAGCGGGTTGATGTCGAGCCAGCCCGGCTCCATCCAGCGCGGCGGGAAGGGCAGCAGCACCAGCTCATAGGGCAGGCCGAGTTCTTCGAGCGCCCACAGCGGCCGGAAGCTGCGCGCATCGCGGCAGTGCCAGAGTTTCATCTCGCCCCCCTTCGCAAAGCCGAAATGGCTCCCATATTCATGACTGCTTAAACTTCGCCCAGCAATCTCGGCATAATGAACAGGATTGTCTTCTCCATGGTCGAAAAGCTGAAACTGGCCGGTGGTGTCGCGCTCGGGCTGCTGGCCGGCGTCGGCCTGGCGGTGGGTGTCGCCCGCATTTCCGACACCGGGCATGTGGCGGCCCAGATTCCGCCGATGGACACGACCGACGTGCCGCGTGCCGTGCCGGCCGCCGGCCAGGTCGCCCTGAGCTTTGCCCCGGTGGTCAAGGCCGCCGCGCCGGCCGTCGTCAACGTCTATACCGCCAAGGTCGATCGCCGCCCGCGCAGCGCCAATGAAGCCTTCATCCAGCAATTCTTTGGCGGTGCCCCCGTGCAGCCGCGCGTCTCGCAATCATTGGGATCGGGCGTCATCGTTGGCGCCGATGGCCTGATCATCACCAACAACCACGTCGTCGATGGCGCCGACCAGATCCTGGTCGCGCTCGCTGACCGTCGCGAGTTCAAGGCCAGGGTGCTGTTTGCCGATCCGCGCCTCGACCTGGCGTTGCTGAAGGTGGATACCGGCGGTGCCGTGCTGCCGGTGATCCGCATGGCCGACAGTGACCGGGTGGAAGTGGGCGACGTCACGGTGGCCATCGGCAACCCGTTCGGCGTCGGCCAGACGGTGACGACCGGCATCGTTTCGGCCCTGGCCCGCACCGGCATCGGTGTTTCGGATTGGCAGTTCTTCATCCAGACCGATGCCGCGATCAATCCCGGCAATTCGGGCGGTGCGCTGCTCGATGCGCGCGGGCGGCTGATCGGCGTGCCCACGGCGATCTACAGCCGCGATGGCGGATCGAACGGCATCGGCTTTGCCATTCCGTCGAAGATGGTGCGCGTGTTCCTGAATGCGGCCGAAAAGGGCAAGCTGGTTTCGGGCTGGATCGGCGTCGAAGGTGAGGCGTTGACCGCCGATACGGCCAAGCAGCTCGGTCTCGACCGGCCGGGCGGCCTGCTGGTGACGGCGGTGGTGCCGGGCAGCCCCGGTGCGCGCGCCGGCATCAAGCCCGGCGATGTGCTGCGCAGTGTTGATGGCAAGGAAGTCGCCAATGGCGGCCAGCTGCGGTACAGCCTTGCCACTGAAGGCGTGGGCAAGACGCTGTCCGTGCAATTGTGGCGGAACGGCGCCAACACCCAGGTGCCGGTGACGCTTGCGCCGCCGCCCGAAAATCCGCCGCGCACCATCACCCGCATCGCTGGCCGCTCGATCCTGACCGGCGTGACCGTGGCCAACCTGTCCCCGGCCTATGCCCAGGAATTGGGTGCGGGCCTGCCCGAACAAGGCGTGGTGGTGGTGGCGATCGACCAGGGCGCCCCGGCCGCGCAGTTCCTGCGCCCCGGCGCGCTGATCGAAACGCTGGGCGGCCAGCCGGTCCGATCGGTGGCCGATGTCGTGCGCCTGTCGGGGGCGGGCGCACTGCTGGTGCGCTTTGCCGTGGGTGACCAGCGCGCCGAATGTGGGGTCAACAATCTGGGTGGCCTGTCCTGCCGCAGCTGATCACCTGCCGGACATGATGGCGGATTTCCGCCAGCGACAGAGGGTGAAGGCGTGTAGTTGCAGGGCATGACAGCCCTTCCGATGAAGAGACACGCCATGTTCACCCTCTCCCGCCTGTCCAGTCCGCTGGCCGATCTGCTTGCCATCACCGCTGCCGACGGCACGCTGCACGCGCTGGATTTCGCCGACTATGCCGAGCGGTTGCACCGCCTGTTCGTCCGCCACCACCGGGGCGCCACGCTGACCGAAGGGCCGGCCCCTGCCGCACTCAGCGCCGCCGTCACCGCCTATTTCGCCGGCGACATGGCCGCGCTTGATGCCGTGCCGGTGGCCGGCATCGGCAGCACCTTCCAGCGCCGCGTCTGGGCCGCCCTGCGCCAGATTCCGGCCGGAGAAACCCGCAGCTATGGCCAGCTCGCCGCCGCCATCGGCCAGCCGTCCGCCAGCCGCGCTGTCGGCCTGGCCAACGGCGCCAATCCGATCGGCATCGTCGTGCCCTGCCACCGGGTGATCGGCACCAGCGGCGCATTGACCGGCTATGCCGGCGGCGTGGAACGCAAGGCCTGGCTGCTCAGGCATGAAGGGGCGTTGGCCCCGCTGCTGGCCTGAAAGGGCCTCAACGCCCGGCCATAGCAGCGCTGGGCCACGCCGACCACTGACATCCCCTTGCCGCGCCGCCCCTGTCGGTCATCACTTGCGGTGCTGGCCGGCTGAGGCTCAGCCTTCGAATTCCATGATTACCGCATCCACGGCCAGGCTATCCCCCGGCTTGGCCAGCAGTTTCGCCACCGTGCCGGCCTTTTCGGCGCGCAGGATGTTCTCCATCTTCATGGCTTCCACCGTCGCCAGCGGCTGGCCGGCTTCGACCTTGTCGCCTTCGGCCACCGCGATGGAGACGACCAGGCCCGGCATCGGGCAGAGCAGATATTTGCTCAGGTCGGGCGGCACCTTGGGGATCATGAAGCGGGCGAGTTCGGCGGCGCGCGGGGTGAGCACGCGGGCCTTGTGGCTGGCGCCGCGGGTGGTGAGCAGCGTGAAGCTGCCCTTCCGGGCGACGCCGATGGCAACGGGTGCGGCGTTGATGGTGCCGGTGAACAGGCTGTCTCCCACGCGCCAGCCCGATTGCACGACCAGATCACGGCCATCGATCAGCACTTCATGGCTGCCGGCCTCGCCGGTCACTTCCACCGGCACCTGCTCGCCATCGAGTTCGACGACCCAGTTGATGCCATAGATGGCGCCGTCGCCCGACAATTGCCCGTCGATCAGCTGCTCGCGCGCAACCGTCTCGGCCTGGATGATGGCGGCAGCGGCGATCAGCGCATCACGGGTTTCGGGCGCGACCGGGGCGCCGTGGAAGCCGTCGGGATATTCCTCGGCGATGAAGCCGGTGGTGACGTTGCTGCCGGCCTGGAATCGGCCGTGCTGCATGATCGCCGACAGGAAATCGATGTTGTGATTGATGCCCTTGATCAGATAGCGATCCAGCGCCTGGCCTTGCGCGGCGATGGCGGCATCGCGGGTCGGGCCCCAGGTGATCAGCTTGGCGATCATCGGATCATAGAACATCGAGATTTCAGCGCCTTCGACGACGCCGGTATCGATGCGGACCAGGCGGCCTTCCTCGTCGTGCCCGGCTTCCGGCGGCTGGCAGCGCGACAGGCGGCCGATGGAGGGCAGGAAGCCGCGATACGGGTCTTCGGCATAGATGCGGGTTTCGATGGCGTGGCCATTCAGCTGCACATCGGCCTGGCTGAAGGGCAGTTGCTCGCCGGCAGCGACGCGGATCATCAGCTCGACCAGGTCGAGGCCGGTGATGCACTCGGTGACCGGATGCTCCACCTGCAGGCGGGTGTTCATTTCGAGGAAGTAGAAGCTGCGATCGGCGCCGGCGATGAACTCCACCGTGCCGGCGCTGAAATAGCCGACGTTGCGCGCCAGGGCGACGGCCTGTTCGCCCATTGCCTTGCGCATTTCCGGCGTGACGAACGGGGAGGGAGCTTCTTCGACGACCTTCTGGTGGCGGCGCTGGATCGAGCAGTCGCGTTCGTTCAAATAGATGATATTGCCCTGTTGATCGCCAATCAGCTGGATCTCGATGTGGCGCGGCTGTTCGACGAACTTCTCGATGAACACGCGGTCATCGCCGAAGCTGGCGAGCGCTTCGCGGCGGACCGAGTCAAAGCCTTCGCGCACGTCGGCTTCGCTCCAGGCCAGGCGCATGCCTTTGCCGCCACCACCGGCACTGGCCTTCATCATCACCGGGTAGCCGATGCCATTGGCAATCTCGACCGCATGATCGGTGCCGTTGATCTCACCGACGAAGCCGGGAACCACGCTCACCCCGGCGGCCTTGGCGCGGCGCTTGGATTCGATCTTGTCGCCCATGGCGGCGATGGCGCCGGCTGGCGGCCCGATGAAGGCGATGCCGGCGGCTGACAGCGCTTCGACGAAGCTGGCGCGTTCCGACAGGAAGCCATAACCGGGGTGAACGGCTTCGGCGCCGGTGGCCTTGCAGGCGGCGATGATCTTGTCTGCAATCAGATAGGATTCGGCCGCCGGGGATGGGCCGATGTGCACCGCTTCATCCGCTTCGCGCACATGCAGCGCCTGGGCGTCGGCATCGGAATAGACCGCCACCGTCTTGATGCCCATCGCCCGCGCCGTGCGGATGACCCGGCAGGCAATTTCACCACGGTTGGCAATCAGGATCTTCTTGAACAAGACGCACGCCTTTCGGTGACAAGGTCCTGCCTGCTCCATAGCGGTGCGGCGCGGCCATGCAACATATCGATTTTGGCGATGACCGCGACAAAGAGGCTTTGTTTCCCACACGTGGCCGTCTGGGGCATCACGGTGACATCGAAATCTGCCCCCCGATGCAGTTTCGACATGCGCGGCTGGCCTCTTCCCCCACCCCGGCCGCCAGCGCATCGTTCCCGGCCGGCGCTGCCCGCTCTCCCCCGCAGGGCGGCGCCGGCTTCCCTCTGGGTCTGAACTCAATGAGTCCAAACGCCGTCACGAAGCCATGAGGGCCGATGGGAGTGAGCGAGTGCAGCCGGGTAGCAGCGCTACCCGGCAATCGAGCGAGCGCGCCATCGGCCCTCATGGCTTCGCCCTCCGGGTGGGCTGGAGAGACAATATGGCGTCGTTGCGGTCGCTTGCCGGGGGGCGAAGCCCCGCCTGCGCGCCCGCGCCTAGCCATGTTGCTTCTCCAGCCCATGCCGGCAGTTGGATTTATTGAGCTCAGACCCCAAAGCAAAAGGGCCGGCGCATGGCACCGGCCCTTTCGGGTTCAGACCAGAAACCTGGTGTCAGCGGGTTGAGGCGACGGCAACTGCACGCTGTGCGCGGGCGGCTTCGAGCTGCGGCGCAGCGGCCTTCATCGCGTCGGCGCGGCAGGCATCGAGATCGGCGAGCTCATCGCGGCTGAACATCACCGGCATACCGCACAGGCGCACCATCGCCACCGACATCCGCTTTTCGAGCGCGCGCTGGCCAGCGGCGGTGGCGAGATCGAGATCGGCGATCTGCACCCGCACCTGCGATTGTTCATAACCGCGTTCCGCCGCCACAGCCGGCACCGCCAGAGTCGCTGCAACAACCAGAGCCATCATCACGCGCATCTCGAACCTCCCATAACACTTGATGGAGGCATGATGCGGCGATTGTCACGTCAATGCAACAAGAATGTCATCAAACTGTCATTGATACGTCATTTTGCCGTAACAAGACCGTCATCCTGGCTGGGCGATCATCAGCCACAGCGCCGCCAGCAGCGGCACTGTGGAAATGAGGCCCCAGAAAATCCACTTTCTGGACAAGGCTTTATAGGCATCAGGCACAGGCGCATCGTCGAATTCGCGGGCCAGGCGGGCGGCCTTGATCTGGATCGGCACGATCAGCCCCATCCAGATCAGCCCGGCCGCGAAGAAACAGACCTGGGCCCACAGCAGCCAGCCACCGAACAAATCGAATCCGCCTTCAATCGCAAGGCCATAGCCGCCGATCATGGTGAGGATGACACCCCACACCGTCATCGACCAATCGGTGTAGGTGATCAATTTCTGGGCAAAGGCCAGCACCGCCGGCCGGCCGTCACGATCGGCGAAATATTTCCATATCGCGGTGACGGTGATGTTGCCCATCAGCATCACCACCCCGGTGATGTGCAGGAATTTCCAGACGAGATAGGTGTCGGGCATCACGCCCCCTGTTCAGAGGGGGATATTGTCATGCTTTTTCCAAGGATTTTCCAAGGTCTTGTTGCGCAACTTGCGCAGCCCCAGCGCAATCCGCCGCCGCGTCGAATGCGGCATGATCACTTCATCGATGAAGCCCTTCGATGCCGCCACGAACGGGTTGGCAAAGCGGGCCTCATATTCGGCCGTGCGCGCCGCGATCTTCTCCTTGTCGCCGATGTCCTGGCGGAAGATGATCTCCACCGCGCCCTTGGCGCCCATCACGGCGATTTCGGCGGTGGGCCAGGCATAGTTCAGGTCGCCGCGCAAATGCTTGGAGGCCATCACGTCATAGGCGCCGCCATAGGCCTTGCGGGTGATGACAGTGATTTTTGGCACGGTGGCTTCGGCATAGGCGAACAGCAGTTTGGCGCCATGCTTGATGATGCCGCCATATTCCTGCGCCACGCCAGGCAGGAAGCCGGGCACATCGACGAACGTCACGATCGGGATGTTGAAGGCGTCGCAGAAGCGCACGAAACGCCCGGCCTTCTTGCTGGCATTGATGTCAAGGCAGCCGGCCAGCACCATCGGCTGGTTGGCGACGATGCCCACCGTGTGGCCTTCGATGCGGGCGAAACCGATGATGATGTTGCCGGCATGGCCGGGCTGCAGCTCGAAGAATTCACCGTCGTCGGCGACCTTCTGGATCAGCTCGTGCATGTCATAGGGCTTGGCGGCGCTGTCGGGGATCAGCGTGTCCAGGCTGTTGTCCACCCGCAGCGGATCATCGCTGGTCGGCCGGAACGGCGCGTCCTCGCGGTTGTTGAGGGGCAGGAAATCGAAGAACTGGCGGGTGCGCAGCAGCGCGTCGATGTCATCCTCCAGCGCCAGGTCGGCCACGCCGGATTTGGTGCTGTGGGTGATGGCGCCGCCCAGTTCCTCCTGGGTGACCACTTCGTTGGTCACCGTCTTCACCACGTCGGGGCCGGTGACGAACATGTAGCTTGAATCCTTCACCATGAAGATGAAGTCGGTCATCGCCGGGCTGTACACAGCGCCGCCGGCGCACGGGCCCATGATCAGGCTGATCTGCGGCACCACGCCCGAGGCCAGCACATTGCGCTGAAACACTTCGGCATAACCGCCCAGCGACGCGACGCCTTCCTGGATGCGCGCGCCGCCTGAATCGTTGAGGCCGATCACCGGCGCGCCAACCTTCATGGCCATGTCCATGACCTTGCAGATCTTCTGGGCGTGGCGTTCCGACAGCGAGCCGCCGAACACGGTGAAATCCTGGGAGAAGACGAACACCAGCCGGCCGTTGATGGTGCCGCTGCCGGTCACCACGCCGTCACCGGGAATGACCGTGTCCTGCATGCCGAAATCGGTGCAGTTGTGTTCGACATACATGTCGAGCTCTTCGAAGCTGCCGGGATCGAGCAGGATATCGAGCCGCTCGCGCGCCGTGAGCCGGCCCTTGGCATGCTGGGCGGCGATGCGCTTTTCCCCGCCACCCATGCGGGCGGCAGCGCGGCGACGTTCGAGTTCTTCCAGTTGCTTCAGCATGGGTGGCTCTCCCCCAAGGGCGGCGTTGCCCATCCCCCTAGCAATTGCCGCGATGGGGGCAAGAGGCGATTGGTCACCCTGCTAACAGGCGCAGGAAGGTGACGGCACCCGCCAGATCGGCACGCCGGGCGCTTTCGGCCTTCGCGGCCAGCGCGTCGCGGCCCCAATGTATTTCCTGCCAGCGCGCATCGACATGCGCGATGTCATAGGCGGCGTCGGACTCGAGTTCGCCGGCCGCCACTGCCAGGCCAAGCACGGCAGAGCCGGTGATGGAGACGATGGCATCGAGCGGGGCCAGCTGGAACGGCGTGAACGCGGCAAAGGCCGCCTGGATGCGCGCCAGCGTCGCCGGCGGCTGGGCGACGTGCATCACCCCGCTGGTGATGGTCAGCCCCACGTCATAGCGGCGGGAGAGCCATTCCACCCAGGGATCCCAGGCCTCGGCCTGCGCGGCCAGCAGCGAGGCCGGCCCATCGGCGCGATAGGCGATCAGCTCGCTTTCGGCGTAGGCGGCCAACCGGCGGGCAAAACCCGTTGGGTCAGGCGCCACCCGGTCGATGGCGGCATTGGCCGTGCCGGTGAGCGGCATCGTGCGCGGGTCGATCGTTTCGCCCTGGCCCTGCCATTCGCCTGCAACCGCTGCGGCCAGCGCCCGTGACGGCAGCTCGAGCAGTGCCCGTGCCGGTGTGCGGACGGCCCGGCCATCGAGTGCGATGCAAAACGGTCCTTCGCCGGTGACGCTGGCTTGCCGGTAGAATCGCTTCACTTGCGCGTCAGCCCCAGGTGCCGCGGCCGCACCAGCAGCGAACAGCCGCCGACCAGCACCACCGCCAGCCCCGGCGCCTGGCCGACTTCGCGGATCATCCAGACGCCGGCCGCCATCACGGCCAGGCCGGTCAGCCGCACGGCGAGATAGACGAGATAGCGTCTCTTGGCGTCTTCGGCGGGCAGGGGGGCGTTGCTCATGGCTTTGCTCTACCCCCGCCTGCCGCGCCACAGCAAGACGAAGGCCAGGCCGAACTGCAGCACGGCGGCCACCCAGAACAGGCCGCTGGCAACCTGCCCGTTGTCGCCCGCCGCCGCGCTGCGCCGCGCCAGCACGACAAACACGCCGCCGAACGCCAGTGACAGGATCGCCATGATCCGGCCCAGTCGCCGCAGCCGGGCGATCATTTCGCCGGAACCGGGCGGCTCGTCCTCAGCCATTCAGCAGCGCCAGCAGGTGATCGGCATCATCGGCGACATCGGCAGCGCCGGCATCGAGCAGCTCGTGCGCATCGTGATAGCCCCAATCGACACCGATGCTGCGCACGCCGGCGGCCTGGCCCATGGCGATATCGAAAATCGTGTCGCCGATCATCACTGCCTGGGTCGCCTGCGCCCCAGCCTCCGCCAGCGCAGCGCGCAGCATCGATGGGTGCGGCTTGGACGGATGCCGATCGGCAGTCTGCAGCGAAACGAACAGATGGTGGATGCCGTGATGTTCGAGCGCCAGCTTCAGGCCACGGTCCGACTTGCCGGTGGCCACCGCCAGCAGCCAGCCATCGCCGTCGAGCGCATCGAGCAGACGGCGGATGCCGGGGTAAAGCGGCTCGGCATCCAGCGCCTTGTCGGCGCGCAGGCGCTGGAAGGCGGTCTTGTAATCCTCGGCCAGGCTGAGATGCAGATCAGGCTCGGCCTCCGGCAGCAGGGCCTGCATGGCCTCCACCAGCGACAGGCCGACGATGCGGCGGGTGGCGTGGCTGTCGGGCGGGGCAAGTCCGTGGCGCTGGAAGCTCGATTCCATCGCCCGGATGATGTTGACTTGGCTGTCGATCAGCGTGCCATCGCAATCGAAGACGGCGAGTTTCATGCCAGAGTCTTTCCGTGTCTTGCCTTCCGGATGGCCTCGGCGCCGGCCGTCTCGCCCAGCCGCTCCAGCGCCGCGATCACGCCGGCCGCATCGGCTTCGCTGCGGTTCTGGCTGGCCTTCAAGGTCGTGCGGATGGCGGCGGGGGTGAGTTCATAGCCGGTGATGGCGCGCATCATCGCCTCGGCGCGGGGGCGCTCCATCTTGGCCATGGTCCAGTCCTCCCCCACGCGCGGCTCGAAGGTGGCGGAGGCGAGATTGAGCAGTGCTTCCAGTTCCACCATGTCCATGGCCCGCACCGGGCCTTCCACCTCGACCGCCTGGTAATTCCAGGTCGGCACGTTGTTGGCCGGCGCCTCATACCAGTTGGGCGAGACATAATGGCCAGGCCCGCCCACACTGACGAGCGCGGCGAGGCCATCGAGATGCTTCGCCAGCGCATTGCCATTGGACAGGTGGAACATCAGCGTGCCGGCCGCCGTTACCAGCACCGGCGCGTGGGCCACACGCGGGCCGTCGGGCGTCGCCCCGAAGATATGCGCAAAGCCGTACGCGGCAACGAAGGCCAGCGCGTCCTCGTCATGGCGAAAGGCAGCATTGGGATGCATGCGCCGCCCCATAGCCTATCAGCAGCGGGAGTCGACTTTACGTTTACGTCAACCTAGCGTGGTGAAATGACCGATCCGCCCCCTTTGCTGCCCATCCCTGCCGGCGCGATCAGCACGGCGCCACGCGACGCTGATGAAATCAAGGGCCTGCGTTATCCGCTGGGCCGCTGGGTGCCGGGGCCAGGCGAGGCCGAAGAAGTGGCGCCGGGCATCTTCTGGGTGCGCATGGGGCTGCCGTTCGGTCTGGATCACATCAATCTGTGGGTGCTTGATGCCGGAGACGGCTGGGCGATCGTCGACACCGGCGTGGGCCTGCCGGCCAGCAAGGCGGCCTGGGAAGCGCTGTTCGCCGGCGCGCTGAAAGGCAAGCCGGTCAGCCGTGTGATCGTCACCCATTATCACCCCGATCATCTCGGCATGGCCGGCTGGTTGTGCCGCAAGTGGGACGTGCCGCTGGAAATCACCCGCACCGAATATCTGCTGGCGCGCACGCTGATCCTCGATGTGCGCGACGCGCCGCCCGATGAAGCCATCGCCTTTTCGGTGCGCGCCGGCTGGAGCGAGGAGCAGGTCGCGGCGATGAAGGCCAAGGCCTGGGGCAGTTTCGGCAAGATCATTTCCAAGATGCCGGCCGGATTCAAGCGGCTGCGCGATGGCGATGTGCTGAGCATCGGCCCGCGCCAGTTCACGGTGGTGGTCGGCCGCGGCCATGCGCCCGAACATGCCTGCCTGGTGGCCGACGACGTGATGATCAGCGGCGACCAGGTGCTGCCGCGCATCACCTCCAACGTGAGCGTCTATCCCACCGAGCCTTATGCCGATCCGCTCGGCGACTGGCTGGAGAGCATCGAGCGGCTGCGCGCCATTCCCGATCATGTGCTGGTGCTGCCCGCCCACAACGAGCCCTTCTACGGCCTTCACGCCCGCCTCGACCAACTCGCCGCCGATCACCACGGCAAGCTGGAGAAGCTGGAAGCCTTCTGCGCCGAACCCCGCACCGCCGTCGATTGCTTCGCCGCCCTGTTCCGCCGCCCGATCGGCGAGGCGGATTATGGCCTGGCCACCGGCGAGACCGTCGCCCATCTGCATTGGCTGGAAGAACGCGGCCGGGTGAAGCGATTGAAGGATGGCAGCGGCGTGGACCGCTTTGTGCGGGCCTAACCCTTGGCCTTCGTTTCAGCGATTGCGCGGCTTTCGGCCATCAACGGACGTGAGACGGGGCAGACCTGCTGTAGATAACTATTGAGCGTGGTCGCCAGATTTTCCTGCACGATCGCATAATGCACGAACTGGCCACGCTTTTCAGAGCGGACAAGACCGGCATTCTCCAGCACGTTCAGATGCTGCGATATGGCCGATTTCGACATGGCAAAGCGCTCGGCGATCTGGCCGGCGGTGAGCTCGCTGTGGGCCAGATAGGCCAGGATCCTGCGGCGCGGGGTTGAGGCCAGCGCTTCGAAAACCTTCTCGATCATCCCCTGCATTTAAGTGATCGCTTCAGCACTTGCAAGCGAGGCCATAAATGAATTAAGCGATCACTTAAATACTGAAGAGGTGAGTCGTGCACCACGATGTCCATGCAGACGATCCCCACGCCGTGCACCGTGTCGACGGCGCCGGGTCTGATGCCCTGGCCGGCCAGGTGCGCTGGTCCCCGGCCAACAGCCTGTGGAATGGCTTAATGCTGGCGGCCGCGCTGCTGGCACCGTTCCATGCCACGCCGGGTGCGCTGCTGCTGGGGCTCGGCACCACGGCAGCTGGGCTGCTGCTTGGTCATTCGGTTGGCTATCATCGCCTGCTCATCCACCGCAGCTTTGCCTGCCCGCGCTGGCTGGAGTGCGTGCTGCTGTTGGTGGGCGCCCTTGTCGGCATGGCGGGGCCGCTTGGCATCATCCGCCAGCATGATCTGCGCGACTGGGCACAGCGCCAACCCGAATGTCACCCCTATCTGTCACAGCATAATCCGTGGTGGCGGGATGGCTGGTGGCAGCTGCATTGCCGGCTTGTGCTGGCCCAGCCGCCAGCGATCAACCTTGGTCAGGACGACAACGGCTTCAATCGCTGGCTGGAGGCGAGTTGGCGCTGGCAGCAACTGCCACTGGCGGCGCTGTTCTGGTGGTGGGGCGGTCTGCCCTGGCTGCTGTGGGGTGTGGCCGTGCGCATCAGCGTATCAGCCACCGGCCATTGGCTCGTCGGCTGGTTCGCCCATAATCGTGGGCCGCAGCACTGGCTGGTTGAAGCGTCTGGCGTGCAGGCGTTTGACGTGCCGTGGGCGGCGTTGCCCACAATGGGCGAGGCCTGGCACAATAATCATCATGCTTACCCCGGATCGGCGCGCATCGGCCTGCATCCGGGGCAGAGCGACATCGGCTTCGGCTTCATCCAGCTGCTCTGGTGGCTGGGCCTGGCCTGGGATATCCGGACGCCGGAGACTTTGGGCGAGCGCGCCGGCCTGACCCTTGTTCAGCGCGCGGTTGCCATCTCGTAGAGAAAATCAACAAACCCCGCCGTCGCCCCGGCCAGGCCCTGTACGGCCGGATTGCTGCTTTCGATGACGAAATATTCGTCAGGCGCGTGGGCGCCGCTGCCGTGGCCGAGGCCGAACTGGCCGGCGGGCAATGAGACCGGCGGCTGGGTGAAGACGCTGCCTGGCCAGCTGCCGGCGAGGCGCGGGTAGAGCGTGGCGCGGGCGCCAAAGCGGGCATAGACGGCCTGCTGGGCGCGGATCACGCGGCTGTCCTCGGCGGTTTCGGTCGGGTCATAGCCGCCGCTCACCACCACCTCGATATCGCCAAAACCGCGCTTGGCGAGGTGGGCCTTCAGCTTGGCCTCGGCTTCCTTCTTGGTCTGGTTGGGCACCAGGCGGCATTCCAGCTTGGCCTCGGCGCGGCCGGGCAGCACGGTCTTGCCGCCAGGCCCCTGATAGCCGGCGACCAGGCCCTGGATGTTGACGGTGGGCTGCGCCGCCAGCCGCTCCAGGCTCTGCTGCCATGGCTCGTTGTTGATCCACATCTTCACGCCATAGGCCGCCTTGGCCTGGTCCTCGCTCTGGCTGGCGGCGGTCTGCGCGATCAGCTCCTTCTCGCGCGCGGTCAGCGGCCGCACATTCTCGAACCAGCCGTCGATGGCCGGGGTGTGGCCATCGGCTTCGACCAGCGTGTTCAGCGCCTGGACGAGATGCCAGACCGGTGAATCCACCTGGGCGTGCAGGCTGCTGTGAATGTCGCCTTTCGGCCCCTTGCCCCAACGCTCGCCACTGGCGATCAGCTGGAATTCCAGCGGCCCCTTGGCGCCGAGGTTGATCGACGTGCTGCCATCCTTGCCCTGCCAGGCGCTGGGGATGATGATGCCGTCGCATTTCTTCAGGGCGGCCAGCACCTCGGGTGCCTGCACGATCTGGTGGAAATTGGGGGAGGCGATTTCCTCCTCGCCCTCGGCCACCAGCACGAGGTTCACCGGCAGTTTCTGCCCGGCGGCGCGGAACGCATGCAGGGCGGCCAGGAAGGCGGCTTCCGGCCCTTTCTGGTTGATGGCGCCGCGGCCGACGATGGCCTTGCCCCAGCCCGGCTTGTCGATAATGCGCGCCTCGAACGGCGGGCTCGACCATTCGGCCGGGTTCACCTGCTTGACGTCATACATGAAATAGACGCCCATGGTGCGCTTGGCCCCGGCATCGAGCGTGGCGAAGATGCCGGGGTGGCCGCTGGTCGGCATGCGCTTGATCATCTGGAAGCCGGCGTCCTTGAGCAGCCCCATGGTGTAGGCGCAGGCTTCTTCCATCTGCCAGTTTTCCGCCGCGATGCCGGGATGCTTGATCCAGTCCTGGATGCGGGCGATGTTGTCCGGCAACTGGCTGTCGATGGCCGCGCGGATCTTTTTCTGGGCAGCGGCGGCCGGTGCGGTGGTGGATGATGTGGCGGCGCGCGCCAGCTGTGGCACCAGCAGGGCCGCAGCGCTGCCGGCCAGCAATTGGCGACGATCGAACCGGTTCATCAAATCCCCCTTCTGGCCGGAATCGGCCCTGCCCTGGTGTCAAGCCAGCCATACACAAATGACCGCGATGAAGGGCAGATTAGGCTTTTTCAGAGGCCGGAAAAGCCCTTGTTGCATGCTGCAGTGCGGCACCCTTGGATGCTGCGCTGCAAAACTGTCAGGCCGCTGTTACGCAGTGTTACGGCGACAGATTGACACATGCGGCGGTTTGGGTAAGGGGTGATTCTGCTGCGGCGTCCTGTCGCGATCCTGTTCGGATCGGCCCGTCGGTGGGGCGCACAGCAGGGATTGGGTCGCACGTGCTCGTTGCCCATTCCGGCAAACAGGCGGGGGAGGCGGGGGCCGTTCGGTCCGGCGACTTTTCCGAATGGGAGAGGAGTATAACATGGCAGAAGATACCAAGGTCTACCCGACTGGGCTGACCGAGAAGGAAGCGATCGAGATCAACGAGGGCCTCAAGTGGGGCACCCGGATCTTCGGCGCGATCGCCGTCCTGGCGCACATCCTGGCGTTCGCTTTGACGCCGTGGCTGCACTGAGATCAGGGGAGACACTATCATGAATGAAGGTCGTATCTGGCTCTATGTCAGCCCGTCCGTCGGCATCCCGCTGTTCTTCATCGCGGTTGCCGCTGTGGCCCTGATCGTCCACGCGTCGATCCTGATGAACACCACCTGGTTTGGCGCCTATTGGCAGGGTGGCGCTGCCGCTGCTGCTGCTCCGGCTGCTGAAGCCGCTGCCGCTCCGGCTGCTGACGCCATGGCGCCGGCCGCTGAAGCTGCTCCGGCTGCCGAAGCTCCGGCTGAAGCCGCCAAGTAAGTCATTCGCCCGGCCTGCCGGGCAGACTGAAACGGGCCGGCGCCCCCCAGCGGGGCGCCGGCCTTTTTCGTTTTGGGTCAACCACCTGACGAATCAGGCGGGTCGCACGACCGGCAATGGGCAAAGTTGATGAAGGGGCGTCAGGCCGCCGCGCGCCAGGCGCGGCTGCTGCGACGCATCAAACCGGCTCGTCGCGTTGCAGCAGCGGCCACATGGCGGCCAGGGTGGCAACCATCAGCGCCAGCTCAAGCGCGAAGATCAGCACATAGCCATTGGCCGCGCCCGGGATGTCCAGCCCGAGTGACAGGCCGCGGGCGGTGTCGCGGATGACGCCGCCGATGGTGGCGCCGACGCCCTGGCTGGTGGCCTGCACGGCGCCCCAGGCACCCATGGCAATGCCGACCTGGTTGCGCGGCGCCAGCCGCATCGTGGCGGTGAGCGTGCCATGCCCGAACAGGCCGGTGCCGATGCCCGCCAGCAGCACGCCCAGCGTGAACAATTCCGGCGTGTCAGAGCCGGCGGCCATGATGATCAGGCCATAGGCCGGCAAGCCGATGACGGTGCCAAGCGTCGCCATGCGGAACGGATCGGACCCCAATGACAGGATGTAGGAGGCATAGGCAAAGCCGAGCAGGCTGCCGAACGACATGATGGCGGTGAGCAGGGTGGTGGTGCCGACGCCCAGATTGAGCACTTCACCGCCATAGGGCTCGAGCACGATGTCGGACATGGAAAAGGCCAGTGTGCCGAGCCCGACGGCGAGCAGCCGCAGCACCGTCTTGTCCTTGCCGACAAACAGGTCCCAGCTTTCGCGGAAGGTCGGTTCGGCCTGCACCGGTTCGGTGCGCAGATAATGCGGCACGCGGGTTTCCTGCTTCCACAAGGCGGTGAAGTTCAGGATGATGGTGATGACGGCGCTGCCCTGGATCACCTGGATCAGCCGGCCCTGGCTGAAATCCTTCAGCGCCCAGCCGAAGAACAGCGAGGCGATGATGGAGCCGATCAGCAGCATCACATACATCAGGCCGACGACATTGGGCTGCTGCTCTTCCTTGGTGAGATCGGTGGCAAGCGCCAGCCCCACGGTCTGGGTGGTGTGGATGCCGATGCCGACCAGCAGGAAGGCGAGCGCAGCGGCCGGCTGGCCCAGCCAGATCCGCTCGTCATAGGCTTCCTGGGCGCCGGCCAGCACCAAAAGCGCGAACGGCATGATGGCCAGCCCGCCAAACTGGATCATGGTGCCCAGATAGATATAGGGCACCCGCCGCCAGCCCAACGCCGATTTGTGCGTATCGGATTTGTGGCCGATCAGGGCGCGGAACGGCGCGGCGAGCAGCGGCAGCGCCAGCATGACGCCCACCAGGGTCGCCGGCACGCCAAGTTCGACGATCATCACGCGATTGAGCGTGCCGACCAGCAGCACCAGGCTCATGCCGACGCTGACCTGGATCAGCGACAGGCGCAGCAGGCGCGACAGCGGCAGTTCCGGGCTGGCGACATCGGCAAACGGCAAAAACTGGGTGCCCCAGGTCATCCAGACCTTGACGAGGCGGGCGTTGAGGCCCTTTGCGGTGGGATCAGAAGCCATGGTCAGCCTCAAAGCGGATTAGCGGGGAATTGGCAATGGCTTCAGTTGTCACCAGCACGCATCGCAGCGATGGCGTCATTCGCCAACTGGTCGGCACGCTCGTTTTCCGGGTGGCCGGCGTGGCCCTTCACCCAATGCCAGCGCACGCTGTGGGGCTTGGCGGCCGCAAGCAACGCCTGCCACAGATCGTCATTCTTCACCGGCTTCTTGTCAGCGGTTTTCCAGCCGTTCCGCTGCCAGCCGTGCACCCATTTCGAGATGCCGTCGCGCACATAGACGCTGTCGGTGGTGAGATCGACGCTGCACGGCCGAGTCAGGGCATTGAGCGCCGAAATCGCCGCCTGCAATTCCATGCGGTTGTTGGTGGTGTGCGGCTCGGCTCCGTTCAGCTCCTTCTCCTTGCCGCCAGAGCGCAGGATGGCGCCCCAGCCGCCGGGGCCGGGATTGCCCTTGCAGGCGCCGTCGGTGAAGATCTCGACCTGCGGCAGCTCAGCCACCCATCATCTCCGCGGTCGCATCCAGATACCAGCTCAGCCGGCGGGCAAAGGCCATCGGGTCCTTGCGGGTGACCAGCGCATCCGCCGGCGTGTTGAGCCAGTCATAAGCGCGGGTGAGGGTGAAGCGCAGCGCAGCGCCGGCCGCCAGGCGGGGCAGGGCGGCGCGTTCGGCCGGGCTCAACGCGACTTCGTCTAGATAGCCGCTCATCAGCCCTTCGGCACGCTCGGGGAAAAACTGACGGCCGTCGGCGGAAAAGCACCAGGCCGCATGCGTGACTGCCACATCATAGGCGCGGGCATCGGTGCAGGCGAAATAGAAATCGATGAGGCCTGTCACCTGGCCGTCGAGCATCAGCACATTGTCAGGGAAGAGATCGGCGTGGATGGTCGATTGCGGCAGGCCGCGCGGCCAATCGGCGGCCGCCGCAAGGCCGCGCGCCACCGCGTCGGGCAGACCGGCATCAATCTCGCCCAATCGGCCATTGCAACGCGCCGCCAGCGGCGGCCACGACACGGGGCCGAGGGCATTGGGGCGCGGCGCGGTGAAATCGGCCAGTGCGTTGTGCATCCGGCCCAGCGCCGCACCCACGGCATGCGCTGCCGCCGGTGTGGCTTCAGTGACACTGACACCGGGCAGGAACTCGATCAGGCAGGCCGGGCGGCTGTTGAGCACCTGCAGCACCGCGCCGCCGCGGTCGGCCACCGGGCCGGGGACGGGCAGGCCCTTGGCGGCCAGATGCCCCATCAGCGCCAGGAACCAGGGCAGATCGCGTTCATCGACGCGCTTTTCATAGAGGGTGAGGATGAAGCGGCCGCCCCCGCTTGAACCACCTTTGGTTTCCAGCAGGAAATTGCTGTTTTCCACCCCTTCGGCGATGCCCTTGAAGCTGGTGGCGCTGCCCACGTCATAGCCGGCCAGAAAGCCCGCCAGATCGGCGGCGCTCACCGGAGTATAGACCGCCATGCGCCCGCCCCTCAGGCGGTCAGCGCGCGCGGCAGCTTGAACACCACCTCTTCAACAGCGGTGGTGATATTCTCGCTGGTCACGGCAAAGCGGGCCGCCATCGCCGCCAGCACTTCCTGCACCAGCACTTCCGGGGCCGAAGCGCCGGCGGTGACGCCGACGGTTTCGACGCCATCAAACCAGGCCCAGTCGATCTCGGCGGCGCGCTGGATCAGCCAGCTGCGCGCACCCTCGCGCTCGGCGACTTCGCGCAGGCGCTGGCTGTTGCTGCTGTTGGCGGCGCCGATCACCAGCACCAGATCGCAACGCGGCGCCATCGCCTTGACCGCGGCCTGGCGGTTGGAGGTGGCGTAGCAGATGTCATCGCCGCGCGGGCCTTCGATGGCGGGGAAGCGGCGCTTGAGTTCGGTCACCATGTCGGCGGTGTCGTCCACGCTCAGCGTGGTCTGGGTCAGGAAGCCGAGCTTGCCGGTATCGGGCGGCTGCACGTTCTGGGCATCTTCCAGCGTCTCGATCAGGGTCATGGCGCCTTCCGGCACTTGGCCGAAGGTGCCGATCACTTCCGGGTGGCCCTGGTGGCCGATGAACAGGATGTGGCAGCCCGCAGCGACCAGCCGCTCGGCCTGCCGGTGGACCTTGGAGACCAGCGGACAGGTGGCATCGACATAGGTGAGCCCGCGCTCTTCGGCCTTGGCCGGCACTGCCTTGGGCACGCCGTGTGCGGAAAACACCACCGGCACGCCATCGGGCACTTCGTCCAGTTCCTCGACGAAGATGGCACCCTTGGACTTCAGACTGTCCACCACGAACTTGTTGTGCACGATCTCGTGGCGAACATAGACAGGCGCGCCCCAGCGTTCGAGCGCCAGCTCGACGATATGGATGGCGCGATCGACCCCGGCGCAGAAACCGCGCGGCGCGGCGACCAGCACCTTCAGATCAGGTTTGCCGGAAAGGGAGACATCCATGGCGGGTGCGACGTTGCTCATGGGGCGGCTGATACGCGATTGGGCCGGCCCACGCTACCCCAAACCCCACCCCCCGCTTGCCGCTTGCCGTGACGCCTTTTGCCCCATAGGAGAGAGGCCATGATGCGCGCCCCCATTCGCCGTTCTGCCGCCCTGGCCCTGGTCGCCGTTCCGGCGCTGCTGCTGGCCGGCTGTGAACGCAACCCGCTTATCGTCAAGCGCTCGGCCTGTCCGGCCGTGGCCGTGGCCGCCTATGCCAGTGATGCCACCCTGTTCAAACCGGGCGGGCAGGATGTGGCCAACCTCGACGCGGTGGCGACCATCACCAATGTGCGCGACGAGTGCACGGAAACGGCCGATCAATATGTCTCGCGCATCCGCTATGACGTGATCGTGCGCCGCACCGACACGGCCCAGGCGCGCCAGATCGTGCTGCCGGTGTTTTCGGCTGTTGTGCAGGCCGGCAACATCATCAACGCCAAGCAGATTTCCAGCGTGGCCGTGAATTTCGCCGCCGGCCAGGAGCGCGCCCTTGCCAGCGGCACCGCCACGGCCAGTGTGGCGCGCAGTGCGGCCTCCGTGCCGCAG
This sequence comes from Sandarakinorhabdus oryzae, assembly GCF_009733735.1. GTDB lineage: Bacteria > Pseudomonadota > Alphaproteobacteria > Sphingomonadales > Sphingomonadaceae > Sandarakinorhabdus > Sandarakinorhabdus oryzae. Next base: position 10,486 of record NZ_WNJP01000012.1, on the reverse strand, counting down.
GCGATCCTCGACAAGATCAACCGTCTGCGCCGGCCCGGCGAACTCGACGCCGCCACCGATCCGATGGCTGATCCGGAAGTGCGCGCCGCCCTGCGCGCCGCCAGTTTCGAGGTTGTGCTGGGCTTCCAGCTCGACGATCGCAGCCTCGCCTACAACATCGCCAAATAAGCCGCCTCAGGGCAGCGAATCGATCCGGGTCGTGGTGGGCTGACCCCGCAGCGGCGTCGGCTGCGCGCGGTCCACACTGACCGCCATCGCCAGGCCGAGCAGCAGGACAAGCAGGGACAGGCGGCGGGCGATCACGGCTGCAGTTACGGCGCCGGCGCGGCAGGGTTGCGCTGGCCGCGCTGGTGGTCATTCGGGCAGTTGACTCAGGCGCCCGCTTCGCCCAATCGGCAGGGGTCGCCGGGGGCAACTCCGGCGCCGCGCGCGGGAGAGTGTGGCAGGGCAACCGGTCACCGCCGAAGGAGCAAGCCGCCCCCGGAATCTCTCAGGCCCAAGGACCGCGCCGGCGTATCAGCGACACTCTGGAAAGCGGGTGCAGGCAACTGCACCCCACCGAAGGGGTAAGCCGGGATCTGTTCCGGTCAAAGCTCTCAGGTCTGGCGACAGTGGGGGAACCAGGTTTGGCAGACGGCCGAACCGTGAACTGTTGCCGGGGCCCTTATGGCTGATGACGCCGATCTGAAAGCACTGCCACTCGATGCCCTGCACCGCCGCCTGGGTGCGCGGATGGTGCCGTTCGCCGGTTATGCCATGCCGATCCAGTATGACGGCATCATCGCCGAACATCTGTGGACCCGCGAAAAGGCCGGCCTGTTCGACGTGTCGCACATGGGCCAGCTGCTGGTCGAAGGTGACGGCGCCGCCGCGTGGCTGGAAAGCCTGGCGCCGGGCGACTTCAAGGCGCTGCAGCCGCACCGCGTGCGCTACTCGCTGCTGCTGGCAGACAATGGCGGAATCCTCGACGACCTGATGGTCACCAACACCGGCAAGGGCTTTTACCTGGTCGTCAACGGCGCCACCAAGCACGCCGACATCGCCCACATGCGGGCGAGACTGCCGGCCGGGCTTTCGCTGCATCATATGGAAGACCACGCGCTGCTGGCGCTGCAGGGACCGGCGGCGGTTGCGGTGATGAGCCGCTTCGACCTCATCCCCGAAAGCGCCGACCAGCCGGCCTTTGCCGATCTGAAGTTCATGGCCGGCGCGCGCTGGCTGTGGAACGGGGTGAAGCTGGGCATCACCCGCTCCGGCTACACCGGCGAGGATGGCTACGAAATCTCGGTGCCGAACAGCCATGCCGAAGCGCTGGCCGAGGCGCTGTTGGCCCATGCCGAGGTGAAGCCGATCGGGCTGGGTGCGCGCGATTCGCTGCGCCTCGAAGCTGGTCTGCCGCTCTATGGCCATGATCTTGATCCGGAGACGACGCCGGTCGAAGCCGATCTGAGCTTCGCCATTTCGAAGCGCCGCAAGATCGAAGGCGGCTTCCCGGGGGCGGACCGCATTCTCGATCAATTGTTCAATGGCGCTCCGCGCAAGCGGGTTGGCCTGGCCGTCGAAGGCCGCATGCCGGCGCGCGAGGGCGCAACCGTGTGGGCCGGCGAAACCCAGGTCGGCGTGCTCACCTCGGGCGGGTTCGCGCCCAGCCTGAACGTACCGATCGCCATGGCGTATGTGGCCACCGCCCACAGCGCCGATGGCACGGCGCTGGAAATTGAAGTGCGCGGCAAGCGCATCGCCGCCACCGTGGTGCCGATGCCATTCAAGCAGAAGAATTATGTGAGGGAAGGGGACAAGAAATGAGCCGTCTTTACACCCAGGATCATGAATGGATCGATGTTGCCGCCAAGGGATCCGGTGCTGAAGCGACCGTGGGCATTACTGATTATGCGCAAGGCCAGCTGGGCGACGTGGTGTTCGTCGATCTGCCTGACGCCGGTCGTGCCGTCACCAAGGGCGGAGAAGCCGCCGTGGTCGAATCGGTGAAGGCCGCGTCTGATGTCTATGCCCCGGTGTCGGGCACCGTCACCGAAAGCAATCCGGCGTTGGCCGACGATCCGAGCCTGGTCAACAGTGCGCCGGAAGGCGATGGCTGGTTCTTCAAGCTTACCCTCTCCGACGCTTCGGAACTGGACGGGCTGATGGACAAGGCCGCCTACGACGCCTTCGTCGCCAGCCTGTAAATGACCTCGATCCACCGCTGGGATCCGTCCCTCTATGCCAGCAACGCGGCCTTCGTGCCGGCGCTGGGGGCGCCGGTGCTCGACCTGCTGGCCCCGAAGGCCGGGGAGCATATCCTTGATCTCGGCTGCGGCGATGGCGTGCTGACGCGCAAGCTGATCGACGCCGGTTGCAGCGTGGTCGGCGTCGATGCCGATCCAGCGATGGTGGCCGCAGCGCAGGCCAAGGGCATCAATGCGCGGATCGGCGACGCGCGCGCGCTGGATTTCGATAGCGAATTTGATGCGGTGTTCACCAATGCCGCCCTGCACTGGGTGGGCCAGCCGGAGGTGGTGACCGCCGGCGTCAAGCGCGCCCTCAAGCCCGGCGGCCGCTATGTCGGCGAGTTCGGCGGCCATGCCAATATCGCAGCCATCCGCACTGCACTGATTGCCGTGCTCGCTCGCCACGGCTTCCCGCCGGCCGGCAGCGAGACGAGCTACTACCCGACTGCCGAGGCCTTCCGCGCCGTTCTCGAAGGCGCCGGCTTTGTGGTGGAGAGTTGCGTCATCATCCCGCGGCCAACGCCGCTGCCGGAAAGCGGCATGGCCGGCTGGCTTGAAACCTTCCGCGGCGGCTTCATCGATGCCGCCGGCGTGCCCGACGCGCTGAAGGACCAGATCATCGCCGAAACCGTCGCCCTGCTCGCACCGGCCCTGCAGGCCGCCGATGGCAAGTGGACGGCCGATTATGTCCGCATTCGTTTTTCCGCTCACCAGCCGGAGTAAGCCTCTTGCGCTACCTGCCCCTTTCCGACGCTGACCGGTCAGCCATGCTGGCCACCATCGGCGCGGCTGATATCGATGCGCTGTTCGCCGATGTGCCGGCCGAGGCCGTGCTCGACGGCCCGATTGCCGGCCTGCCCAATCACGCCAGCGAAATGGCGGTGGAACGCGCGCTGGTGAAGATGGCGGGCAAGAATCTCACCGCCAGCACCACACCGTTCTTCGTCGGCTGCGGTGCCTACAAGCATCATGTGCCGGCCAGCGTGGACATGGTGATCCAGCGCGGCGAGTTCCTCACCGCCTACACCCCCTATCAGCCGGAAATCGCCCAGGGCACGCTGCAGGTGCTGTTCGAGTTCCAGACCCAGGTTGCCCGCCTGACCGGCATGGAGGTGGCCAACGCCTCGATGTACGACGGTTCCACCGCGATGACCGAAGCGGTGTTCATGGCGCGGCGCATCACACGGCGGCCCAAGTGCATCGTGTCGGCCGGCGTCCACCCGCACTACACATCGGTGCTGAAGACGCTGACCCGTTTCACCGGAGATGTGGTGGAGGCCGGCACTCCAAGCTTCACCAGGGGCGCCCCCGGCGATGACCTGGCCAGCCTGATTGCGCAGATCGACGCCGAAACCAGCTGCGTTGTCGTGCAGAACCCCAATCTCTTCGGCCACATCGCCGACCTGACTCCGCTCGCCGACGCCTGCCACAAGGCCGGCGCGCTGCTGATCGTGGTGGTCACCGAGATTGTCTCGTTGGGCGTGATGAAGTCGCCGGGCGAGATGGGCGCCGATATCGTTGTGGGCGAAGGCCAGTCGCTGGGCGCCGGCCTGCTGTTCGGCGGGCCCTATCTCGGCCTGTTCGCCTGCCGTGAAAAGCATGTCCGCCAGATGCCGGGGCGGCTGTGCGGCGAGACGGTGGACGCCAGCGGCAAGCGCGGCTTCGTGCTGACGCTCTCCACCCGCGAACAGCATATCCGCCGCGAGAAGGCGACCAGCAACATCTGCACCAATAGCGGGCTGATCGCGCTGGCCTTCTCGGCGCACCTGTCCCTGCTCGGCGAGAAGGGCCTTCGCCATTTGGCCGCCCTCAACCACGCCCGCGCCGTGCAACTGGCGGAGCGGTTGGGCCGGGTGCCGGGCGTGACGCTGCTGAACGGGCCGTTCTTCAACGAGTTCACCCTGGATCTGGGCCGTGAAGCCCGGCCGGTGGTGCGCAAGCTCGCCGAAAAGGGCGTGCTCGGCGGCGTCTCGCTGGGCCGGCTGTGGCCGGGCGAGAAGGCCCTGCAGAACGGCCTGATCGTCGCGGTGACCGAAACCGCGACCGACGAGGATTTTGACGCGTTTGAGGACGCGCTTGATGAGGTGATGGCGTAATGGCGATGAACGATGTGGGCCGCCCGACGCGGCTGGTGGCGGGCACCGGTGCCGTTGCCGAAACCTTCACCGGCAATCGGGCGCTGATGCTGGAAGAGCCATTGCTGTTCGAGCGCGGCTCGCTCGACACCTCGGGCGTTGACTTGCCCCCCGTTCCGCCGGTTCCGGATCGCCTCGGCGGCCTGGCACGCGACGGCGTCATCGGCCTGCCGGGCTTCTCCGAACCGGAAGCCGTCCGCCACTACACCCGCCTTTCGCGACAGAATTATGCCATCGATCTTGGCATCTTCCCGCTGGGCTCGTGCACGATGAAGCACAACCCGCGCCTCAATGAAAAGATGGCGCGGCTGCCCGGCTTTGCCGACATCCACCCGCTGCAGCCGCAATCCACCGTGCAGGGCGCGCTGGAACTGATCGACGTGCTGGCCGATTGGCTGATGAAGCTGACCGGCATGCCGGCGGTTGCCATGAGCCCCAAGGCCGGCGCCCACGGCGAATTGTGCGGCATGCTGGCGATCCGCGCTGCGCTGGATGCGCGCGGCGATGAACGCCGCGTCGTGCTGGTGCCGGAATCGGCCCACGGCACCAACCCCGCGACGGCCGCCTTCTGCGGCTTCACCGTGGAGAATATCCCCGCCAACGCCCGCGGCCGCGTTGACCTGGATGCGCTGCTGGCCCGGCTGGGCCCGGACGTGGCGGCGGTGATGATCACCAACCCCAACACCTGCGGCCTGTTCGAGCCGGACCTGAAGACCATCGCCGATGCCGTCCACGCCGCCGGCGGCTATGTCTATTGTGATGGTGCCAATTTCAACGCCATCGTCGGCCGCGTGCGCCCCGGCGATCTCGGCGTCGATGCCATGCACATCAATTTGCACAAGACGTTCTCGACGCCCCACGGCGGCGGCGGCCCCGGCTCCGGCCCGGTGGTGCTGTCGGCCGCGCTGGCGCCGTTCGCTCCGATCCCGTTCGTGCGCAAGACCGCCAATGGCCTGGAACTGGTTGAGGAAGACACCGCCGCCACCCACGCCGCCGACAGCTTCGGCCGCATGGTCGCCTTCCACGGCCAGATGGGCATGTTCGTGCGCGCGCTTGCCTACATGATGAGCCATGGCGCCGATGGCCTGCGCCAGGTGGCCGAAGACGCCGTGCTCAACGCCAATTATGTGCTGGCCAGCCTGAAGGACCTCTACACCGCGCCGTTCGCGGACAGCGGCCCGTGCATGCACGAGGCCCTGTTCTCGGATGATTTCCTCGACGGTACCGGCCTCACCACGCTCGATCTGGCCAAGGCGCTGATCGACGAGGGCTTCCACCCGATGACGATGTATTTCCCGCTCGTCGTCCACGGCGCCATGCTGGTCGAACCCACCGAGACCGAGAGCAAGGCCAATCTCGATCAGCTGATCGGCGCAATGCGCCATGTCGCAACGCAGATGCTGGCCGATCCCGATGCCTGGCGCGCCGCCCCGCACTTCGCGCCGCGCCGCCGGCTCGACGAGACGCTGGCCGCGAGGCGGCCAGTGCTGGGTTACAAGGACGAAGCCGCCTGAAGTCCCCAAAGCAAAAGGGGCCGGCGGATGGTTCCGCCGGCCCCTTTTTTGCGCTGAGGTCGACGCTCAGGCCATCGCAGGCCGGCGCCGGCGCATGGACGCGCCAACCAGGCCGAAGCCGGCGATCAGCATCGCCCAGCTCGACGGTTCCGGCACGCCACCGAGCGGATCGCCGGTGATGCTGGTCCACTGGCCGACACTGTGGTTGTCGCTCTCATAACCACCGGCCACGGGATCCTGGAAGAACTGGATCCGGTCAAAGCTCGTCCCGTTGGTGCCGAAGAAATTCAGGAAGGCATAAGGCTCCCCGCAGTTCTGCGTGGTGCGACCCGGGTTGGGGTTGCAATAATAGGCGCTGGCATTGGGCCGGCTGTTGATGAAGGCCAGCGCATCGCTGGCGCTGAAGCTGAACACTTCCGTGGCGCCCTTGAAGAATTTCAGCTGGTTCTGTCCATCAAGCGCCGACAGCCAGAAGCCGAAATAGGTCACGCCGCCGGCCAGGTTGGTGGCGATGTCGAGCGTGTAGCCGGTGCCACTGAAGGTGACGGCATGATTGGTGTTGCCGCCGGCGCCGCCATATTGATTGGCAGCATCAACCTGCACGTTGGTGTAGGTGCCGGTGAAGGCCGACCCGCCAAAGGTCGTGCCAAAGGTCTGGCCGGCGCCGGTGGCGCGCGAATCAAAGGTTTCAACCCCGATGGCGGAGAAGCCGGCGGTGGAATTCTGGACACCCGGCGCTTCCGCGGTGACCACGACCGCAGCGTTGGCAGCGGAGCCGGCAAGCACAAGGGCCCCAGCCAGAACAAGACGAAGCGACATCACAACCCCCGTAGAAAAAGCACAATCCAGCCTTGCTGAACACAAGGTTGATGATTGGCTAACACAGGTGCGGCTGTAGAGAAAGCTAATTAAATGTTAACGCGCTGTGTCCGGATTGGCGTGGTTGCCGACTATTGGTGGCCAGGTGGCGAGCACGGCATAGTCGCTGCCATTCTTGCCCATTCGGCTTTCGAACAGGGCAAAGCCGTCCACCGGCCAGCTGAGGCGGGGGATCGGCGACTGCGGCCAGCCGGTCGCGCCGATCATGCTGCGGCCGCGCGCCACGGTGATGTGGGGCAGGAAGGCGCGGCTTTCGGGTGGCAGACCAATGCTGGTCAGCGCTGCATTGACGGATTTGGCCAGCCCAGCCAGCGCCTCGGCCGGGCGCACGCCCACCCACAGCGCGTCGATGCGGCCGCGATGGTCAAACAGGCCAGGCTCGCCAAGTTCGGCCGCGAATGGCCGGATGTTCACCCGGCCCAGCGCGGCGGCGATGTCGGCCGCCTGGTGGCGATCGACCTCGCCAATGAAGCGCAGGGTGAGGTGCAGCTGCGCCGCCGTCTGCCAGCGCGCATTGGCAACGCCGCCCATGCTGGCCAGCAGCGCGGTCTTGATGCTGTCGGGCAGATCGAGGCCGACAAAAAGTCTCATTCTGGCAGCCGCATCACTTCACCTGTGCAAGTTCCTTCTCCACCGCCGGCAGGATGCGCTTCACCATCACGGCAACGCCTCTGGGATTGGGGTGCATGCCATCGGCAAGTTGCAGGCCGGGCTGGGCAGCGACGCCATCCAGGAAGAAGGGATAGAGCGCCACGCCATTGGCCTTGGCCACCGCCGGGAACATCGCCTCGAACTGCGTCACATAGGCCTTGCCGAGCGTCGGGTTGGCGCGCATGCCGGCAAGCAGCACGCGGGCGCCCTTCGCCTTGAACGCCTTCACCATCGCATCGAGATTGTCCTTCGCCGTCTTCGGACTCTGGCCGCGCAGCATGTCGTTGGCACCCAGTTCCAGCACCACCAGGTCGGGCTTCTGCTTCATGCCGGCCAGCACCCAGTTCAGCCTCGCGCGGCCCTGCGTGCTGGTGTCGCCCGACACGCCGGCGCCCACCACGGTCACCTCGCGGCCTTTCGCCCGCAGCGCCTTTTCCAGCTGCGGCGCAAAGCCTTGGCCGGGCGGCAACTGGTAGCCGGCGGTCAGGCTGTCACCATAGGCCAGCACGACCAGCGGCCGCGCGATTGCCGCCTGCGACATGAACAGCGCGCCAATCATCAGCGCCATCTGGTAAAGCGACCGGCGAATGCCTAATTCGGGCAAGACTCAACTCCTTGGGCGGGACTCGGATGCACAGCCATATGGTCATTGAAGCCCGCGATGTCACCCTGCGGCTGGGCAGCGGCGATGCCGCAGTCGATGTGCTGCGCGGCGTGTCGCTGCAGGTGCCGGCTGGCCAGCGCCTCGCCATCCTTGGGCCGTCTGGCTCCGGCAAATCCTCGGCGATGGCCGTGCTGTCGGGCATGGAACGCGCCAGCAGTGGCCAGGTGACCGTGGCCGGCGCCGATTTCACCCGCATGGATGAGGATGGTCTCGCCCGTGCCCGCCGCGGCCGCATCGGCATCGTGCTGCAGGCCTTCCACCTGATCCCGACGATGACCGCGCTGGAAAATGTCGCTGTGCCGCTGGAACTGGCCGGCGACGCCGATGTGCAGGCCCGGGCGCGCGCCGAACTGGAAGCCGTCGGCCTTGGCCATCGCCTCAACCATTATCCCACCCAACTTTCGGGCGGGGAGCAGCAGCGCGTCGCCATCGCCCGCGCGCTCGTCGGCCGCCCGGCGCTGATCTTTGCCGATGAACCGACCGGCAATCTCGATGCCGCCACTGGCGCTGCCATCATCGATCTGCTGTTCGGCCGCCTTGCCGAAACCGGCGCAACGCTGGTGCTGATCACCCACGATGCCGAACTCGCGCCCTTGTGCGACCGCATCATCACCATGCGCGACGGCCTGATCGTTGATGACCGGATGAACCTGGCCCAGGCGGCCGAATGAGGGGAAGACCATGACTGTTTTCAGCTATTTCGACGGCACCGACGAACTGGAAGCCTATCTGGCGCTGCCCGCCGGCAACGGCCCCTTTGCCTGCGTGCTGATCGCCCCCAACTGGGTGGGGCAGACGCTGTGGGACAACAAAGTCGCCGACAAGCTGGCCGCGCTTGGTTATGCCGCCATGGCGATCGACGTTTACGGCAAGGGCCGGCGCGGCGATCCGGCCGGGGACAACAGCGCGCTGATGGGCCCATGGGTGGCTGACCGCGCCGCGCTGCGCCGCCGTCTGCTCGCCGCTGTCGATGCCGCTGCCGGGCTGTCGCAGGTCGATTCAAACCGCATGGCGATCATCGGCTATTGCTTTGGCGGCCTGTGCGCGCTCGACGTGGCCCGCGCCGCCGATCCGCGCATCAAGGCCGCCATCAGCTTCCACGGCATCTACAATCCCGGCATTGGCGCCGCCGGCCCGATCACCGCCAAGGTGATGGCGCTGCACGGCTGGGAAGATCCCTATACGCCGCCGCAGGATCACCATGCGCTTGCCGCCGAAATGACCGCGGCCGGTGCCGACTGGCAGATCCATGCCTATGGCCACACCTATCACAGCTTCACCAACGAACATGCCAATGCGCCCGGCACCGCGCTCTACAACGCGGCTGCCGACAAGCGCAGCTGGACCGCGATGACCGGCCTGTTGGCAGAAGTGCTCTGAACCTGCCCCTTCGCCTCGCGTTGCGGGAATTGCGCGGTGGCCTCGCGGGCCTGCGCATCCTCGCCGTGTGCCTGGTGCTCGGCGTGGCGGCGCTGGCCGGCGTCGGCAGCCTGTCGAGCGCCATCAACGCCGGCCTGGCGGAGCGCGGCCAGTTTCTGATGGGCGGCGATGTCGCGCTGCGCCTGTCGGGCCGGATGCCCACGGCTGAACAACGCGCCGCCGCCGCCGGGCTTGGCCAAGTGGGCGAGGTGGTGAAGCTGCGCGGGATGGTCAGCCGCACAGATGGCGGCGACTCCGTCCTCGCTGAGGTAAAGGCCGTCGATGCGACCTGGCCGCTCTATGGCCGCGTCGTGCTGGAAAACGGCGGGCGGGTCGGCCCCGGCATGGCCGCCGCGCAACCGGCGCTGGCCGACAAGCTGGGCCTGAAGCCCGGCGACCGGCTCCAGCTTGGCCAGGCCACGCTCACCTATGCCGGCACGCTGGCCGAGGAGCCGGACCGGGCGGGCGATGGCTTCGGCTTCGGCCCCGGCCTGGTGGTGGACCGCCGCGATCTCGACCGCGCCGATCTGATTGCGCCGGGCAGTCTTTACACCAGCGAGCTGCGCGTGAAGCTGAAGCCCGGCGTGTCGGTGGACACGGCGCGGGCCGCGCTGGAAGCGGTGGCAGGCACAGGCGTCAACGGCGGCGGGCGTGTGCGCGATCGCAGCAACGGCGCGCCCGGCACCCGCAATTTCATCAGCCAACTCGGCCAGTTCCTCAGTCTGGTCGGCCTCACCGCCCTGGTGGTGGCCGGCGTTGGCGTTGCCGGCGGCGTCTCGGCCTATCTTGGCGCCCGCACCCGCACCATCGCCACGCTGAAAGTGCTGGGGGCTGACAGTGCCACCGTGCGCGCCGTCTATCTCTGGCAATTGGCGTTGGTGTCGGCCGGCGCCGTGCTGATCGGCTTGGCCATCGGCGCCGCCACGCCGGCCGCCGTGGCGCAGATTGCTGCCGCCAGCCTGCCAGTGCCGCCGGCCACCGGCTTGCAATGGGGCG
>NZ_WNJP01000119.1 GCF_009733735.1 Sandarakinorhabdus oryzae | reverse complement strand
CGCCCCCGCCGCCGCCCGAACCGGAACCGGCGCCCGAACCCGAGCCGGAACCGCCCCCGCCGCCGCGCCGCGCCGCGCCCTGGCTGAAATGGCTGGTGGCGATCGTTCTGGGCGCCGCCTTCACCACCGCGTCTGTTGGCCTGTGGGTGGGCAGAGTCGATCCGGAAAGCCTGCCCGGCGTCTCCGATGCGCTGGCGCAGCTGGCGCCGCCGCCGCCGCGGCTCGATGTCAGCCTGGTTGGCCGGCTGACGCGCCTGCCTGATGGCACCGCCATCCTGGAAGTGACCGGCACCATCCACAACCCCGGCCGCATCACCGTGCCGGTGCCGCCGCTCAGGGCCCGGCTGATGCTGAACGACACCCCCATGCGCGACTGGACCATCCCGCCACCGGCAACCAGCGTCGGCCCCGGCAAGACGCTGATCTTCGCCTCCAGCCTGACCGACATTGTTGCCGGCATGCCACTGAGCGTGCAGGTGCGCTTCGGGCGATAGCGTGGACTTGAGCGCAGGGAGCGGTTAGCCTGTTGTGGGGTCGGACAGGCAGGCATCGCAGCCGGGGGGCAGCGCCATGGACGAACCATTATCCGAATCCGCCGCCGGGCCGGATGGGCCATCGCGCAAGGCCGCGCGGCCGAAATCGGCCAAAGGCGAAAGCATCGCCAAGGGCATCAGCGCGGCCGCCAGCATCGTTGGCCAGATCGCCGCCATCACGGGCGATGTGTCCGATAATGTTGGCCAGGCCGCCGCTGCCACCATCAGTTTTGCCAATGCCGATCGCGGCGAAATGGTCATCGATGTCGAAGCATGGGTCTCAGCCCTGCTGACCATCAAGCCCAGCGGCCGCGTGGCCACGGCCGCAAACTGGTTGCAGCAATGGACGAAGTCCGAGGGCCTGTCCTTCAAGCTGCGCGCCGGCCCCGCGATCACACCCGCGCTGCCCTTCACCTTGTCGATCAGCATGCGGGAGGATGTGTTGCCACGGGCTGTGGCGCTGCGGGATCTGACCATGAGCGGTCAGGCACAACCGGTCGGGCTGCGCCATATCCTGTTCGCACTCACAGAACAGCCGCCGGTCAAATGGCCGTCCCTCGCGGATGATGGGACGGTGCCCGCTGCCGCCCTGCTGCGGTTGCGCGCACTGGTGGCCGATCAGACCTCGCGCAATCCGCTCAAGGACGAGGACATGTTTGCCTGGCAGGAATTGGCGGGCTCGCCGTTGCCCCAGGCATCGACCACGGCAAAACCACCTCCCGCCGAACGGACACCGCTCCTCTCCGACAACCCCGCCGCCGTTGACGAACTCGGCCGCAAGCCGCTGGCCGATGCGCTGGCCGCCCGGCTTGTGCGGCTGCAAAAAGCCGAGGCGGCGAGCAGCGATCCCAAGGCGGTGATGGTGCATCTGCATGGGCCATGGGGGTCGGGCAAATCCAGCCTGGTGCGCTTCCTGTCGGACACGCTGGGCCGGGAAAGCCCGCGCTGGCTGGTGGTGGAGTTCAACGCCTGGCGCAATGCGCGGGTGAAGCCGCCCTGGTGGTACATGCTCACCGAATGGAAGCGGCTGCTGGCGCGCCGACTGCTGGCCGATGTGAAGCTGCTGCACTGGGCCTGGCTGCAGCTGCGCTGGGCCTGGGTGTCGCCATCAGTGGACAATGTCGTGCTGGTCGCCGGCGGCCTCCTCGTGCTGGCGCTGTTCGCGCTGTTCGGCGACAACGCCAGCCAGATCAAGGAGGCGCTGAAGGGCGGCCCGGAACTGCTCACGTTGGTCACCGGCACCATCGCCGGCCTGGTGGCGGGTGGCCGCGCCCTGCTGTTGGGCAGCAAGCAGGCGGCCGAGACCTTCGATGCGCTGCGCACCGACAGCTATCGCCCGTTCGTGCGCCTGTTCGACATGCTGGTGAAATCCTCGCCCTGCCCGGTGCTGATCGTGCTCGACGATCTCGACCGCTGTGACCAGCAGACGGTGACCGACCTTTTGGAAGGCATCCAGACCCTGTTTCGCAGCCAGCCGGTGGTGTTCATGGCCGTGGCGGACCGGCACTGGATCACCGCCAGCTTTGCCGAACGCTTCGAATTGTTCGACAAGGGCGGCGACAAGGCGCGGCCGGTGGGCGACCTTTTCCTCGACAAGATGTTCCAGGTGTCAGTCAGTATCCCGGCGCTGCCAGTGGCGGTGAAGCGCGCCTATCTCGGCCGGCTGGTGGGCATCGAGACGGCGCCGACCGTCACCGCCACCCTGCCCGACACCGCGCTGCGCCACGAGGAAATCCAGGCCGCCATCGCCGAAGCGCCCGAAGAACAGCGCCCAGCCCTGCGCGCCCAGGCGGTGGCGCGGCTGGCCACGGTGCAGGCTGACAAGGCGGTGGAGCACAAATTGCTGCGCTGGGCCTCCTACATCGAGCCCAACCCGCGCGGCATGAAGCGGCTGGTCAATGCCATCGGCATGATGCAGGCGCGCACCCTGCTGGAAGGGCGCAGCGTCGATTTCGATGCGATCGTGCTGTGGACCATCCTCGATCTGCGCTGGCCGCGGGCGGCGGCGGCCATTACCGGCGATCCTGGCCTGATCGATCGCGACGGCGAAGGGCCGGAACCACTGCAGGCGGCCTGGGCCGATCCGATGTTCCAGCGCATCGCCCATGAACTGGACGAAGAGCAGGTGCGCGCCCTGATCGGCGCGCCCGAGGATGACGAAGACCGGGCCTAGATGCCCCGCTTCGGCGCCGCGAACACCCGGCGGATCTCGGGCTCGAAGCTTTCGAGGCTGTCAACGTCGTAATCCGGATCAAAGGCCGGCGCGTCCCAGCGGTCGACGATCTTTTCGGCCATGGCGAACCACGGCTCGCCGCGGAAACGTTCGCGGGCGTTGGGGTCCTTGCCCAGGTGCTCGTAATAATAACGGCCCTGGAAATCCTGGTGGTGAACGATGGCGTGATAGATATCGTCCGACACATAGGGCTTCAGCATTTCCCCGGCGATGGCACCATGATTGGGGATGCTGAACAACTTGCCGAGATCGTGGCAGAGCGCGGCGACCACCTCTTCGTCGGTTGCGCCGTCGCGGCGGGCGAGCGTCGCGGTCATCAGGCTGTGGACGAGCTGGTTGGCGCCAAAGCCGACCTCGATGGTTTCGAGGCGCTTCAGGCTGTCGATGATCTGATCGGCGGCGGCCGATTTCTGGTGCTTGCCGTGCTCGGCGGCGATGTGCATCCAGTCTTCCCTGGTGCCTTCCAGCATGGTCTTGAACATCGTTGTTCTCCCCGACTCAGGCGGCCTTTCCGGCCCACACCGCGCGATAATGCGTCCTCAGCGCCACCTTGTCGATCTTGGCAGAGCCCAGCTTGGGCAGCTGGTCGCTGCTGATCCAGACTTTCGCCGGGATCTTGTAGGCGGCGAGGCCGGCTTTCAGGAAATCCACCAGCGCATCCGGGTCAAGATGCTCGCCCGGCTTGGGATGGACGACAGCGCCGACGATTTCGCCCAACCGATCATCGGGCAGGCCGAACACCGAACATTCCGCCACCGCCGGATGGGCATAGATGGCCGATTCCACCTCCTGGCAGCTGATATTCTCGCCGCCGCGGATGATGATGTCCTTCTTGCGGTCGACGATGAACAGATAGTTCTCCTCGTCGAGATAGCCGAGGTCACCGCTGCGGAACCAGCCATCGCCGACGAACGCCGCCGCCGTCGCATCAGGCTTGTTCCAGTAGCCGCGGCAGTTGCAGACCGAGCGGATGCACACCTCGCCCACCGCGTTCGGCGGCAGCGCGGCGCCCACCGGGCCGTCGCCATCGGCGATGCGGATCTCCACCAGCGGCGGCGAGGCGCGGCCGGTCGAAGCCGGCTTGTTGCGATAATTCTCGCGGATATTGCCGGCGCCCACCCCGTTTGTTTCCGTGAGGCCATAGCCCTGCACCGGGTGCTTGCCTTCGAACTCGTGCGCCAGCCGTTCGACATGCTCGGGCGGGCGCGGCGCGCCGCCGGACGCGATGTCGACCAGAGAGGACAGGTCATATTTGTGCCGGTCCGGATGCTGCATCAGCTCCAGGCTCATGGTCGGCACGCCAACGAAATAGGTGCAGCGCTCCTTCTCGATCAGCCGCAGCGCCTCGCCAGCATCCCATTTGTGCATGATGATCATCTTGCGGCCGATGGCGATCGAGACCAGCAGCACCGGCACCAGCCCGGTGATGTGGAACAGGGGCACATTCAGCAGCATCACCTGCTGTTCGGCCGGGGCGACGCCTTGGCGGGCGGACAGTTCCAGCAGCGCCAGGCCCATGACGAGGTAATTCATCGTGCCCGACACCTGGGCGCGGTGGGTGGAGACAGCGCCCTTGGGGAAGCCGGTGGAGCCGGACGTGTACATGATGGTGCAATCATCTTCCGGCAGCAGTTCCGGCAGATACCACATGGTGTCGGGGCTGGCCGCCAATTCGTCCTCGACGCGGGCGAAGCCGAACTGGCCGGCGACTTCCTTCGACGTGCGAACGGTGATCACATTGGCGGTGCACGAAAGGGTGGCGAGGCGGCGGGCGCGTTCCTCGTCGGCGATGACCAGCCGGGCGCCGGAATCGCGGATGCCGTAGTCCATTTCCTCGGCAGTCCACCAGGCGTTCATCGGGATGCACACCGCGCCCATGTGGACGATGGCGCAATAGGCGATGGCCCATTCCGGATAGTTGCGCATGGCAACCCCAACACGGTCACCCTTGGCGATGCCGTGGCGGTGCTGCAGCATGGCGGCGAACTTCAGGGCTTTCGCATAGACATCGGCGAAGGTCAGCCGCTCCTCGCCGAACACCAGGAATTCCTTGGGGCCCTGGGCGGCGAAGAAGAAGGCGAGAAATTCGCGCATTGTCGGCGGCGCGGCTGCAAACACCGGCATGGTCACGCCATGCACGCTGGCGCTGCCGACGCCGAGCGCGCCCCCCGGCGCCGTGATGCCGGCAATCACCTCGTCCAGCGCGGCATCAAGGGCGGATTTGGTCACGGCGAAGTCTCCCAAGCTTGGCGAGCTGCTGGGCGCAGCTTCGTTACGTCGCCTTCATGCCACGCTGGTCGATGCTTGCAAGCGCAAGCATTTGCGGGGGGAGCAAGACGCCTCAATACCCCAGCTGCCTCGCAATCCGGTCGCTGTGGAAGGCGGCGTCGCCAAAGGTCTCCTGGGCGGCGCGGGCGCGTTTCATGAAGAAGCCGATGTCGAAGGCGTCGGTCATGCCGATGCCGCCGTGCATCTGCACGCCTTCGTTGCTGGCCAGGATCGCCACCTCGCCGGCCTTGGCCTTGGCCAGCGATACAAACATCGGCGCGCGGTCGCTGCCTTCGTCCAGCGCCTGCAGCGCCTTCAGCGTGGCCGATCGCGCCAGCTCGATCTCGCAGAACAGATGGGCAGCGCGGTGCTGCAGGGCCTGGAAACTGCCGATCTTCTGGCCGAACTGTTCGCGCTGCTTGAGATAATCCACCGTCATCGCGAACGACGTGCCCGACACGCCCAGCATCTCGGCGGCCAGACAGGCGCGGCCGGCGTCGAGCATCTTCTCGAGGATGGCATGGCCTTCGCCCACCGCGCCCAGCACGTCGGCGCCGTCCACCTGCACATCGCTCAGCGTCACCCGCGCGGCGCCGCGATTGTCCACCATGTGGCGCCGGTCGATCTTCACCCCGTCGGCCTTGGGGTTGACCAGGAACAGGGTGATGCCGGCATGGTCATCGGTCTCGCCGCTGGTGCGCGCTGCCACGATCAGCGTGTCCGCCGCGGCGCCATCGAGCACGAAGCCCTTCACGCCATTCAGCTTGAAGCCATTGCCCGACGGCGTTGCGGTCGTGGCGACATGGTTGGGCTTGTGGCGAGCGGCTTCATCGGCCGCCAGCGCCAGCAGATGCGCGCCCTGGGCGATCAGCGGCAGATATTTGGCCTGTTGTTCCGGCGTGCCGGCCTTCAGCGCGGTTGCCCCCAGCACCGCCGTGCTGAGCATCGGCGCGGCCGAAAGATTCTTGCCCATCGCCTCCATGATGATGCCGGCTGCGACATGCCCCATGTCCGCCCCGCCATGGGCTTCGGGCACCAGCACGCCGGCAAAGCCCATCTCGGCCATCTTGGCCCAGACGTCACGGGAAAAGCCGTTGGGTTCGGCGCTGTCGCGCAGTTGCCGGTGCAGCGCCACCGGGGCTTCGTCCTTGAAGAAACCGTCCGCCGAGTCGCGGATCATCTGCTGGTCGTCGGTGAGGATGAGCGGCATGGAATCAGGCCCCCGGCAAATCGAGCACGCGCTTGGCGATGATGTTGAGCTGAACTTCCGAGGTGCCGCCCTCGATCGAGTTGGCCCGGCTCCTGAGCCAGGACCGGGCGAGATCACCGTCGCCTTTCTCCTCGCCGTCGAACACCAGCCCGTCGCTGCCGCGGATCGACATCAGCAGCTGCATGCGCTCCTTGTTCAGCTCGGTGCCGTAATATTTCAGCATGGAGGACAGCGCGCCGGTGCCCTGGCCGCTCTTGGTCTCGGCCATCACCCGCTCCATCGTCAGCGAAAACGCCAGCGCGTTGATTTCGTGGCGGGCGATGTCGGTCCTGAGCGCGGTGTCGGCGAGGATGGCGGCATCCAGCCCGATCAGGCGCTTGGCGATGTTCGACACGCTGTCGCGCTGGCCGCCGCCGGTGGAATCGCTGCCACCGATCATGTCGCGTTCGTGGGTGAGCAGATATTTGGCGATGTCCCAGCCCTTGCCGGCCGTGCCCATCAGGTTTTCCTTGGGCACCTTCACATTGTCGAAGAAGGTCTGGCAGAAAGGCGACGAGCCGGAGATCAGCTTGATCGGACTGGTCGAGACGCCCGGCGAGGCCATGTCGAACAGAAGGAAGCTGATGCCCAGGTGCTTGGGCGCGGCGGGGTCGGTGCGCACCAGGCAGAAGATCCAGTCGGCCTTGTCGGCATAGCTGGTCCATACCTTGGAGCCGTTGACGAGGTAGTGATCACCCTTGTCCTCGGCCGAGGTGCGCAAGGACGCCAGGTCAGACCCGGCGCCCGGTTCCGAATAGCCCTGGCACCAGCGGATCTCGCCGCGGGCGATCTTGGGCAGATGCTCCTTCTTCTGGGCTTCGTTGCCATATTTCAGCAGCGCCGGGCCGAGCATCCAGATGCCGAAGCTCGACAGCGGCGAGCGCGCCTTGATGCGGCGCATTTCTTCCGAAAGCACCTTGGCCTCGGCGCGGGACAGGCCGCCGCCGCCATAGTCGGCCGGCCATTCCGGCACCGTCCAGCCCTTGGCGCCCATGCGCTCCAGCCAGACGCGCTGGGCGTCGTTCTTGAACTGGCAGTTGCGGCCACCCCAGCACACATCATCGTCATCGCGGATTGGCTCGCGCATTTCCGGCGGGCAGTTCGCCTCCAGCCAAGCCCGTGTCTCGGCACGGAATGTGTCCAAATCGGCCATGCTCGCCTCTCCCACTGGAATATTCGTCGCCTGGCTTTATGGTGCGCCGCGCGTGCCAAGCAAAGCTGGCAGATGATGTAGAGGCATGATGCTCCCGGAATTTTTCGCCCCAGGGTTCCAGAGTGCCGTGGATTTCACCACGCTCCCGGTGCGGCCAGAGGCGTTCACCATCCCGGCCTTCCACCTGCTTGGCCAGGATTGGGGGCCGTTTGCGCTGCGCTGGTACAGCCTGGCCTATATCAGCGGCATCGTCGCGGCCTGGTTCCTGCTCACCCGCATGATCCGCCGGCCGGGCGCCCCGCTGTCGCAGCCACAGCTCGATGATTTCATCACCTGGGCGACACTCGGCGTCATCGGCGGCGGCCGGCTGGGCTATGTGCTGTTCTACAATCTCGACAAGTACAAGGCCGATCCCATTGAGATATTGCGGCTGTGGGATGGCGGCATGAGCTTCCACGGCGGCTGTTTCGGGGTGATCGCCGCCTGCTTCCTGCACGGCTGGTTCGCCAAATATTCGGGCCTGCGCCTGCTTGATTATGTCGCCACGGTCACGCCGATCGGGCTGGGGCTGGGGCGGGTGGCCAATTTCGTAAATGGTGAGCTGTGGGGCCGGCCCACCGGCGGCGATTGGGGCATCATCTTCCCCGATGCCGGGCCGCTGCCACGCCACCCCAGCCAGCTGTATGAAGCCGGGCTGGAAGGCGGCGTGCTGTTGATCGTGCTGACCTGCCTGTTCTGGTTCACCCCCGCCCGGCTGCGGCCAGGCCTGCTGGCAGGCGTGTTCGGCGTCGGCTATGGCCTGTCGCGCTATATCGTCGAAAATTACCGCGAGCCTGATGCCCAGCTCGGCATTCTTTCAAGCGGCCTCACCATGGGCCAGACGCTCAGCCTGCCGCTGATCCTGGCTGCGGCTCTGCTGTTGGTGGTGGCGCTGGTGAGGAAGCCCGTCACAGCGTGAGCCTGGCCGAGACCCTCGCGCTGCGCATCGCTGCCGACGGCCCGCTGCGCCTCGATCAGTGGATGGCGGCCTGCAACACCGCCTATTATGGCGGCGAAGACCCGTTGGGCCGCGATTTCACCACCGCGCCGGAAATCAGCCAGATGTTTGGCGAGATGATCGGCGGCTGGATTGGCGACCTGTGGCTGCGCGCGGCCAAGCCGCCGCTGCACCTGGCCGAGCTCGGCCCCGGCCACGGCACGCTAATGGCCGACGCGCTGCGCCTGCTCGGCCGGCTGCCGGGCTTTG
>NZ_WNJP01000118.1 GCF_009733735.1 Sandarakinorhabdus oryzae | reverse complement strand
CGCCGCCCAGCCCGGCCAGTACCTGCTCCAGCGCGCCACCCTTGCCGCCGGCGCCCTGCACGGCCTGCACTAGTTGCGGCAGCAAGCCGCCCAGCGCGCCGGCGTCGAGCCCGGTCTTGCCCGCCACGTCGGCGACGGCCTGGGCATTGTCCACACCCGGATCAGCAATCTGCGGCAGCAGCTGGCCGAGTGCGCCCTGCACCATGGCCGGGTCGAGCCCGGCCTTGCCTGCGAGGCCTGCAATATCAATCTGCCCGCCGGCCTGCGCCAGCAGTTCGTCCAGCATGCCCATGAATCGTCTCCCCTTGGCTCTACCCAAGGTTACAGCATGCCCGTTTTGCGATTTTGCGGCAATCAGCCGGCAATCATCGCCGGCAGCGTCGCTTCGTGCAGCCGCTTCAGCTCCGCCAGGGTGACGCTCTGCACGCCGCCCCGATCGACCAGGTCGAAGTTCAGCGCATTGCCGCCGGTCACACCGATCGGCACGGCGTTCACCCCCGCGGCGCGCGCCTGGGCCATCACGGTGGCGGCATCGCGGCACGTGACAATGTAGCGGCCCTGGTCCTCGCCAAAAAGGGTGGCGCCCGGGTTGGTGATCTGCTTCACGATGGTCATCGTCATGCCGATGCCGCCGGCCAGCGCCATTTCGGCCAGCGCCACCGCAACGCCGCCATCGCTCACGTCGTGCACGGCGCTCACCTTGCCGGCGGCAATCAGCGCGCTGACCAGTTCACCGGCGCGGCGCTCGGCGTCAAGGTCCATCGGCGGCGGCGGGCCATCCTCGCGGCCATGCACCTCGCGCAGCCACAGCGACTGGCCGACATGGCCTTCGGAATGGCAGAGCAGGATCACCGTCTCGCCCTCGGCCTTGAAGGCCAGGTCCATCTGCTTGTCGTAATCCGCCAACAAGCCGACGCCTCCGATGGCCGGGGTCGGCAGGATGGCGTTGCCGCCGCCGGTCGCCTTGCTCTCGTTGTAGAGGCTGACGTTGCCCGATACGACCGGGTAATCGAGCGCCCGGCAGGCCTCGGCCATGCCCTCGATGCAGCCCACCAGCTGGCCCATGATCACCGGGTTCTGCGGGCTCGCGAAATTGAGGCAGTTGGTGATGGCCAGCGGCTTGCCGCCCACGGCGATGATGTTGCGCCAGGTCTCCGCCACCGCCTGCTTGCCGCCCTCGTGCGGATCGGCAAAGCAGTAACGCGGGGTGCAATCGGTGGCGATGGCCAGCGCCTTTCGCGTGCCGTGCACGCGCACCACGGCGGCGTCGCCACCAGGGCGCTGCAGCGTGTCGGCACCGACCATGTGGTCATATTGCTCCCAGATCCAGCGTCGCGAGCACAGGTCAGGGCTGGCCATCAGCGTCTTCAGGTCAGCCACGATGTTGGTGCTCATCGGCACATCGGTCAGCGGCGCGCGCTTGGGCGTCGGCACGTGCGGCCGATCATATTTGGGCGCGGCATCGGCGAGCGGATCGAGGGGGATGCGGCCCACGATTTCGCCGTGGAAGGTCATGGTCAGATCACCGCCGTCGACGACCTCGCCGATCACTGCGAAATCCAGTTCCCACTTCTTGAAGATCGCCTGCGCGAAGGCCTCACGGCCGGGCTTCAGCACCATGAGCATCCGCTCCTGGGATTCCGACAGCATCATCTCATAGGGCGTCATGCCGGTCTCGCGGCACGGCACCTTGTCGAGGTCGAGGCGGATGCCGACGCCGCCCTTCGACGCCATTTCCACCGACGAACTGGTCAGGCCGGCGGCGCCCATGTCCTGGATGGCGACAATCGCATCCGACGCCATCAGCTCCAGGCAGGCCTCGATCAGCAGTTTCTCGGTGAACGGGTCGCCCACCTGCACGGTCGGGCGCTTTTCCTCGCTGTTCTCGTCGAACTCGGCGCTGGCCATGGTGGCGCCATGGATGCCGTCGCGCCCGGTCTTGGAGCCGACATAGACGACCGGATTGCCCACCCCGGCAGCGGCCGAATAGAAGATCTTGTCGGCCTTGGCCAAGCCCACCGTCATCGCGTTGACGATGATGTTGCCGTTGTAGCTGGGGTGGAAGATCGTCTCCCCGCCCACGGTCGGCACGCCGACGCAATTGCCATAGCCGCCGATGCCGGCGACGACACCCTTCACCAGATGGCGCATCTTCGGCGCATCAATGTCGCCAAAGCGCAGCGCGTTCATGTTGGCAACGGGTCGCGCGCCCATGGTGAACACGTCGCGCAGGATGCCGCCAACGCCGGTCGCTGCGCCCTGGTAGGGTTCGATGTAACTGGGGTGGTTGTGGCTCTCCATCTTGAAGATGGCAGCATCGCCGTCGCCGATGTCGATCACCCCGGCATTCTCGCCCGGCCCCTGAATCACCCAGGGCGCCTTTGTCGGCAGCTTGGCGAGGTGCAGCCGGCTCGACTTGTAGGAGCAATGTTCCGACCACATCACCGAAAAAATGCCGAGTTCCAGCAGGTTCGGCTCCCGCCCCATCGCGCTCAGCACGCGGTCATATTCCTCTGGCGTGAAACCGTGGGCGGCGACGATATCGGGGGTGATGCTCATGGACGCGCCCCATAGCCGGGCCGCGCCGCTTTGTCATGTCGCAGCAGGCTGATTTTCCGTTTCGGTCCGCCGGCTCACCGCCGCTGCCCGCAGCATGACGATGCCGGTGTAGATGATAACCACCGACACCAGCCAGCGCAGGGACACCAATGGCAGCGATTTCACCACAAGCGCCGCCACCAGCACCGCCGGGATGCCGGCCAGCACCATCGCCCCGGCGATACGGAGATCGATCTTGCCGGCGTGCATCTGGCGCGCGCCGATCACTGCCCCGGTAAACGACGCACCGGCTGCCATGATCGGGAAGCACAATCTCGGGTCCAGTCCCATCAGGCTGAGCAGCGCCAGCGTTGGCGCATAGTTGCCGACGCCAAAGTTCAGCAGCACGCCAAAGCCGAAGCTCATGGCGATCGCGATCACGGTTAGCCCTGGCGGCAGGCTGCTCGCCGTGCCGCCCAGCGGCATGAGATCGAGGTTGGAGAGGATGTAAAAGGTCGCCGCCAGCAGCAGCGCCACACCGACCAGCGCCTGCACCACCCACAGCCGGGCGCGCGACACAAGCGGGATACCGGCCCAGCCCCCAGCGAGCAGCGCCATAATGCTGCCGATCAGCAGCACTGGATCGACCGACACGCCCAGCAGCGTCAGGAAGATCGCGCCTTCCACCACCGTGGGCAGGGTCAGTCCGGCAATCATCGTGTGCGGGATCAACTGATCGGGCACCATCTTGCGGAACTTGAACCACGCCATGGTCGGCGCCATCGATCCGATGCCCAACGTGTCGAGGAAATTCACCACCGCGCCCAGAACGGCGGCCTCGGGGCGCGGCCAGGCCCGTTGCCGGATGGCGGCGCGCAGCATCACATAGCCGTTGCCGGCCGCGAACAGGCCCAGCAGAATCAGCAGCGCATTCAGCATCATGGTTCCCCCGCGCCGCCAGCAGGCACCGCGCGCGGCACGACGTCAAGCCAAGGGGGCCTCAGCAGATCGGATCGTACATGAATTCGCGCACTTCCTGTGCGCAGCGGCAGGAAGCGGCGATTTTCTGTGCCCAGGCCAGTGCTTCGGCCCGACTGGGCAGTTCCAGTATAGTGAAGCCGCCGTTCAAATGGCTGCCGGGATAGAGTTTGTCAGACACCGCGCCATCGCCCGCCACCATCACCGGCGCCATCGTTTCATCAATGCCCCCGCCAAACACATAAACGCCCGCGGCCTTGGCTTCGATGATCACCGCGCGGGATGCTGCGGCAACAGCAGGCATCTCGTCGGCTGGCACCTGCATGGCTCTGGCCGGGAAGGAGATAAGATATTTGGTCATTGGTACCGAGGATGCCGGCAAGCGATGCGAACTGCAAGCGCACCCACTTTCGCACGTCGCCCGCACCGGCTATGAACCAGGCAACCGGCTGAGATTGCAGCTGTTGTTGGCGGCGCATCGCCCTTCGATCACCGGCCAATGCGAGGAGAAACCGCGTGCAGCACGAACAGTTCGCCATTCCCACAGCCGACGGCTTGTGCCCATCCCACCTGTTCTCGCTTGGTGACGGCACGCCCCGGCCGGCGGTGATCTTCTACATGGACGCCGGCGGCATCCGGCCGGGACTGCTGGCCATGGCCGAACGGCTGGCGCAGGCAGGCTATGTCGTGCTGGTCCCTGATCTCTTTTATCGCTTCGGCCCTTACGGCCCGCTGGTGCCGGCCGAGGTGTTTGCCGGCGATTTCCGCGCCATCCTTGGCCCGATGGTGGCGACGACCGGCAACGCGGTTGCGGCCGCCGATACCGAGGCGTTCCTCGCCTTTCTCGCCAGCCGATCGGATGTGCTGGGCAGCCGCCATGGTGCCGTGGGCTTCTGCATGGGCGGCGGTATGGCCATCACCGCAGCGGGGCGCTGGCCCGATCGATTTGCCGCCGCCGTTAGCTTCCACGGCGGCAATGTGGCCACCGATGCACCCGATAGCCCGCACCTGCTGGCACCGGCCATTCAGGCAGAGCTCCACATTGGCGCCGCGCACAAGGATGGCAGCTACCCACCCGCCATGGCTGAACGCTTCGAGCAGGCGCTCACCGCGGCCAATGTGCGCTTCACGGCGCGGACCTATCCAGCCATGCACGGCTGGATGATGCCGGATTTTCCGGTCTATGACGCGGCTGCGGCCGAGGACGGCTGGCGCACCATGCTCGACCTGTTCGGCCGCACGCTGGGTTGAGGCCCGCGCGCGACAAGCAGCTTTGTTGCCGGGCCTTCTCCTGATAAATGTCGATCAGAAACGGGGGACCGCCGGCATGAAGTCAATTCTCCTGGCTATCTGCGCCTTGTTGGCGCTCGCACCGGCCTGCGCGCAGGCTGAAACCGCGGCGGTCAACGGCGTCTCCCTGCACTATAGCGTTCGCGGCAGCGGCGAGCCCTTGCTCTTGCTGCACGGATTTGGCGCCTGTGCGGCCGATTGGGGCGAACTGGCGGATCGACTGGCGGCCACGCACAAGGTCATCGCCGTCGACGCACGCGGGCACGGCCAATCCACCAATCCTTCGGGCGTGTTCCGCCACGCCGACGCGGCCGAAGACATAGCGGCCTTGCTCGACATTCTGGGCCTGAACCAAGTGCGCGCCATCGGCTTCAGCAGCGGCGGCATCACCCTGCTCCATCTCGCCACCCGCCATCCGGATCGCCTGTCGAAGATGGTGATCATCGGCGCCACCAGTCATTTTCCGCCGCCAGCCCGCGCCATCATGCAATCGGCCACGTCCGCAAACCTGCCACCAGACGTGGTTGCGGCCTATCGCCAGTGCGCCAGCCGCGGCGAGGCGCAGGTGCAATCGCTGCTCGGGCAATTCCGCGCCCTGGGAGCCAGCCAGACCGATACCGATTTCCAGGTTGCCGACCTGGCGAAGATCAAGGCCGCCACGCTGATCGTGCATGGCGATCGCGATGTGTTCTTCCCGGTGTCGATCCCGGTCAACCTTTACCAGTCGATCAGCGGATCAGCCTTGTGGATTGTGCCCAATGGTGATCATTCGCCCACGGCGGGTGCGGAGCCTGCGGCTTTCATTGACGTCGTTGCGCGATTCCTTTCCCAGAAGCCAGATGGCCGCTGACGCGCCTCACCTTCCGCTTGCTGTCTGTCCCCGCTATGACGCGATGCAACAGGGATAAGGGCCGCCATGCCTCGCACGCGCGCAGACGGGAAGAAAACGCAGATCGTCGTTGTCGGTGGCGGCGCCGGCGGGCTTGAACTTGTCACCAAGCTCGGCGCGCATTTTCCGCGCCAGGATTTCGACATCATCCTTGTTGATCGCAATCCCACCCATATCTGGAAGCCGCTGCTGCACGAAGTCGCCGCTGGCAGCCTTGATGCCAATCTGGATGAGGTCGGCTATCGCGGCCATGCTTTCCGCTGGGGCTATCGTTATTTCGATGGCGCGCTGGAGGGCATCGACCGCGAGGCAAAGCAGATCATCATCGCGCCGATCCGCGACGAGGATGGCAGCGAGGTGATCGGCCGCCACCGCATCCGCTATGATTATCTGGTGCTGGCGGTGGGCAGCATCTCCAATGATTTCGGCATCGAAGGCGTGAAGGAGCATTGTCTGGCGCTGGAAAGCCGGCCCGATGCCGATCGCTTCCGCCGCCGCCTCTTGAACCAGTGTCTGCGGGTGTCGCGCCAGATGATGGCGAACCCGGCGAGCGATGCGACCGTGAAGGTGGTGATCGTCGGCGGTGGCGCCACCGGGGTCGAACTGGCGGCGGAGCTGTATTCGGCAGCCGATGCGCTCGGCTATTACGGCCTGGAGGTGTTCGATCGCCAGCGCCTGCAGGTGACGCTCTTGGAAGCCGGCCCGCGCATCCTGCCAATGCTGCCGGAGAAACTGGCCGCCGCTGCCCACCAGGAACTGGAAAATCTGGGGGTGAGGGTGCTGCCAGGCACGCAGGTGGTGGCCGCGACCCCCGATGCCATCCATGTGAAGGATGGCACCATCATCCCGGCAGATCTGCGTGTGTGGGCCGCCGGCGTGAAAGGCGCGGACTTCCTGCGCGAGATCGGCGGACTGGAAACCACCCGCGGCAACCAGTTGCTGGTGAAGGCCACGCTGCAGACGACCCGCGATGACCATATCTTCGCCATTGGCGACTGCGCCAGCTACACCCCGCCCGGCGAAGCCCGCCCGATCCCGCCGCGTGCCCAGGCCGCGCACCAGATGGCCGACACGGTCTTCCGCAACATCAAGGCGCTGATCGCCGGCAAGCCGCTGCGCCCCTTCGTTTATCAGGACAAGGGCTCGCTGGTCAGCCTCGCCCGTTTCTCCACTGTTGGCAGCCTGATGGGCAACCTCGTTGGCGGCAAGATGGCGATCGAAGGCCGGCTGGCGCGGCTGGTCTACACCTCGCTCTATCGCATGCACCTGATCGCCATTCACGGCTGGCTGAAGGGCCTGTTCCTGATTCTGGTCGGCCATGTGAACCAGGTGCTGCGGCCGAAGCTCAAACTCCACTGAGGGATAAGGTATCAATGCCTCCGGCGGGCGGGGGCTGCGTCCCTGCCCGCTGGAGGCTTCTTGCATTTTCACCGCGCCGATTGATCGGGATCAACGCTGACGTCGTCCTTGCGCCGCTAAAACGGCGCCATGCCGACCTTCCATCCCGATCTCGCCGCGCTGGCGGTGCCGCGTTACACCAGCTACCCCACGGCAGCGCAGTTCCACGATGGCGTTGGTGCCGTTGATCAGGCCCGCGCGCTGGCCACCGTGCCCATGGGCGCGCCGGTGTCGCTCTATCTCCATGTGCCCTTCTGCCAGCAGATCTGCTGGTATTGCGGTTGCAATACGGGGGTGGCTGCCAGCGACCGGCTGCGGCGCTATGAACGGGCATTGCTGGCGGAGATTGCCACCGTCGCCAGCCTGATGCGCGGGCAGGTAATCGCCGTGCAGTTCGGCGGCGGCAGCCCCAACGCCATGGCGGCGCCGGTGCTGGCCCGGATCATCGCGGCGCTGCGCGCGCAGTTCGATCTGGCCGCGACCTGCGAGATCGCCATGGAACTTGATCCGCGCGCCGTTCAGCCCGGCGACGCTGCCATTCTGGCCGCCGATGGCGTCAATCGCGTCAGCCTGGGCGTGCAGAGTTTTGCGCCGCACGTGCAGAGGCTGATCAATCGGCAACAGCCCTTCGCGGTCATCAAGGCGGCCGTTGACCAGTTCCGTGCCGCCGGCATCACCGCCATCAATTTCGATCTGATGTATGGTCTGCCCGGCCAGAGCGTGGTCGATCTGACGGAAACCATCGAGCAGGCGCTCCAGCTGCAACCGGATCGGGTGGCGGTGTTCGGTTATGCCCACATGCCCGCAGCGATTGCGCGGCAGCGGATGATTTCCGATCTTGATTTGCCCGGCCCGGCGGCACGCTTTGCCATGAGCACGGCGGCGCACCGGCGGTTCACGGCGGCCGGCTATGTAGCCATCGGCTTCGATCATTTCGCGCGGCCAC
The DNA here is from genome assembly GCF_009733735.1 of Sandarakinorhabdus oryzae. Classification (GTDB taxonomy): domain Bacteria; phylum Pseudomonadota; class Alphaproteobacteria; order Sphingomonadales; family Sphingomonadaceae; genus Sandarakinorhabdus; species Sandarakinorhabdus oryzae. Next base: position 946 of record NZ_WNJP01000118.1, on the reverse strand, counting down.
ATGATAGCCTGGCCCAGGCCGCGGCTGGCGGAACGATGATCCGCAATTTCCAGGGCTATGCGACCGAAGCCGGCACCGCGCTGATTGGGCTGGGCGCAACCGCCATCAGCCAGTTCCCGGGGTTGATCGTCCAGAACGAAAAGCACCTGGGCCAGTGGGAAATGACCGTGCACGCCGGCCGTCTGGCCGGCTGCCGTGGCGTGGTCGTAAGCGCGGACGACGCCCAGCGCGGAGAGATCATCGCCCGCCTGCTTTGCAATGGTGTGGTGGAGGTCCCGGACCACCTGGCCACGGCACTGCCGGGCCTTGCCGGCCATGCCGCCCGCGGCCTCGTTCGGCTCCATGGCCACCATGTCGAACTCACGCCCGATGGCTGGCCCTATGCCCGGCTGATCGCTTCGGCCTTCGATGCCCATCCCAAGGCGCCGCAGCGCCATTCCAGGGCCGTCTGACCACCTTACTCGTGAAACTCCGCCAATTCCGGGATGCGAGTGAAGGCGATTGCCGGGCCGCGGGAGCGGGTGGCACCGCCTTCGTGATGGCCCAGCGTGACGGCATCGCGGCCGAACCGCTGGTTCATGCGGTCCATGGCCTGCGAGAGCGCCAGCCGCTTCGCATCGGTGCGCGCGCACAGCAGGGCATCGGAATCAAACAGATCGGCCTGGGCCGCGCTGGCCGGCGACAGATCGGCCAGCACCACCCCCACCTGCAGCAGGCGCCGATGCGGAAATTCGGCGGCCATGCGCGCCCACAGGCTCTCCAGCGCCTCGACCAGGCTGATCGAGTCCATCACCTGCGGCAGCTTCACGCCGGCCTTCCACTTTGTGCCGCGCGCCTCACCCTTCACGCTCAGCCCCAGCCAACCGGCCCGCAGCGCGGCCCGGCGCAGGCGAGTGCCGGCCTTCATCGCCAGGCGCCGCGCCACCAGCCGCGCCACCGGCAACGG
>NZ_WNJP01000117.1 GCF_009733735.1 Sandarakinorhabdus oryzae | reverse complement strand
AAGTTGCCTGGCAGCGCGGACCTGGGCGCCGCCGATCGCGCGCGGCTCGCCGTGGTGCGGGCCGACCGGGCGGCAGCAGTGGACAGCTGGTTTGCCGCCCACGCCGGCGAATGGCAGCAGGAACGCTCCCTGCACAGCAGCGAGGCGGCCGTGGAAGCCGCGATCCGCGCGGCGCTGGGGACAGGCAGCCTGGGTGATCTGGTCGATGTTGGCACCGGCACCGGGCGCATGATCGAACTGCTGGCCGGACAGGCGACGAGCGTGCTTGGCCTCGATCGCAACCCCGAAATGCTGCGCATCGCCCGCAACAGGCTGGATGCAGCGGGCCTGACCGCGGCACGGGTGCAGACCGGCGACATGTACCAGCTGCCGCTGGCCGGTGCCGCCTGTGACACGCTGCTGCTGCACCAGGTGCTGCATTATGCCGACAATCCCGCCGCCGTGATCGACGAGGCGGCGCGCGTGCTGCGCCCCGCTGGCCGGCTGCTGGTGATCGATCTTATGCCGCACAACCGCGAGGAATTGCGCGTGGAGCGCCGCCACCTGCGATTGGGCTTCGCCGACGAGGCGGTGCTGGGTTGGATGGCGGCCGCTGGCCTGGCGGGCCAGGTTGCCAGCCGGCTGCCGGCAAGCCGCCCGGACGAGCTGGGCGTGACGATCTGGCTGGCGGAGAAGCCGAGATGAACCTGACGCTCAACCAGATGACCGAAGCCGCCCGCGCCGTGGAGCGGCCGCTGTTTGCCGATCTGCCTGGCGACCTGGCGGTGAGCTTCGAATTCTTCCCGCCCAAGACGCCGGCGATGCAGGAATCGCTGTGGCAGGCGGTGGAAACGCTGGTGCCGCTGGCGCCGCGCTTCTTTTCGGTCACTTATGGCGCCGGCGGTTCGACGCGCGAGCGCACCCACGCCACGGTGGCGCGCATCGTGAAGGACACGCCGATCCCCGCCGCCGCGCACCTGACCTGCGTGAACGCCACGGCCGCGGAACTGGATGCCATTGCCGATGATTATTGGGCTGCCGGCGTACGCCATATCGTGGCATTGCGCGGCGATCCTCCGGGCGGTGAAACGCGCTTCCAGCCCGTGCCCGGCGGCCATGCCAGCGCCGCCGAACTGGTTGCGGCGCTGAAACGCCGGCATGATTTCGAGATCTCGGTGAGCTGCTATCCCGAAACCCACCCGGAGGCCGCCAGCGCCCAGGCCGATCTGGATGCGCTGAAGGCCAAGATCGATGCCGGCGCGCGCCGGGCGATCAGCCAGTTCTTCTTCGAGCCTGACGCTTTCTTCCGCTTCCGCGACCGGGTGGCCGCGGCCGGACTTGATGTGGAGTTGGTGCCGGGCATCCTGCCGGTGAGCAATTATGCCAACCTCAAGAAGATGGCGCTGAGCTGCGGCACGCACCTGCCGGCGTGGATGGGCCGCCTGTTCGAGCATCTGGATGACAAGCCGTCGGCCCGCCAGCTTGTCGCCGCCACGGTCGCCGCCGAAATGTCGCGGCGGCTCTATGCTGGCGGCGTGCGCCATTTCCATTTCTACACACTCAATCGGGCCGAACTGTCCTACGCCATCTGCCATCTGCTTGGCGTGCGGCCGGCTGGAGAGGTTTCCGCATGACCACTGCCGCCAACGCCTTGCGCGCTGCTGCCGCCAACCGCATCCTGATCAAGGACGGGCCCTATGGCACCGAAATCCAGGCCCTGGGCCTGAACGCCCGTGATTATGCCGGCGATATCCCCAGCAATCACGACCAGAAGGGCAACAACGACCTCCTGAACCTCACCCGCCCGGACGCGATTGCCGGCATCTGCAACGCCTATATCGCTGCCGGGGCCGATCTGCTCGCCACCAACACGTTCAATGCCAACCGCATCAGCCAGGCCGATTATGGCATGGAGGACCGGGTGCGCGAGATCAACCTGGCCGCCGCGCGCATCATCCGCCAGTGCGTGGACGCCGCCATCGCTGCCGATGGCAAGCCGCGCTGGGTGGCCGGCGCACTGGGGCCGACCAACAAGACGCTGTCACTGTCCCCGCGCGTGTCTGACCCAGGCTATCGCGAAGTCACCTTCGATGGCGTGAAGGACGTCTATCGCGAGCAGATCGACGCGCTGCTCGATGGCGGGGTGGACTTCATCCTCATCGAAACGGTGTTCGACACGCTCAATGCCAAGGCCGCTGCCTTTGCCGCAGCGGAAGCCGCCGACGCCCGTGGCCATGAGGTGCCGGTGATGCTGTCGATGACGCTCACCGACCTGTCGGGCCGCAATCTTTCGGGGCAAACGGTGGAGGCCTTCTGGCACTCGATCGCCCACGTGAAACCGGTGGCCGTCGGCCTCAATTGCTCGTTCGGCGCCACCGAATTGCGCCCGCACGTGCAGGCGCTGGCCAAGGTGGCGGACACGCTGATCCTCACCTATCCCAATGCCGGCCTGCCCAATGATCTGGGCGCCTATGACGAGCAACCGGAGACGACGGCCGGCTTCATCCGTGGCTGGGCCGATGAAGGCCTGGTCAACATCGTTGGCGGCTGTTGCGGCAGCACGCCGGCGCATATCGCTGCCATGGCCCGCCAGGTCGCCAGCCTGCCGCCGCGCACTATTCCCCATCCCGAACCGGCGCTGCGCCTGTCGGGGCTGGAAGCCCACAGGTTTGCCGCATGACGACCGCCAGCTTCATCAACATCGGGGAGCGCACCAATGTCACCGGATCGGCGGCGTTCAAGAAGCTGATCCTGAACGGCGATTACACCGCTGCCGTGGAAGTCGCGCGCCAACAGGTCGAGAATGGCGCCCAGATCATCGACGTCAACATGGACGAAGGCCTGCTCGACAGCGAAGCGGCCATGGTCACCTTCCTCAACCTGATCGCCGCCGAACCCGATATCGCCCGTGTGCCGGTGATGGTGGACTCGTCAAAATGGACGGTGATCGAGGCCGGGCTGAAGTGCCTGGCTGGCAAGGGCATCGTCAATTCGATCAGCATGAAGGAAGGCGAGGCGATATTCCTCGAACAAGCGCGGAAATGCCTGCGCTATGGCGCGGCCGTGGTGGTGATGGCCTTCGACGAGCAGGGCCAGGCCGACACCGCCGCCCGCAAGGTGGAGATCTGCGAGCGCGCCTACAAATTGCTGACCGGCATCGATTTCCCGTCGGAGGACATCATCTTCGATCCCAACATCTTCGCGGTGGCGACGGGCATCGAGGAGCACAACAATTACGGGGTCGATTTCATCGAGGCCACCCGCGAGATCAGGAAGCGCTGCCCGCACGCCCATATCTCGGGCGGCGTCTCCAACCTGTCGTTCAGCTTCCGCGGCAATGAACCGGTGCGCCGGGCCATGCACTCGGTGTTCCTCTATCACGCCATCCAGGCCGGGATGGACATGGGCATCGTCAACGCCGGGCAGCTTGACGTCTATGACGCCATCGATCCCGAACTGCGCGAGCTGTGCGAGGATGTCGTGCTCAATCGCCGGCCTGACTCGACCGATCGGCTGCTCGCGGTGGCGGACAAGTTCAAGGGCGGCCCCGCAAGGGCGGCGGACCCGGCTGCCGAGGAGTGGCGCAGCTGGCCAGTCGCCCGGCGGCTGGAACATGCGCTGGTCAAGGGCGTGGACGCCTTTGTCGAGGCCGATACCGAGGAAGCGCGTCAGTCCGTTGTGCGCCCGATCGAGGTGATCGAAGGCCCCCTGATGGCCGGCATGAACGTGGTGGGCGACCTGTTTGGCGCCGGCAAGATGTTCCTGCCACAGGTGGTGAAATCCGCCCGCGTGATGAAGAAGGCGGTGGCCTGCCTGCTGCCCTACATCGAGGCGGAGAAGGAGGTCGGCTCCTCATCCAAGGGCCGCATCATCATGGCAACCGTGAAGGGCGATGTGCACGATATCGGCAAGAACATCGTGGGCGTCGTCCTCCAGTGCAACAATTTCGAGGTGATCGATCTTGGCGTGATGGTGCCGGCGCAGACCATCCTGGATGCGGCGGTGCGGGAAAAGGCGGACATGATCGGGCTTTCGGGCCTAATCACGCCGAGCCTGGATGAAATGGTGCATGTGGCGAGCGAGATGCAGCGCGCCGGCATGACCATGCCGCTGCTGATCGGCGGGGCGACGACCAGCCGCGTCCACACCGCGCTCAGGATCGCGCCGGCCTACGAGGGCCCGGTGGTGCATGTGCTGGATGCCAGCCGCGCCGTGGGCGTGGCGGGCACGCTGGTGTCAGACACGCTGAAGGACGCGCTGGTTGCCGAGACGGCGGCCGAATATGAGAAGATCCGCATCCAGCGCGCGGGGTCTGGCCAGTCGGCGCTGGTGCCGTTGGAACAGGCGCGGGCCAATGGCTATGCCCCCGATTTCGCCGCGCACCCGCCGGTGAAGCCCAATTTCACCGGCACGATGACCATCGACGATGTCGCGGTGGAGATGCTGATCCCCTATATCGACTGGACGCCGTTCTTCCGCGCCTGGGAACTGCACGGCAATTATCCGGCGATCCTCACCGATGCGGTGGTGGGGGAGAGCGCCTCCAGCCTGTTTGCCGACGCGCAGGCCATGCTGAAGCAGATCGTGGCGGAGCAATGGCTGCACCCCAAGGGCGTGATCAGCATCTGGCCGGTGCGGCGCGAGGGTGACGACGTCATGATCTTTGCCGACGAAGGCCGCAGCAAGCCGATCGCGCGCCTGCCGTTCCTGCGCCAACAGATCGCCAAGCGAGATGGCCGCGCCAACATGTGCCTGGCGGATTTCATCCACCCGGACGCCGACTGGCTGGGCGGGTTCGCCGTGCAGGCCGGTGAGGGGATCGACGCGCAGCTGGCCCGCTTCAAGGCCGGCAATGACGATTACAACGACATCCTGCTGAAGGCGCTGGCTGACCGGCTTGCAGAGGCCTTTGCCGAATATCTCCACGAGCGCGTGCGCCGCGAGATCTGGGGCCACGAGGTGGGCAACCGGATGAGCAACGAGGACCTGATCCGCGAGCGTTACACCGGCATCCGCCCGGCGCCCGGCTATCCGGCCTGCCCGGAGCATAGCCTGAAACGCCACCTGTTCGACCTGATGGGCGTGGAGGCGCGCGCTGGCATCACGCTGACCGACAGTTTCGCCATGTGGCCGACGGCAGCGGTGTCGGGATTTTACTTCGCCCATCCCGAAAGCGCCTATTTCGGCGTGGCGCGCATCGGGGAAGACCAGCTGCTCGACTATGCCGCCCGCCTGGGCGTCAGCCGCGAACGCGCCACCCAGTTGCTGCGGCCAAATCTCGACTGAGGGCCTGAACTCATTAAATCTGCAGGCCGTCACGAAACGAGGAAGGGCGAGAGGAGTGAGTGAGTGCAGCCAGATAGCAGCGCTATCTGGCAATCGAACGAGCGCGCTATCGGCCTTCCTCGCTTCGCCCGAAGGGTGGCCCGGAGGAGCGATATGGCGTCGTTGCGGTCGCTTGCCGGGGGGCGAAGCCCCGCCAAGGGCCCCATCGAAGTTTACTTCGATGGGTTGCCCAGCGCGCCCGCGCCTAGCCATATCGCTCCTCCGGGCCATGCCGGCCTGCAGATTTAATGAGTTCAGGCCCTAGCCGTTCAGGGTCGGTGCAGCCTATGGAGGGCATCCCCCGCCTGCCATCGCCCTGTGAACGCGCCCGCCTTCCTCCCGGTTCCGGCCGGATACCTCACCCTCCCGCGCGATCTGTGGGCGGCGCGGCGGCGCGTGCCGGTGCTGCTGCTGGTCATCGCGCTGCACATCGCGCTGATCCTGCTGTTGCTGCTGCTGGCGCCGCCGCAGCCCAAGGGCAAGCCGGGCGTGGCCAGCATCACGGCCTTCAACGTCGCCGCGCCCAGCCCGCAGCGCGCCCGGCCAAAGCCGCAGCAGCAAAAGGCCCAGAAAGCCCCCAGCAACCCGCAGCCCAAGCCAATGGTGACGGTGCCCAATGCGCCGCCGGCGAAATGGAGCTTTGGCGATCCGGCCTTGCTGGGCTTTGATCTGAAGAAGGTGCCGCAACCCGATCCGGCGCCGGCGCAGATGGCTGATGCCGGCCCGCCCGACAGCGCGGTGGTGGGCGTCGCGCCCGATGGGTCCAAGATGTATGCCGCCGATTGGTTTCGTGAACCGACCGATGCCGAACTGCGTTTCTATCTGCAGAAGGCGCGTTTTGCCGGCGCCGGCAGCTTTGGCCTGATCGCCTGCCGCACCGCGCCGCGCTTCCGGGTGGAAGACTGCCGCCCGATCGGCGAAACGCCCGGCTCGGGCCTCGGCTATGCCGTCAACGAGGCCTCCTGGCAGTTCCGCGTGAAGCCGCCGCGGGTGAATGGCGAGTATCAGGTGGGGACCTGGGTGAGCATCCGGATCGACATCACCAAGGCGGAATGATCAGTCGACCAGTTCCACCTTCAGCCGTTTGCCAACCTGCTGCGCAGCCTTGGCCAGAGACAGGAGGGTGACATTATGCTCGTTGGGATCGAGCAGTCGATCCAGTTGCTTGCGGCTTGTGCCCATAGCAGCCGCAAGTGCGGACTTGGTGATGCCGGCAGCGGCAATTGCGTCCTCCAGGTGTAGCGCCACGACGCGTTTGGTGGCGGCAAGCGTGACCTCGTCGCGAAAACCCTCTCCGTCAAGCCAGTCATCAAGACTGGTAAAGCCGGACGGATCGCGGGGAGTGGGCGGGCTGGTCATGGCAGAACCTTCAGGTAAACTCCTGTTGCCGATCGCGGGCGATGCGCATCTCCTTGTCCGGCGTTTGCTGGCTCTTCTTGATGAAGCCATGCAGCACGATCAGGTGCGATGTTCGGCGGTCGAAACAGTAGAACAGGCGAAACTCGCGGCCAGAAGGCAAGCTGCTGCGCAGCTCAGACAAGCCCTTGCCCAATGGTCGGCTCAGCGGCAGGCCGAGCGGATGGCGCATTTGCAGGGTTTTTAAATCCTCGCCGATGGTGCGCCGGTCGGCAGGGTCAAAGGAACGGATCAGATCGAGGACAACATCGTTACCGGCTGGAGTGCGGTAGAAGACGAGGGGGAACATGCGAGACTCCGGATTCGGACTGCAGAAGCAGCCTGCTTCATGGTGTTTCTCCTCCGTGAGATTCGGTTAGTAGCTTGGATAGCAAATCCAAACACATGTTGCGTACCATATATGGTACAAAAGTCAACCCCCATTCACACCATTTTTGCCGCCACCTTCGCTACATCGATCAGGCTGATGGTGCTGCTCGCCTTGGCCAATATCCTGCCGTCCACCGTCGTCAGCCGGCCTTCGGCGAAAACGGTGCGGCCGCCGGCCTTTTCGATCCAGGCTTCGGCGAGCACGCGGCCGGGGTTGGCCGGCGCGAAGTAGCTGACCTTGATCTCCAGGCTGATCGGCACCCGGTCAAAGCCATATTTTGCCATCACGGCATGGGCCATGGCGGCGTCGATCCAGCCGGCGACAAAGCCGCCCTGGGCAATGCCGCCACTGTGGCACATGGCGGGCAGCACTTCATATTCGATCACCGCATGGCCAGGTTCAAAGCGCGCGATCCGCCGCTGGGCCAGGCTGTCGGGCAGGGAACCCGGCGGGCCGATGTCGGATGGCTGGCGGATCGCGCTGTCGCTGCTCATGCTTGCTTGGCCACCTTGTCCTGGGTCTTGGTGTCGAAATCGCTGGCGTCGTGGCGTTCGTGCAGCTGGCTCGACGGCTCGCCATAGACGCGGTTGACCATGCGGCCACGCTTCACCGCCGGGCGTTCGCCGATCTGCTTCGTCCAGCGGATGACATTGGTGTAGCTCGCCACATCGAGGAATTCGCCGGCTTCGTAGAGCAGGCCAAGGCTGAGCGCGCCATACCAGGGCCAGATCGCCATGTCGGCGATGCTGTATTCGCTGCCGGCCATATACGCATTGGTCGCCAGGTGCCGGTCGAGCACGTCCAGCTGCCGCTTCACTTCCATGGCATAGCGGTTGATCGGATATTCCTGCTTGGTGGGGGCATAGGCATAGAAATGGCCGAAGCCGCCGCCCAGGAACGGCGCCGAACCCATCTGCCAGAACAGCCAGCTCAAGGCCTCGGTGCGGGCTGGCAGGCTGGTGGGCAGGAAGGCGCCGAATTTTTCCGCCAGATAGATCAGCATGGCGCCGCTTTCGAAGATGCGGGTGGGCGGATCGGTCGAGCGGTCCACCATGGCCGGAATCTTGCTGTTGGGATTGACCGCGACAAAGCCCGAGCCGAACTGGTCGCCGGCACCGATGTTGATCAGCCAGGCATCATATTCGGCGCCGCTGTGACCGGCGGCCAGCAGTTCTTCCAGCATCACCGTCACCTTCACGCCGTTGGGCGTGCCCAGCGAATAAAGCTGGATCGGGTGCTTGCCGACCGGCAGGTCCTTGTCGTGGGTGGGGCCGGCGATGGGACGGTTGATGGCAGCGAAACGCCCGCCGCTCTCCTTGTCCCACGTCCACACCTTGGGGGGCACATAATCGCTCATCGAAATTCTCCTGATGGGGGATGACGCTGTTGTGGGCCGCGCCCGCCAGCTTGCCAAGCCATCAGGATGGCGAGAAAATCTTTCCAGCAAAATAGGAGCAGCGGCTGTGGCTGACATCATTATCACCAAGGATGACGGGCCCCGCCATGGCCGATATGTGGCGCGGGTGGCCGGTATTGATGCCGAGGCCGAGCTGGTCTTCACCCACCGCGGCCCCGGCCTGATCAGCGCCGATCACACTGAAGCGCCCGAGGCGATGCACGGCACCGGCGCGGCGCGGGCGCTGGTGGACGCGCTGATTGCCGATGCCCGGGCCACGCCCTTCCACATCATTCCGCTCTGCCCCTATGTCCGCGCCCAATATGCGAAGCACCCCGACTGGCAGGACGTGATGACGGTGGCGCCCGGCGAAACGCCCTGAACGGCTGCCTCAGCCGCGATGGCGGCCGAGCAGGAAGGCGCGTACCGCCGGGTCGGCAGACAGGCCGGCAGCGCGGGTGGCAGCGGCGCGGGCGGCCGCGTGATCGCCCAGGGCGGCCAACGCGTCGG
>NZ_WNJP01000116.1 GCF_009733735.1 Sandarakinorhabdus oryzae | reverse complement strand
TGGCCGCCTCCACGCCCGGCCCGCCAGCACCGCTGCCGCCCCTGGTGCTGCCGGCCGCTGCCCCGCTGGTGGCGGCGCGCATCGATGGCCAGCCGGTGCTGCTCACCGTCGATTTCGGCGCGGATCCGCTGGTCATGCTCAACCCGGCCACGGTGGCGCGGCTGAAGCTGGCCGCGCCCAACCGCGAAGATGTGGAGCGCGGCCTGTTCCGCGTCGCGGTGGGCCAGGTGACGGTGGTGTTGCCCTACAGCCGCGAATGGCTGGAGATCGCCGGCCGGCCGATCCCGCACACCCAGGTGCTGGCCCCCAAGGTGGCGCCATCGGGCCAGGCCGCCAGCAGCGACGGCGTGATCGGCGTTGGCCTGTTGCCGCATGACGACGTGCAACTTCAGTTCCGCCCCGCCACACGGCAAGACCGTGCGACCACGCTGGATGCCGCGCCGGGCAGTGCCAGCAACGCCCTGATGATGCGCTGGTCGCTGCCCGGCAGCGGCCGGATCGAGCTGGAACTGCACCCGCTGCGCCCCGGCAGCGTGGCCAGCGTGGCAGCCGCCAGCCGGCTGGCCAAGGCCGGCAACGGTGCGCTGACCGGGCCGGTGCGGCGCGTCGAGGTTGCCTTTGGTGTCGATCGGCCGGTGCGCAACCTGCACCTGGCCCACCCGCTCAATATTGCCGGGGTGATGCTGCGCGATGTCGATGTTCGGCTGTTCGATTGGGCGGGCAAGGCCGAATTGCCGCCCGACGCCGATGCCAGCGAAGGCGACATGGTTACCGGCAAGCGTGGCCGCCAGCGCGGCTGGCCGATCCTGAAACTGGGCCGTGACGTCCTGGCCAGTTGCGCCAACCTGACCTGGCACCGCGATCCCGACGACCCGCCTTATGGTCGCATCACGCTGACCTGCCCAAGCTCACGCCAATCAGACCCCCTTGCAAGCGACAGGTAGCCCAGCCGCGCAAAATTCTTGCCGCCACGAGCGCGCGGCGCAATGATGCGCCGGCAGGCTGCAGCATGACAGCCGCTTGGGGAGGATCGACCATGGACATGACCCGCCGGGACACGCTGGCAATGGCTGCAAGTGTGGCCGCCGCTGGTGCATTGGGGGCCGCCGCGCCGGCAGCCGCACAGATGGGCGCGCGCCGCCTCGGTTCGAAGAACAAGGTGATGTATTGGGTGGCGACGGTCACCCCATGCGATGCCAGGGGCCAGTTTGATCCCGGCGCCATGAAGGCGGTGATGGAATGGCACCAGAAATGCGGCGCCGATGGCGTCGTGGTGCTTGGCACCTCCGGTGAGTTTCCCAGCTTTTCCGTGGCCGAACGCAAGCTGATCACCGAGACGGCGATGCAGCACAAGGGCAACATGAACATCATTGTCGGCCCTGGCACATCCAACATCGTCGAGACCATCGATCTGGCCAAGCACGCCCAGAGCGTCGGCGCCGATGGCCTGCTGGTGATCCCGCCCTTCTATTTCAACCAGCCGCCGCTGGAAGGGCTGACCGATTATTACACCAAGCTGTTCGAAGCCGTGTCGATCCCGATCAACCTCTACCACATCCCCGGCACGTCCGAGGTCTCGATCACCATCGATTTGCTGCGCAACATGATGCAATATCCGCACCTGGCCGGCATCAAGGACAGTTCGGGGGATCCGGAAGGATTTGCGCAATTCCTCAAGAACTTCCCCGAGCTCAACATGCGCTGCGGCACGTCGAACAACCTGATCCCGGCGGTCGAGGCCGGCATGGGCGCCATCCTGGCCGACGGCAACCCGTTCAGCGACAAGTGCGCTGATATCTTCAAGGCGATCCGCGCCAAGGGCGACTGGAAAGCGAAGCTGGCGCACCTGCGCGCCGCCCAGGGCATCATGCGCGATTACAACATGGGCGCGAACACCTATGCCCAGATGAAATATGTGCTCTCGCTCAGGATGGGTGGCCCGATGATGTATGCCCGCACGCCCTATCCGCAGCTGACCGACGCGCAAAAGGCCAGCATCAAGGCCGGGCTCGACAAGGTGATGCAGATGCCGGCGGCGTGACTGTCGGCAACTGCAATCAACCATCAAGGGGCAAACACATGAAGATCAACTCTACCCTGCCGCTGTCGGTCATGGCCGCGCTGATGCTCACCACCTCGGTGCAGGCGCAGACGCCGGCCAAGGAAGGCACCACCGCCGCGCGCACCACCAACGGCGTCGCCAACTGGACGACCTACAACGCCGATCTGAAAGGCAGCCGCTATTCGCCGCTCGACCAGGTCAACGCCGGCAATTTCAGCAACCTCGAAATCGCCTGGCGCTTCAAGACCGACATCTTGGGCAGCCGGCCGGAATACAAGCTGGAATCGACCCCGCTGGCGGTGGACGGCGTCATCTACACCACCGGCGGCACCCGCCGCGCCGTGGTCGCGCTGAATGGCGCCACCGGCGAGCTGCTCTGGCAATTTGCCCTGCACGAAGGCAAGCGCTCGGCCGAAAGCCCGCGCGCGCTGTCGGGCCGCGGTCTCTCCTATTGGACCGACGGCACCAAGCGCCGCATCCTCTATGTCACCATCGGCTATCGCCTCGTCAGCCTCGATGCCGATACCGGCCGGCCTGATCCCGAATTTGGCGTCAACGGCGTGCTCGATCTGAAGACCGATTTCGATCAGGACCTGGGCGATCTCGACACCGGCGAAGTCGGCGTGCATTCCGCGCCGGCGGTGTCGGGCAACACCATCATCATCGGCGCCGCCTTCCGCGAAGGCTTCACGCCGCGCACCCACAACAACACCAAGGGCTATGTCCGCGCCTTTGATGTGCGCACCGGCAAGCGGTTGTGGACCTTCCACACTGTCCCCAAGAAAGGCGAGTTTGGTTACGACACCTGGTACAACAACTCGGCCGACATCAACGGCAACACCGGGGTGTGGACGCAGGTTTCGGTCGATGAAGACCTGGGCCTGGCCTATCTCGCGGTCGAATCGCCGACGTCGGACTTTTTCGGTGGCAAGCGGCCCGGCCCCGGCCTGTTCGGCAACAGCCTTGTCGCCGTTGACCTCAAGACCGGCCAGCGGCGCTGGCACTTCCAGCTCATCCACCACGAGATCTGGGACCTCGACAACAGCAGTGCGCCGCTGCTGATGGACGTGACGGTGGATGGCAAACCGCGCAAGGTCGTCGGACTGCCGTCGAAGCAAGGCTTCTTCTACGTCTTTGACCGCGCCACCGGGGTGCCGGTGTGGCCGATCAAGGAAACCAAGGTGGCCAAGGGCAAGGTGCCGGGTGAATGGTACAGCCCGACCCAGCCCATCCCATCGAAACCGCCGGTCTACAGCCGCAACGGCTATCTGGAATCCGACCTGATCGATTTCACGCCCGACCTGAAGGCCAAGGCCAAGGAACTGGCCAGCCATTATGAGCTGGGCCCGGTCTACACGCCGCCAATCGTCTCCACGCCGGAGAAATTCGGCGTCATCAACAACTGGGCGCAGGGCGGCACCAACTGGCCGGGCGGCAGCTTCGATCCGGAAACCGGCATCGCCTATGTCTATGCCTGCGGCACCTGCATTTCCTCGACCGGCCTGCTGCCGCCACCGCCCGGCCTGTCCGACATTCCGCTGGTGGTCGGCGTGGCCGGCCAGCCGGTGACGATGATCAAGGGCCCGGGTGAAGGGGCGGGGGCAGACAGTCCGCCGCCGTCTGCTGGCGGCGGTGGTGGCGGCGGTGGCCCGCCCCGGCTTGCCGTCGATGGCCTGCCGCTGATGAAGCCGCCCTACGGCACGATCAGCGCCATCGACGTGAACAATGGCACGATCAAATGGCAGATCGCCCATGGCGAGACGCCGGATTTCGTGCGCAACCACCCGGCAATCAAGGCGATTGGTGGCATCCCGCGCACCGGGCAGGCCACCTATCAGATCGGCACGCTGGTGACGAAAACGCTGGTGATCGCCGGCGAGAACCAGTTCACCACCACCGCCGATCACCCACGCGGGGCGATGCTGCGCGCCTATGACAAGCAATCCGGCAAGGAGGTGGGCGCGGTGTTCATGCCCTCCACCCAATCGGGTTCACCAATGACTTACATGGTGGCCGGCAAGCAGTATATCATCGTGCCGACCAGCGGCGGCAACGCCTCGGGCGAGTTCATCGCCTATGCGTTGCCGGGGAAGAAGTGAGGATCAGACGCGTGAAATTTGCCCTGCCCATCGTCGTTGCCACCGTCATGGCTGGGGCCGCTCTGGCCCAGGATGCCGGCAAATCGGTGTGGCAGGGCATCTACACGACCGAACAGGCGGCGCGCGGTGCCGGCGTCTATGCCCAGCGCTGCGGCGCCTGCCACGGCGCCGCGCTCAACGGCACCGGCGAGGCACCGCCGCTGATCGGCGGCGAGTTCATCAGCCATTGGGACACGATGACCGTGGGCGATCTTTATGACCGGGTGCGCACCACGATGCCGCAGAACGACCCGCAATCACTGACCCGGGAAGAATATGCCGATGTGCTGGCCTTCCTGCTCAAGACCAATGGCTTCCCTGCCGGCGGCCAGGCGCTCGACAAGCGATCGGAAGTGCTGGCGACGATCGGGATTACGGCACAGAAGCCGGCAAACGGCGGCTGAACCGCCGGAGAGGGGGACGACATGAAGCCGATCATCCTGGCCACGCTGTTGCTGGCCGGCAGCCCCGTTCTTGCCCAGACAGCGGCGCAACAGGCGCGCCCGGTGTGGACCATCGAAACCCTGCCGCAGCCCGGCCCGCTGACGGCCGAGACCAACAGGCAGCCCAACCCCTATCGCAGCGAGCTGGGCTTCCTGAAGCTGCCGGCCGGCCGCGTGATGGGCTCCACCAGCGCGGTGGCGGTGGACAGCAAGGGCCATATCTGGGTGGCGGAACGCTGCGGCGCCAACAGCTGCGGCAATTCCAGCATCGATCCGATCATGGAATTCGATGCGGCCGGCAACTTCATCAAGGCCTTCGGCGGCGGGCTGACGGTGTTCCCGCACGGCTTCACCATCGATGGACAAGACAATATCTGGCTCACCGACGCCCGGGCTATCCCTGGCAAGGGCGCGACGGTGCTGAAGTTCAGCCCAGACGGCAAGTTGCTGATGACGCTGGGCAAACCCGGCGTGCAGGGCAAGGGCACCGATGTCTTCACCGAACCCAATGCCGTGATCGTGGCGAAGAATGGCGACATCTTCGTGGCCGATGGCCACGAGGCGGACCGCGGCGTCGCCCGCATCCTGAAGTTCGACCGCAACGGCAAATATCTGATGCAATGGGGCCAGCCCGGCAAGAAACAGGGCGATCTGGAAGTGCCGCACGCCCTCGCCATGGATTCAAGGGGCCTGCTCTATGTCGGTGATCGTTGGAACAACCGCGTCCAGGTCTACACGCAAAAGGGCAAGCTGCTGAAAAGCTGGTCACAATTCGGCCGGCCGTCGGGCCTGTTCATTGACCGGAACGACATCATGTACAGCGGCGACAGCGAAAGCCGCCGCCCGGTTGGCTATGGCTACAACCCCGGCTGGCAGCGCGGCATCCGCATCGGATCGGTAAAGAACGGCAAGGTGACGGCCTTCATCCCCGATCCCGATCCCAACCCCGATGCCGGCGCCACCAGCGGCGCCGAAGGCCTGTGGGTGGACAAGAATGGCGTGATCTACGGCGCGCAGGTGAAGGAACGCACCGTGGCGCGGCATATCAGGGCGAAGTAGGCGTTCCCGCCGAACCGGCGCTGCCATCCTCGTAATGCGTCGCCCACACCCCGCTGGCGACGCCGAGGATGATTGTCTCCTCGTCGGCGCCGTCGAAATGTACGGCACCGGCCGGCACCACCACGAAGCTGCCGGCGGGGAAGGCGTGGGCGTGGGCCTTGTCCATCTGGGCGCCCCAGCCCAGCTTCAGCGTGCCTTTCAACACGAAGATGCGCGCGGTCGTGCTGTGGCGGTGTGGCTTGTCCCATGTGCCGGCCGGCAGTGCGAAGGCATAGGAAAAGGCCTGGCCCGCCACGTCGCGCTGGCCTTCGAGCAGGGCAAAGCGGGTGCCATCGGCCGCAGCCGGCCCCCAGGGAATGGTGGCGGGCGTGATGACAAGCCCGCCAATGGGGGCGGCGGCGACGGCGAGGGCGATGAGGGCATGGATCATGAGGCGAGCATAAGGCGGGTCGCCGCTGACTGGCTGGCGGCAATCGGACGGTGATTTCGCCGTCGCCTTGGCCTATGGGCAGGGCCATGATCGTCACCCGCTTCGCCCCGTCGCCCACCGGCCGCCTCCACGCCGGCAATATCCGCACCGCGCTGGTCAATTGGCTGCTCGCTCGGGCCAGTGGCGGCCGCTTCCTGCTGCGGCTCGATGACACCGATCTGGCGCGCTCCACGGCGGAATCGGCGCAGTCCATCCGCGATGATCTGGCCTGGCTCGGCTGCCCACCGGATGACGAGGTGAAACAGTCGGACCGTTTCACGCTCTACGACGATGCGCTGCAGCGGCTCGCGGCGCAGGGGCGGGCTTACCCCTGCTATGAAACGACCGAGGAGCTGGAGCTGAAGCGCCGGGTCGCCCTGTCGCGCGGACTGCCACCAATCTATGACCGCGCCGCGCTGGCGCTGACCGAGACCGACAAGGCCCGCCTCGAAGCCGAAGGCCGCAAGCCCCATTGGCGCTTCCGAATGGACGAGACCGCTGACATCGACTGGGACGATGGCGTGCGTGGGGCTTGCCATTTCCCCGCGGCCTCACTCTCCGATCCGGTCGTCCGCCGCGCCGATGGCTCCTGGCTCTACATGCTGCCATCTGTCGTTGATGACATAGACCTCGGCATCACCGACATCGTGCGCGGCGAGGACCATGTCACCAACTCGGCCGTGCAGCTGCAGATGTTTGCCGCGCTGGGCGCAACACCGCCGCGCCTCGCCCACCTCGCCCTGCTCACCGGCGCCGATGCCGCGCTTTCGAAGCGCATCGGTTCGGAAGGCGTGGACGCGTGGCGCGAACGCGGCATCGAGCCGGTGGCCGTTGCCGCTCTGCTGGCCCGGCTCGGCACCTCGCAGCCGGTCGAGCCGCTGGCCAGACTGGCCGATCTGCTGCCTGGCTTCGCGCTGGCCCACTTCGGCCGCGCCCCCGCCCGCTTCGATCCGGCCGATCTCGCCAGCCTGTCGGCGCGCTGCATCCATCACATGGAGTTGGCGGATGTCGCCGCACGCCTGCCGGCCAGCATCACGGAGGCCGAATGGCAGGCCATCCGCGGCAATCTCACCCGGCTCGATGAAGCCGCCGCCTGGCACGCGGTGATCGCCGGGCCGGTGACGCCGGTGATCGAGGAGCCCGACTATCTCGCCACCGCCCGCGCCACATTGGCCGATCTGGAATGGGGTGATGATGTGTGGAGCCGCCTGGTTGACGCGCTGAAGACCGCCACCGGCCGCAAGGGCAAAGCGCTGTTCCTGCCGCTGCGCCTGGCGCTCACCGGCCAGCCGCATGGGCCGGAAATGGCCGCCCTGTTGCCGCTGATCGGCCGCGAAGAAGCCTTGCGCCGCCTCGGCGGCTGACTGCGCGCCCGCGCCGCAGCCAGCGGCCTATCATTATCGTCAGTCCATGTTATACTGTATCGGCACCGCAGACACGGCGGAACGCCGGCGCTGTGCGACCTTCATCCTTGGGAGAATCGCGCATGAAAAGCCTGTCGAACCAGACCTCTGGATTGGCGGCCACCGCCGCCGTGCATGTCGCCCTCGCCGCCCTGCTGCTCGCCGGCTGGCAGGTGACCCGTCCGAAACCCGCGTCAAAGCCGATCATCATCACCGATATCAAGCCGCCGGTTGAGGAGAAGCTGGCGGTTGAACCAAAGACCAGCGACCTGCCGATCGTCAACGACATCATGCAGCCCGACTATGAGGTAACCCGGCCCGACCCGGTGATACCGCCGCCGATTGGTGATGCCGGGCCACAGGGACCCACCGCCGGCAACGGCGAGTCCCTGCAGCCGCCGCAATTGCCCCCGGTGGCCAGCGGGCCGAGCCGCGGCGCCCGCCTGATCGCCGCAGCGTCGATGCAGCCACCTTACCCAACGGCTTCGCGCGCACTGGGCGAAGAAGGCAATGTCGAACTGATGGTCAGCATCGATGCGCGCGGCGTGGTGACCGGCGTCAACCTGCTGCGCTCGTCCGGCTTCGCCCGGCTCGATGCCGCCGCCATCGCCTTTGCGCTCAAGCGCTGGCGGTTCGAGGCGGCGCTGAAGGATGGCCAGCCGGTCGCCACCAGCCGCCGCTTCACCATCCGCTTCAACCTGGCCGACGCCGGCTGAGGCAGAGAACCGGGGGAGGGGCCGTGCCCCTCCCCCATTGCCGCACCACTGGCCAAGCGCGCCGCTGCCGCCTATCTTGCCGCCATGGCCTTTCTCGATCCCCCTGATGCCACCCAGCGCCGCAAGCGCTACTGGATCGCCGCCGGCTCTGTGCTGGCGACGACGATGATCATGACCCTGTTCCTGATCGAATCGCGCTGGGGCTACATGAAGCCCGATCCGGTGATCATCTATGCGCAAAGCTGGAAGGCCGATCGCAGCCGCGCCGATGCCATCGCCGATGCCAAGGCCACCAAGGCCGCCCGCGAGGCCCGGCTGGCGCAAGCCCGCGCCCATATTGCCACCCTGTCGGGCAAGGCAAAGATCGACGCGCAGAAGCAATATGATGACTATGTGCAGGGCGGCGGTTTCAAGCGTGACCTGCCCTATGTCGCCGCCCAGCCCAGCGTCGATGCCATCGTGCGTGTGCCGGCACCGGCTGAACCGCCGATCGAGTGAGCCCAGCGGCTGAAGACTGGCGCTGGATGGGCGCAGCGCTGGCGCTGGCCAGCCGCGGCATCGGGCAGACCGTCCCCAACCCGTCGGTCGGCTGCGTGATCGTGAAGGATGGCCGCGTCGTCGGCCGCGGCTGGACCCAACCCGGCGGCCGCCCGCATGCCGAAGCCATGGCGCTGGCCGAGGCCGGCGACGCGTCGCGCGGCGCCACCGCCTATGTGACGCTGGA